>NZ_JACVYG010000003.1:0-437952 GCF_014712245.1 Streptomyces sp. 5-10
CTCATGGCCGCCGAAGCGGCCGAGGCCGATGACGGCGAAGCGGGTGGGCAGCTCATCGCCCCAGGTGTCGCGGACGGCGGCGCGCAGGGCCCCGGCGAGGGTCGCGGCGTTCAGATCGGAGAGGGCGTCACCGACCATGTCGACCAGCGCCCCCGGACCGGCGGGCTCCTCGGGCAGCGCCGTACGGTTCGAGAGGCGGACCGGAAGGTGGGGCGCGCAGTCGCGCAGCGCGCTGGGCACCTCCACCGCGGGCCGCACGCCGCGCGGGAAGCGCGCCGTCGGCGGGATGGCCGGGGCGCCGCAGCCGCCCGGCGGCGGCCAGCTCACGGTCGGCTGGGCCACCTCGTTCAACAGCCGCGCGCTCGCGATCACATCCGCGGCCGCCGTACGGAACATCTCGCGCCGCCGCACCCCGCGCACCACCGCCAGTGCCTGCTCGGCGCCGTCGGCGCGGCCGACCGCGGCCAGCACCTCCTGCTCCAGATGGGCCCGGCCGCGTGGCCGCAGCCCCTCCGGGGCACTCAGCACGGCCACCGCCTCGGGGGCGCGCAGCAGAAGATCCGGGGCGAGCCGCCCGGCCGACAGCACCCGGGCCAGGTTCTCCGCGGCGGCGCCCTCGTCGCGCAGCAGCCGCAGGTACCACGGCGTCTTGCCCAGCGCGTCCGACACCTTCCGCAAGCCCAGCAACCCGGCGTCCGGGTCCGCGGAGTCGGCGAACCAGCCCAGCAGCACGGGCAGCAGCGTCCGCTGGATCGCCGCCTTACGGGTCACCCCGGACGCCAAGGCCTCCACATGACGCAGAGCGGCGGCCGGGTCCGCGTACCCCAGCGCCTCCAGCCGCTGCTCCGCCGCCTGCCGGCTCAACCGGACCCGGCCGGACTCCAGCCGGGCCACCGCGTCCAACAGCGGTCGAAAGAACAGCTTCACATGCGGCCGCCGCACCTCACGCGCGTACCGTCGCCACGCCGCACCCAGCTCGCTCACCGGATCGGCATGACGGTCCCAGCCGTAGACGGCGCCGAGCGAGCGCCCCAGCCGCCGCAGATCCGCCTCGTCCCGCGGTACACGACGGGTACGGCGCAGCAGGTACAGCTGGGTACGCTGTTCCACCGAACGCAGGAAGCGATAGGCCTCGCTCAGCGCGGCCGCGTCCGAACAGCCCACGTAGCCACCCGCCGCCAGCGCCGCGAGCACCTCCAGCGTGGTACCCCCGCGCAGCGACTCATCCGACCGGCCGTGCACCAACTGCAACAGCCGCACGGTGAACTCGACGTCCCGCAGGCCCCGGGTGCCCAGCTTCAGCTCGCGGTCGGCCCCGACGCCGGGGATGTCCCCGCCGGGGATGTCCCCCACCGCACAACGGCACACCTGCCGCACGTACGACACCAAGTCCTCGCGCCCCACCGCCCGCCACACCAATGGGCCCACCGCGTCCACATACGCCTTCCCGAGCGCGCTGTCCCCCGCCACCGGCCGGGCCTTCAGCAGCGCCTGGAACTCCCCGATCCCGGCCCGCCGTTGGTAGTACGCCAGATGGCCGGAGAGCGTCCGCACCAGCGGGCCGTCGCGCCCCTCCGGCCGGAGGTCGGCGTCGACCGGCCAGATGGTGCCCTCGATCGTGACGTCCGAGCAGATCCGCGTCAGCCGGGAGGCCAGCCGGGTGGCCGCCCGCACCGCCTTGGCCTCCTCCGTCCCGTCCACGGCCTCGGCGACGAAGACGACGTCCACGTCCGAGGCATAGTTCAGCTCGCGCCCGCCGCACTGTCCCGTACCGATCACCGCCAGCCGGCAGGACGCGGCCTCCTCGGGCCGTTCCTCCGCCGCGATCTGCAGCGCGGCGCGCAGTGTCGCCGTCGCCAAGTCCGTCAACTCGGCGGCGACTTGGGTGACATCGATGGTGCCGCACACATCGCGCGCGGCGATGGCCAGCAGCGCACGACGGTACGCCACCCGCAGCGCGTCCGGCCGCGGCAGTCCCGCCCCCGGCTCGCCCCAGACCCCCTCGGCCAGCGCCCGCTCGAAGTCGCGGGTGGTCGGAGGCAGGTCCGCCGCCTTGTCCGTCACCAGCGCCTGCCAGTGCCGCGGATGCCGGGCCAGATGATCGCCCAGTGCCTCGGACACCCCCAGCACCCCCAGCAGCCCGTCACGCAGCGGCCCGTCGGTGATCAGCGCGTCCAGCAGCGCCTGCCGCGAGTCGATGCGCTCCTTGTCGCCCCCGTCCCCCGGAATCTCTGATATCTCCGAAGTCTCCGGAACCTCCGGAAGCGCCTCCACCAGCCGCACCAGTCCACGCAACGCCAGATCAGGATCGGCAGTCGCCCCCAGCCCCTCCAGCAACACCGAACCGCTGCACACCCCGGCCAGCTCAGGCGCGTCCAGCAGCCGCCGCGCGACCGAGACGTCAGAGAAACCACACCGCAACAGCCGACTGACTTCGCTGCTCCTGCGCCCCTGCGGTAGGGCCATGCGTGCCGCCTCCGTCCCTGTCATTGCGGAATCCCCTTATCCCGAATTCATCTCATATCGATTGGGCCACATGGTCGCGTTTTACAGGGCCATCCGGCCCTTTACACGAGGCGAGCCGACGGTTGCCCCGCCCACCTTTGCCTCGTTGGCAAAAGTGAGGCCCCAGACGGCCTTGAGATCTTCTTCATCGCATCCTCTTCTTGATTTTTGCGGCAGACGTTCCCCGTTCCCCGAATCAGGTGGAACGCCTCAATCCGGCGGCAAAAAAGTAGGAGGCCCAGTCGATAGCGGTCAAGGCTCAGGCAATAAAACCTTGAGTCATACATTGATGCGCGAATCGGGACAAAATGGATGCGCTCGACACTCCATCCACGAGGTTCTGGCCAGCACATTCCTCATGGACTACCCCCACTTCCCGGCGGCTCTTTTAATCAACATTCACCAGGCATTTATCTGTATTTTAATTTATGGCGGAAGTAGTGGCCGGCTCCGAGTCGACTGCCCGCGTTAGTTCCCCATGAGCGGTCAAGTGATCCCCATCGCGGTAAAGAGATCCCCATCGCCATGACCGTGATGACCCAGGTTCGGCAGGGACCGAACTGACGAGTTGGCCGGAAAGCGAGGTGCGAGACATGGCGCAATGTGAACGCGCCATCAGTGCCTCTCAGGGAGTGGATGTCGTTGATCAGCGCGTCGGAGCTGGTGAAGTCGCCGGCCGAGGTGTTGTCGGTGCGCAGGACCTCGCCTCGCACGGTGACGGTGGCACTGTCGGGCACACCCTTGAGTTCGAGGTAGCGGAAGCCGTGGTAGCCGAAGCGCGGGTGCCAGGTCTCGCTGCCGCCGCCGCGGGTGGGGTAGAGCGCCAGCTCGTCGAAGGTCTTCGCCGTCTTCAGGTCGAGAGTGAGGGTGATGGGCTCGCCGGAGACGTCGGCGCCGGGGTGTGCCCCGCTGGAGTAACCCGCTGCGGTCTGCAGGGCGCTGTTGGTCAGGCCGTCCACGGCCAGGGCGGGTTCCCAGGTCTTGCGGACCGTGTTGCTCTCGGAGGCGGTGACCGCGGCGCCGCGGGCGAGGCCGGTGGTGGAGGTAACGGAGTCGCGCACCCTTGGACCGGAGGTCGGCAAGCTGGCGATCCACCAGGTCGGGGGTGACGGGACCGTTCCGGTACCAGTAGGCGGTGGGGCGGCTGTCGCGCGCGGGTTCGACAAGTACGGCGAGGACTCCGCCCCCGAGCAGTGGAAGGGCGCCGTGTGGCCACCGATGAACGCCACCGTGTACGACGGCGTCAAGCGGTACGGCTTCGACGACGCCGCCGGCCGGTTCGCCGCCCGGAGCACCGCGATGTACCTCGACGCCTGGGACAAGGAGAACTGATTCCCCGAGTCCTTCGACCCCGTCCCCGGCCAGTCCGTCATGGCCTCCGCCGTCGACACCGCCTGGCGCACCTACTCCTGGTCCAACGCGATGGCGGTACAGGGCCTGCACGAGCTCATCTCCGACAACCCCTGGGACGGTGACCCTTCGGCCCTCATGTTCGGCGGTCTCGGGCTGCCCGGCACCAATACGGTCGCCAACGTACAGCTGCGGGGACCACCTGCACCGTCACCGCCGGACCGGACAGGACCGCGCTCGTCCGGGACGGCCGGACCGTGTTCCGGGCAACCGGTGCCCGCGTCGCGGTCCGCGATTTCGTGCTCCGCGCCTCCGGTGCCTCCTTCGACATCAACGCCGGCGGACCCGCCCGCGTCGAGGTCCCCGGGCGGGGCGGCGGCTCCCGCGAACGGAAGGTGCCCGCCGGCCGCAGCCACGTCGAACTCTGAAGTCACCTCGATCGATTGTCAGTGGTGGGTGAGAAGGTAGGAGCATCGACAGGGAAAAAAAGGGGGAGCGGTCATGTCCGGAAACCAGAACTACATCAATCACGTTGCTCTCGTGCTGGATGCCAGTTCGTCCATGTCACACCTGAGCGGCAAGGTTGTCGAAGTCGCCGACCAGCAGATTGCGTATCTGGCTCGCCGATCGAAGGAACTGGACCAGGAAACCCGCGTCACGGTGTACGTCTTCGCGGACAAGGTGGAGTGCGTCATCTACGACAAGGACGTGCTGCGGATGCCGTCCCTGAAGCAGCTTTACCGGGTCGGGGGAATGACGGCTCTGCTGGCGGCCACACTGAAGTCGCAGCGGGAGCTCGCGCAGACCGCTCAACTGTACGGCGACCACAGCTTCCTGACGTTCGTGCTGACGGACGGCCAGGAGAACGCAAGTCATCGCTGCCCGGATGCCCTTACCAAAAACCCGCGTGAACTGGTCCAGGCCGTGGCCAAGATGATGGGGTCACAGGAGGACAACTGGACGCTGGCCGTCCTTGTGCCGGACCAGATGGGCAAGCGCGAGGCCATGCAGTGCGGCTTCCCGAAGGACAACATCGCCATCTGGGATGCCACGAGCACACAGGGCCTGGAGGAGGCAGGGCAGGTTATCCAGCAGGCCACCGAGAACTTTATGATGGGCCGGGCCCAGGGCATTCGGGGATCGCGGGCGGTGTTCTCCACGGGCGCGGAGGCGGTCAACAAGGACACCATCAAGGCAGCCGGCCTCACACCGGTGGACCCGTCGGAATACCAGCTGATTCCGGTGGCCCGCGAAGCGGCGATCCGGGACTGGGTCATCGAATGCGGGCACACTTTCCGTACCGGTTGTGCGTTCTATCAGCTGAGCAAGTCGGAGAAAATCCAGGCGCGGAAGCAGATCGCGGTGCTGGAGAAGAAGACGGACCGGGTGTACACGGGGCCGGAGGCGCGATCCCTGCTCGGCCTGCCGGACACGGAAGTTCGCGTCAATCCGGACCGCAACGACGACTTCACGATATTCGTGCAGAGCACCAGCGTGAACCGGAAACTGGTACCGCACACGCGGCTGCTGCTCATGATCTGAGGCCTTGGAGGCCCCGCCGGTCCGGCTTGGCGGGGCCTCCTCCCCATGCGTCACAGCGGCCGGCTGCCCTGGCAGACGGCGGCCCGGTCCTGATCGCCTTGTACGGGCTCCGGGGCAGGTTCATACCGGCGAGCCGGTGCCTGGTTGGAGGATGCCGCGGGACGGACACCGGCGCGGGTGGCACCGACACTGGCCACGACCACGAGAACCAGGCCGAGTGTCGCGGCCACCCCGGGGCGCTGGCCGAGAACGAGGAGACCGACCATGAGGGCGATGGCGGGCTCAAGGCTCATCAGAGTGCCGAACGCGGACGTGGTCAGATGACGCAGGGCGAGAAACTCGAGGGCGAAGGGGATGACGGGGCTGAGCACCGCCAGAGCCAGCATGGTCCACAGCGGTGTCCACGCGAGGCGTTCGGCGAGGTCCGGGGCGGCGACGGCCAGCCCCACCACCGCGGCGACCGGCATGGAGACGGCCAGTCCTTTCAGGCCGGTGACGCGATCACCGACCCGTTGGGTCAGCAGAATGTACGCGGCCCAGCACCCCGCGGCGAGCAGCGCGCTCCCTACCCCCACGAGGTCGGCGCCGCCGTGCCAGGGCTCGGTCAGCAGTACGACGCCCGTCGCCGCCGCGGCCGCCCAGACGAGGCGTCCCTTCCTCGGCCCGAAGAGGGAGACGGTGAGCGGTCCCAAGAATTCCAGTGCGCTTGCGGTCCCCAGCGGGAGGCGGGCGATCGCCAGCATGAAGAAGACCATCATTCCGGCGGTCACAAGGCCGAGCCCCATGCAGGCGAGAAGGTCCCGGGAGGTGAAATCACGAGGCCGGGGACGGATGGCCACCAGCAGAATCAGCCCCGCCCAGCCCAGGCGCAGCCCCGCGGTTCCCAGCGCGCCGAGCTGTCCGAACAACGGAACCGTCAGAGCCGATCCGAGCTGCACGGTGCACATCGAAGTGGCAGCCATGAGGAGACCGGCCCCGGCGCCGGCATGGCGCGGGCGATGGGAAGGACGAGCATCAGGCGGTTCGGGAGCGTTCATGGGCTCCAGTACAGATCCTCGACACCGTTCACGTCCACGTGTCGATCCCGAATGATTCGTTCGGCATTCATGGACAATGGGCCGGATGGAAACACGTCGCCTGCAGATGCTGGCCGAGCTGGCCCGGCGAGGCTCGATGCGCGCCGTGGCCGAGGCCACCGGCGCTACCACCTCGACGGTCTCTCAACAGATCGCCGCTTTGGCTCAGGACATGGGCACGGCACTGATCGAGCCGCATGGGCGCAGGGTCAGGCTCACGCCGGCGGGCCGTCGTCTGGCGGAACACGCCGTGACCATCCTTGCGGCGGTCGAGGCCGCACGGCGGGACTTGAGTCCCGACGCCCCGCCGACCGGCACGGTGCGCGTGGCAGGCTTCGCCACGGCTATCCGAGCCCAACTGCTGCCCATCATCAGCAGGTTGTCCACCAGCCATCCTCAGCTCAGCATCCTGGTCCGCGAACACGAACCCGCCGAAGCCCTCCATCTGCTGGCGAACGACGAGGCCGACCTCGCGCTCACCTACGACTACAACCTGGCACCGGCCGAGCCGGACCCCGCGGTCGCGGTCACCCCACTGTGGACCGCTCCCTGGGGTCTGGGCATCCCTGACCGCGCCGCCCGTCCCTCAGCACCGGGCGCCCCGGAGGTCTTCCGCTGGTTCCGCACGGCGGATTGGATCGGCAACTCGCGCAACACCGGTGACGAGACCGTCATTCGGACACTCGCCTCCATGGCCGGCTTCACCCCCCACCTCACTCACCAGGCGGACAACCTCGACCTCGTCCAGGGCATGATCGCGGCAGGAATGGGCGTAGGGCTGCTGCCGATGGGCACCTCCACGTTGCCCGGTGTCCATCTGGTGCCGCTCACCGCGCCGGACGTTGTCCTGCGCGCCTTCGCCGTCGCCCGCCGGGGGCGCGACAGCTGGCCTCCGCTGGCCCTGCTGACCGACCTGATCATTCGGCAATCAGCGCAGCGCGCATAGCCTCGATCGCCGTGTCGGTGTGCTGCTCCGGACAGGGCCTGTGAGTGTCGGTGGCCTCATCAACGGGTGCGCCTGCGGGCGGCTGATTCGGACCGGCGTGGACGCTGCGCCGGGGGCGTGGAACGTCATGGCAATGACCCGTCCGGACTCTGTGCGCCCTCCCCTGGGCCACGGGACGCGGCAATGATGAGCGGACCGCGCGTGATCCACACGACTCCGCACACCTGCCCCCTGGGCAGAGGGCATGCGGTGGAAGGAATCCACGTTGTTGCTTCTCATCTCCCCGGACAGCGTCGAGGAGGCCCTCGACTGCGCAAAGGCGGCGGAACACCTCGACATCGTCGATGTCAAAAAACCCGACGAGGGCTCGCTCGGCGCGAACTTCCCCTGGGTCATCCGGCAGATCCGCGACGCGGTCCCGGCGGACAAGCCGGTCTCCGCCACCGTGGGAGACGTCCCGTACAAGCCCGGCACGGTGGCCCAGGCGGCGCTGGGCGCGGCGGTCTCCGGAGCCACCTACATCAAGGTCGGCCTCTACGGATGCACCACACCCGAACAGGCCATCGACGTCATGCGCGGGGTCGTCCGGGCCGTGAAGGACTACCAGCCGGAGGCGTTCGTCGTCGCCTCCGGCTACGCCGACGCCCACCGGATCGGCTGCGTCAACCCGCTCGCGTTGCCCGACATCGCCCGCCGCTCCGGCTGTGATGCGGCCATGCTCGACACCGCGGTCAAGGACGGGACACGGCTGTTCGACCACGTTCCGCCCGACGTCTGCGCGGAGTTCGTCCGGCAGGCGCACGAGGCCGGTCTGCTCGCCGCCCTCGCGGGCAGCGTCAAGGCCGCGGACCTCGGCGCGCTCACCCGCATCGGCACCGACATCGTGGGGGTGCGCGGCGCGGTCTGCGAAGGAGGCGACCGCGACGCCGGAAGGATCCAGCCGCAGCTGGTGGCCGCCTTCCGGGCGGAGATGGACCAGCACGCCCGGGAACACGCGGCGTCCGTCGCCACCGCGGGCTGAGGCCCGGCATGCCCACACCCCGGCCCCGTCGGGCGCCCGGGACCCACGGCGGGTGCTTCGCGGTCCTCGACCCGGCCACGGGCGAGGACTTCGACGCGGCCCCCGACCAGGGCCCGGACGAGCTGGACACCATCGTGGGCCGGGCCCACCAGGCCTGGCGCCGCCGGCGCGCCGATCCCGCCGCCCGCACCACCGCGCTGCTCGCGGCAGCCGACGCCGTGGAAGCGGCCAACGACACCGGCTTCGGGCTGGGCAGCTCGGTATGGGGACCGACCTGGACCGGGCCGAGGCGGTGGCCGGCCGACTGGAATGCGGGACGGCGTGGATCAACCACCACGCCGAAACCTCCCTCGCCCAGCCCTTCGCGGGCAGCAAGGACAGCGGTGTCGGCGTGGCGGGCAGGCCGTGGGGGCTGTACGGGGACCTCAGCCCGTTCGTCGTGCACCGCCCGGCTGAAGGGTGACGGATGAGGTTCACCGCGGCGGTACTGCGCTCCTACGAGAGCCGGTTCACCCTCGAGGAGGTGATGCTGCGCGCGGGGCCGGGCGACGGCGAGATCCTGGTGAAGATCGCGGGCTGCGGGATGTGCCGGACCGATCTCGCGGTCCGGCACTCGGCCGGCCGCTCACCACTCCCGGCGGTGCTCGGCCACGAAGGGGCCGGGATCGTGGTGGAGACGGGTGGCCCGGACACCGGCCTGAGCACCGGTGACCACGTCGTGCTGAGCTTCGACTCCTGCGGCCACTGCCGGAACTGCATGAGTGCGGCCCCCGCGTATTGCGACTCCTTCGCCACGCTCAACCTCTTCGGAGGACGCGAGGAACACGCGGCGCGCTTCACCGACGCGGGCGGAAGCGCGTTGGCCCCCCGGTGGTTCGGCCAGTCCTCCTTCGCCGAATACGCGATGGTCCCCGCCCGCAACGCCGTCCGGGTCGATCCCACACTGCCCATCGAACTCCTCGGACCGCTCGGCTGCGGCTTCCTCACCGGCGCCGGAGCGGTCTTCCACTCCTTCGGCGTCGGCCCCGGCGACACCGTCGCGGTCTACGGCGCCGGAGCGGTCGGCCTGGCCGCGGTGATGGCGGCCACCGCCGCCGGGGCGGTGACCGTGGCCGTCGACCGGCACCCCGAGCGGCTGGCCCTGGCCGAGCGGCTCCACGCGATCCCGCTACACGCCGCACCGGCCGACCTGCCCGACCTGCCCGACCGCATCCAGCACCTGACCGACGGCGGTGCACACTACGCGCTGGACACCACCGGCTCCCCCCAGCTGATCAACCACGCCCTCCGGGCCCTGCGCCCGACCGGCCACCTCGGCCTCGTAGCGCGCCTCCGCACCCCGCTGCCACTCGAACCGGGGACCTTGGACCGGGGCCGGAGGATCTCCCACATCTGTGAAGGGGACGCGGTGCCGGGGCTGCTGATCCCTCGGCTGACCAGGCTCTGGCAGGCCGGGCGGTTCCCCTTCGAGCAGCTGATCCGCACCTACCCCCTCGCTGACATCAACCAAGCCGAACGCGACTGCGACGCGGGCCGCGTGGTCAAACCCGTCCTGATTCCCGCGGGAAAGGGCCGATGAGCCATGACCGACACAACGCATCACAACACCGGTGTGGAAGGCGTGGAAGGGGGTGTCGGCCTGACCGCTCTCATGGTCGCCGCAGCCCGGGCGATCGAGACCCACCGCCACGACAGCCTGGCACAAGACATCTACGCGGAGCACTTCGTGCACGCCGCACCGGCCTCCGCGGACTGGCCGGTGCGCATACACCAGGTCGAGGACGGAGACGCGAACCCCCTGTGGGGACGCTTCGCCCGGTACTTCGGCCTGCGCACGAGGGTCCTCGACGACTTCCTCCTCCACTCGGTACGCGCGAGAGGAGCCCGCCAAGTGGTCCTGCTCGGGGCGGGGTTGGACGCACGGGCGTTCCGGCTCGATTGGCCTCCCGGCTGTGTGATCTTCGAGATCGACAGGGAAGGCGTGCTGGCGTTCAAGCACAAGGTACTCGGCGGACTGCCGACCACCCCGAAAGCGGCCCGCGTACCGATCCCGGTCGACCTGCGCGCCGACTGGGCCGCAGCACTGACCGACGCCGGCTTCGACCCCGCCGCACCAAGCGCCTGGCTGGCCGAAGGGCTGCTGTTCTACCTCCCCAACGCCTCCGAAACGAACCTCATCCACACGGTGGACCGGCTGAGCGCAGGAGGAAGCTCGCTGGCCTTCGAGGTCAAACTCGACAAGGACTTGCTCGAATACCGCGACAGCCCCCTCTACACCGCGACGAAACACCAGATCGGCATCGACCTGCTCAACCTGTTCAGCCGAGAACCACGCCCCGACTCCACGGGCGACCTCGCGGGCAAGGGCTGGACCACGACCGTCCACACCCCCTTCGAGTACACCCACCAACACGGACGCGGCCCACACCCCGAACACAACGACGCGCTAGCAGGCAACCGATGGGTCTTCGCCCACAAGCCCCGCCCCTGACCCCGCCGCCAACCCGCTGGGCGGCGGCGATGGCACGGCACGAACGGGGTACCGGCGGCCCCATGCCTGCCACATCGAGTCCGACGAAAACCCGCACCGCGCTCCGCCCGTCACCTGGCCACTTGGCCTCGGCCTGCTCCTCACCACCCTGACCTGGCCCCGGCCACGGTGTCGGTCACATATCGGTGGCTGTCGGTCCGTTGTCGGTGGCTTTTCGGCGGGGCCTGGAACCTTTCACGCAGCCATTGCGTGCGAACGGACAGTCATAGGCCTGGCCACGCGCTCGGTCTCGCCTCGGCCCGAGTAGTCCCCACCGGACGTTTCCGTATATGGATCCCGAACCGGACTGGAGTACTAGGAGCGGGTCCGGCACAGTTCCCGGCCCACGAGTGTGCTCATGGCCTGCTGGGTGTCCTGGCCGCCGTCGCTGGTGGTGTACACCACGGCGGTCCGGGTGCCGTCTCGGGTGACGCCACCCCAGGTGTGATAGCCGAGCAGTTCGCCCGGGTGTCCGAAGTAGCTGCCGCCACAGGGCAATGGGATCTCGCCCAGCCCGAGGCCATACCTCACGCCCAGCTCGGGCGCGGGCGTGGTGGTCGTCATCTCGTCGAGCTGCGCCGGAGCCAGCAGACGGCCGCCGAGCAGTGCGGTGTAGAACCGGTTCAGGTCGTGTGTGGTGCTGATGATCGAGCCGGAACCGACGGCCATGCTCGGATTGAGCGCCGTGGCGTCAATGCTGGTGTCGGTGTCCGAACGCGGCGTAGCCCTGGGCGTGCGGGCCCAGGATGAACGGGAAGGTGCCGGGCGTACTGGTGTGCTCCAGGCCGAGCGGGCGGATGATCCGGTCGTTCACCTCGTGTGCCCAACTCCGGCCGGTGACCTCGTGGATGATCATCGCGGCGAGAATGTAGTTGGTGTTGGAGTACGACCAGCCGGCGCCCGGGGAGAATTGGGGCGGGTGCCGCATCGCCAGCTCCACCAGCTCCTCGGGGGTGTAGGTGCGGAACCGCTCGGCTCGATAGCCGTCCGCGCTGTTCAACGCGGGTATCTGCGGCAGGACGTCACGGATCCCGCTGGTGTGCTGCAGCAGCTGCCGCACGGTGATCCAGCTGCCGTCGTTGCCGTTGCCCTGGACCACTCCCGGAAGCCACTGCTCGACCGTGTCCTCCAGGGACATGCGTCCCTCGCCGACGAGTTGCAGCACGACCGTGGCGGTGAAGGTCTTGGTGGCGCTGCCGATCCGGAACCTGCCGTTGTGCGGCATCGGCCTCCCGGTGCTGCTCTCGGCCGTCCCGGCGCGCGCGCTGTCACGTGTGCGCGGTGACGTCACCTCGGCGAACACACCGACGGCCCCGGTGTCGTGGATCGCGTCCACCCGCTGTTGGAGCGGATCGGCCTGCTGCGGCTTCGCCGCCGCCCCCGTCAGCCCGGTCGATGCGGCGAGGAGGACCGCGGCCAGGCCGGTCAGGACAAGTGGGCCTCGCCGGCGCGTTCCTGACCCATGCATGGTGTTCCCTTCGCTGTTCAGGCTGCCTGAGCGGTCAGGGACCGCTCAGACCGCGGCCTGCGGCGGTTCCGCTCCCGGAACCAGTGGTCGACGACCATCCCACCAGCGGAGAGGGGATCGGCCCACCCGGCTTTCCCCCTGACGTGCCGATGCGCTGTCCTCAGGGCGGTGCCTGGGGCTATCCCCCCCGGGTAAGGACGCAGCATGGCTCCGCCGCCGGGTGGGCCAGCTCCACGGACCCAGCACGTCACGACGAACCTCGCGATCGAGGTCGACGAACAGGCGGGCACGGCAGTCTCGCGTTCGTACGTGACCGTCTTCCAGGCGCTGCCCGACCTACCTTTCCAGCCCATCGCCGGCGGCCGGTACCACGATCGCTTCGAGCGCCGTGACGGGCATTGGCGCTTCGTCGAACGACGCGTCCGCATCAACCTCGTCGGCGACGTAAGCCGCCATGTGCGTCAGGCCGCCACATGTAGACCGCATCGCGGACCCGATCGCGCTCTACAGGCGGCGGCAGAACGTCATGTGCGACCTGCTCCAGCAGCGCGTCAACCGCGGCGCGCTGAACAACGATGCCGAGCCGAGGCTCTTCGCGGAGGTGCGGACCGACGCGTGGCCGTCTCGGGCACACTCACGGAGTGCGGAAGCCGCGAAAGGTCACGTGCTTCCGGCTCGCGAAGCCGAGCCGTTCGTAGAGCGCGATCGCGCCGGTGTTCGTCTCGGCCACGTGCAGGAAGGGGCGTTCGTCCCGCGCCAGGACGCGGGCGACGAGCGTGCTGACCAGGCGGGCGGCGTGGCCCCGCCCGCGCGCCTCGGGGGCCGTGCAGACGGCGCTGATCTCGGTCCATCCCGGGGGCCGGAGCCGTTCGCCCGCCATGGCCACCAGCCTGCCGCCGTCGCGGATGCCGAGGTAGGTGCCGAGTTCGAGGGTGCGCGGCCAGAACGGTCCCGGCCGGGTCTGTGCCACCAGGTCGAGCATCTGGGGCACATCGGCCGCACCCAGTTCGACCACGTCGGCCCCGGTCACGGCATGAGCCTGGTCGGGGTGGCTGCTGCCGGTCCAGAGCATCTGCCGGCCTTCGAGGACGAAAACCTGCTCCCAGTCCGGAGGTGGGGGCGCCTGGCAGCTGAACATGTCGGCGAACGCGTCTCGGCCGAGGAGCCGCGCGAGACCGGCCCAGTCCGCCGCGTCCGCGTCGGCGGGTACCGCCGAGAAGGTCGCGACTCCGGGCAGGTAGGTGGCAGCCCGGCCGAGTCGGCGCCCGAGAGCCGCGTGGCGGCCGCGCAGCGACTCCCCCACCGGGTCGTCGAGCGCCGCGGTGTCACCGCCGTCACCGCTGTCACCGCTGTCACCGCTCGTCATCGTGATGTGCCTTTCCCACTGTGCGCGGTCGGCCGGGCGGCGCGATACCGCCCGGGCGCGTTCCCCGGTCTGGATTCCCGCCGGCGCGCGTCCGGTCGTGGCGCCGGGGTGATGGAACCATAACCGTCGCCGGGCCAGCCGCTTCGCGAGGGGGGTGGGCCCCCTCCCTGCCGCTCTACGGCTCGTATCGGGGCCTCCGCTCAGGCAGAGGCGATCGATATTGGATCGCCCCAGACGGATGTGTGCTGGCAGGCTGCCCCCATGGATCACGCGGAAGTACTGCTCATCGGAGGGCGGGCCGGAGTCGGCAAGACGACGGTGGGGTGGGAGGTATCGGCCATACTGCGGGCCGCGGCCGTCTCGCACGCGGTCATCGATGGCGACTTCATGGGGCAGGTCCATCCGGCCCCGGAGGGAGACCCCCACTGCTCGGAAATCACCGAAAGCAACCTGACGGCCGTGTGGGGGAACTTCGCCCGACGCGGCTACCGCCGACTGATCTACACCAACACCGTGAGTGTGCTTCCTGAGTCCACGGGAATGTTCGAGCGGGCTATGGGAGCGGGGGCACGGATCATACGGGTTCTGCTCACCGCCTCCGATGCCACCGTCCGAGAGCGGCTGGTGCGCCGGGAACTCGGCTCGGAGCTGGAGCACGAACTGAAAGGCAGTGCTCGCAAGGCACGGCTGCTGGACCAGCAGGTCGGCGCGGAGACCGTGCGGGTGATGACGGACAAGCGTGGTGTCGTGGATATCGCGCGCGACGTGGTGACCGCCACCGGCTGGGCCACGCCACACTCCGCCGGCCGACCATGACAGCTGCGGCGAGTCACACATCGCGGCGGAATGCTCAACCGCACCGCTTTGGTTGGGACGTGAGTTCAGGAGCCGCTGGTCGCCGTGACGAGTCCCAATTCGTAGGCGCTGATGACCAGTTGCGCACGGTCGCGCGCCGCCAGCTTGCTCAGCAGCCGGCCGATGTGTGTCTTGACGGTGCCGTGGCTGAGGTGGAGGTATTCGGCGATGTCGGTGTTGGAGAAGCCGCGGGCCACCAGCAGCAGAACCTCTCGCTCGCGGTCTGTGAGGTTCTCCAGCGAGGAGCCGGGCGTCGGGCAGGCGTGGGGAAGGCGGGCGAACGCGGCGATCAGGCGCCGGGTCACCGAGGGTGCCAGGAGGGACTCTCCGGCGGCGACGGTGCGGATGCCGGCCAGCAGGACCTCGGGTGAGGTGTCCTTCAGGAGGAACCCGGCCGCCCCGGCCCGCAGCGCGCCGTACACGTACTCGTCGAGGTCGAAGGTGGTCAGGATGAGGATGCGTGTCTGGGCTGTCTCGGGCGACCGGGCTATGTGCCGCGTGGCCTCGATCCCGTCCATGACGGGCATGCGGATGTCCATGAGCACCACGTCCGGGCGCAGCCGCCGGGTGCTCTCGACCGCTTCGGCGCCGGTGCCGGCCTCGCCCACCGTGGTCAGCCCGGGTGCGGTGTCGATGAGCACCCGGAAGCTGCCCCGGAGCAGGGACTGGTCGTCGGCGACCAGGACCCGGATCGGTTCGGTCACGCGGTCGGCTCCCTTCGGTCCGGTGCGGTGCCGTGCGCGGGTTCGGCCGGGAGGCGGGCCGAGACGGCGAACCCGCCGCCGGGCCGCGGCCCGGTCTGAAGTGTCCCCCCGTACATCATCACCCGTTCCCGCATCCCCACCAGTCCATGACCGCCCCTGAGGTCCGCCCGGCCGGGCCCGGGCGCCCTGCCCGCTCCGTCGTCGACCACTTCGATGTGCACCTGACCGCGCGTGTCCGCGGTGATGGTGGCCTCGCAGTGCGTTCCGTCGCCGGCGTGCTTGATGACGTTGGTCAGCGCCTCCTGCACGATGCGGTAGACGGTCAGCGCCGTCCCCGCGGGGAGGTCGGCCGCCAGGCGGGTACGGAGCCTGGCGCGGATGCCCGCCTGCTCGGCGCGCCGGATCAGGGCGGGCAGGTCGTCCAGTCCGGGAGGGGGTGTCAGCTGCGCCGAGCCGGCACCTGGCGTGGGCGGTGCGGCGTCGGCACCTGGCGTGTGCGGTAGGGCGGTGTCGCCGCGCAACATGCCCAAGGCGCGCCGCATCTCGGTCAGCGCCTCCCGGCCGGTCCGCTCGATCGCGCCGATGGCATCGCGGGTCTCCTCGGGGCGTTCCTTGGCCACGTGGTTGGCGACGGACGCCTTGACGACGATCACGCTGAGGCTGTGCGAGACGATGTCGTGCAACTCCCGGGCGATCCGCAGGCGTTCCTCGGCCAGCGCCTCCTCGGCCAGGCGCCGCTCCCGCCGCACCGCCCGGGCCCGCAGCTGGCGTACGGCACGGCCCGCGGCCCAGGCGCCACCGGCCACCAGCCACACCAGCGCCGCGGTTCCGACCGCTTCCGGCCACGGGCCGGACGGGGTCAGCACCGCCTCCCCGGTGACCACGGCGGCCGCCGAGACGACCAGGGTCAGCGCCAGCGCCGCCACGGCCCGGCGAGGCGGCGCCAGGAGAGCCACCGCGTAGAGGGCCAGGGCCGAGGAGAGGTAGGGGTCGCGGGTGATGTCGAAGAGCGTCGCCGCTGCCGTGGCGCCCAGCACCACCGCGAGGGCAGACAGGGGCCACAGGCGCCGAACGGCCAGCGGTACTCCGACACCCGCCGCCACCAGCCAGCCCGCCCATGCCGGGCCGGAGAACCGGGGCGACCCGTCGGGCCCGCCCTGCCCGGCCAGCGCCACATACGCTGCCGTCACCACGCCCGCCACGCAGGCGTCGACGGCCAGCAGATGCGGCCCGGTCCGCGGGCGCCACCGCACAATGCGCACCGCACGACAATACCGAGCGCTCATCCCGCCCGCCCGAAGCAGAACATCGCGGTGCCCACCACACTCACCAGCACGAGCCTCCCAACGACCGTGGCCGCTCGTGGAGTCGGCCCTGTGCGCCACGCGGCCACGCCCAGCGGAACGAGTGCCACGCACAGCCCCGCGGCAGCCGCGACCGACCACGCGGTCGTCCCCTTCAGCACCCCCAGTGGCATCACCGATACCAGGCCCAGGGCCGCCGCACGCAGGGGTCCGAGCACCCGTGCGCGGTAGGCGCCGACGGCCAGCAGGATCCAGCCGCCCATGATGGCGGCGTTCAGCGCGCTGAAGACGTGGAAAGCGCCATAGGTCTCACTCACGGTCCGGGCCGCCGACGCCGCGCCATGGGCGGTCACCAGCTGGAAGTCCGCGTGGTCCACGCCTGCGTGAAACGCCCGGGCGAACAGGCCCAGGACCGTGAGAACACCGCCCCACACAGCCAGCTCCCGGAAACGCGTACCGATCCGGTCGGCCAGGAGCACCACTCCCGGCCAGAGCAACACCCACCCCGCCGCGACAAGGCTGTACGAGGCGGTCATGAGATGCGGATGGCGCTCGTAGGCGTTCAGTTGGGCGGGAAAGAAGAAGCTGAAGCGCACCCGGAGCAGCACACCGGCGAGCACCAGCAAGGGCCCGGCGACGAGGGATGCCGCGCCCACCCAGCGTCCCGGAAAGAAAGCCCGCGGCGCGGCGATTGACGAGGAAGTGACGGTCATGAGGCAACGATGTCGCCACCGCACACGCCATGTCGTCGGAGCACGGACCACACTTCCGGATCGGACCGTGGTCGTACCTCCCCTGCCGCGCCTCTGCCCCTGGTCCGACCGCGTGGTCATGGCCGGCCTCGGCACCAAGACCACGACCTTCTCCAACGGCAAGGTCCGCGGCCGCCTGATCACCCGCCCGACGGGCTGGCCTCGGCCTCGTCGCTGATCGTCCGGAGCGCTCGCACCGCTGGGCGCGGTGGGCCACGACGGTCTGCGGCACCGCTCCCGGTCACGCGGAACGGGAGAGCTGTTCGCGTACCCATGCGGGGTCGGGGTTGGTGTGCGACTGGCCTGCCACGACGACGGTCGGTACCGTCTCGTCGCCGTCGTTGGCCGCCCTCACCGCTGCCGCTCCGGCCGGGTCGCGCCAGATGTTGACCCAGTGCACCTGGCGGGCGCCGCGGCCCAGGCGGATGCGCAGGCGGAGGCAGTACGCGCAGCCCGGCCGCCAGAAGACGACGGGGCGGCCGTCTGCCGCGCTGCGTCGTTGTGCCTCCGGTGCGCTGATCGACCTCGGGAAGATCAGCGGCGAGTTCACGCCCGCGAGCAGTACGAACACCAGCAGGAGCGCTGCGGCTGCGCCGGGGTTTCCGCTGGAGATCAGCCCGGTGGCAAGGGCTGCGCCGCTGAGAACGAGGAGTGTCGGCAGGGTCCAAGCGCGCGTCATAGCGGCCCAGGCTACCGGTGCGTCGGGCTCCGGCTTCGCGGGCTACGAGGTCAGCGAAAAGTCCCGCTGCACGACGGGCAGGGCCACCGTCACCACCAGACCGTCGAGGACGACGAGGAAGTTGGTGACGGCCGCCAGCGCGGTCAGCGGGCGTGCCCTCGGCGCTCCGGCCCCTGGGGCATCGCGGTGGGGGCTTGACGTCATCCGGCCAGTGTCGGCTTCCGGTGCCGGCCGGGGGCCGCGGGTGTCGGCGTGTCGCCTCATGAGGCCTCGAAGTGACGACCGCCGGCCTCTTGCTCATGACGTCGGCTTCCCGGTCTCTCGACCGCCGACGTAGGTTGCCACCACCTCGATGTCCCCGATACGCGATGTATCGACACGCCGGGGGTCGTCGCCGAGCACGACCAGGTCGGCGAGCTTGCCCGGGGTGAGGCTTCCCAGGCTGTCCTCCCAGCGGCAGGCGAACGCGCCTGCGACCGTGTAGGCCCGCAGGGCCTCGTCGAGGGTGATCCCCTCGTCCGGGCCGATCACCTGACCGGACTCGGAGGTGCGCTCGACCATGAACTGGATGGCCCTCAGCGGGGATCCGTCCGTGACGGGACGGTCGGAGCTGCCGACGAGCGGGATGCCGTGGTCCAGGAACGCCTTGCCGCGGTAGAGCCACGGGGCCCGTTCCTCGCCCATGATCGCCGCGTAGTCGTCGCCGAAGTAGCGCAGAAAGTTGGGCTGGACGACCGCGCTGATGCCCAGTCGCGCGAAGCGCGGAAGCTGGTCGGGGCGGATCAGGCCGGCGTGCTCGATGCGGTGCCGGGCACCGGGGCGTGGCCGGAGGCGCTGGGCCCGTTCCAGGGCGTCCAGGGCCACGTCAGCGGCGCGGTCGCCGATCGCGTGGACCGCGAGCTGCCACCCGGCCAGGTGGCCGTCCACGATCGTGTCCGCGAGCACCTCCGGGTCGTCCTGTAGCTCACCCATGTGATCCAGCCCCTCGTACGGGCGGCTGAGCGCGGCGGTCCGGGCCATCATGCCGCCGTCTGTGTAGACCTTCAGCGCGCCCACGGAGAGCCGGTCGTCGCCGAACCCGGTACACAGTCCGAGGTCGAGGGCTCGGGGAATGCCGTCGGCTTCGTGTGCGGCGACCGGGTGCAACCGGTCGGCGGACACCATGACCTGTACGCGCAGCGGCAACAGGCCGGATTCGCGGGCGAGTTGGTAGGCGCCCAGCTCGACCGGGCTGTGGCCGAAGAGGGCGCCGCCGATGCCCGCCTCGGCGCAGGCGGTGACGCCCTCGGCCAGGCAGGTGCGGGCGGCGCGGGCGATCGCCTCGGCCAGTTCCCGCTGGGAGTACGGGAGGCGCAGCGCGCGGGCGGCGCCCATGGCGCCCTCGGCGAGGAAGCCGCTCTCGTGCGGGATGTCGGCGGGGAGCAGGTCGAGGACGGCGGAGTTGACGAGGCAGCCGTGCCCGGAATCGTGCATCACCAACAGCTTGCGCCCGTGGCTGACCTTGTCCAGTTCGGCGGCGGTCAGGTGGCGTCCCAGGGCTCGCTGGTCATAGCCAGCGATGCTCACCCAGGCTCCGGGCGAGCCGTTCCGGGTGACGGCCTCCTCCACGGTGGCGAGCACGTCGTCGATCCGAGTGCGCCCCGCGATGCTCGGGGTCTTCTGCTTGAACCCGGTCCAGGCCAGGTGCACATGGGGATCGATGAACCCGGGCAGCACGGTGGCGCCCTGAAGGTCGATCACCTCGCGGGCGGGCAGGGAGGCCACGGCCTCGTCCAGGCCCACGGTCCGGCCCCGCCAGATGCCCAGCTCGTGGGCGACGGGGTGGTCCGGGTCCATGGTGAGGAAGCGGGCGTTCGTCAGTCTGGTGCAGAGCATCTGCCAGGGCTCTCCTCGGTGCCTGGGCGGCTTGCGACGACGAGGGGTCGCCTCCTACGAATCCCCGACTTAGGTTAGGCTCGCCTAATTGGCGGGAGTTTAGCTCTGTCCCTTCCCTCTCACAAGGAGACGTTCATGCGCCTGGGCGCGGTCGATGGGGAGAACGCCTTCGTCGGGTTCGGGTTGCCCGGCGCACCCGGCACCGACGAGTTCTGGGCGGCGGCGAGGACACCCGCGTCGGTGCCCGCCGACGGCGGCGGTTGGGTGACCTTGTTCCTGTGGCGCGGGTCCGAGGCGAGCATCGGCTTCGAGAGCTGGTCGGAGCCGGTGCCCCTGCGCCGGTGGGGTGATACGGACTGCTGGTACGCCGAGGTGCGCATGCCCGAGCGGTTGCGGGTGACCTATCAATTCCTCGTGGGCGACGCGGCGCACGCCGACCCGTTCAACCCGGTCGGTGCGGGCGGTGACCGGTCCATCGCCGCGACCCCGGACGCTCCGGTCCAGCCGCACTGGCCCGTCATCGGCGCCGGCTCCGACGCCGTACTGCCACTCCCCCGCACCCGGATCCGCTGGAGCAGCGAACGGCTCGGCGGGCGGCGCACCGTGCGGGTCCACCCGGCGGGCGGTGGCGGACCCGTGGTCCTGCTGCTCGACGGGGACGACTGGCTGTATCTGCACCCGGCCATGACCGCGTTCGAGTCGGCCGTCGCCAGTGGCGCGATGCCCGCCGTCACGCTCGTCTTCCTGCCGAGCAGGGACAGGGAAACCGAGTTCGGGTGCGGACCCGCCCTGTGGGAGGCGATCCGGGACGAACTGCTGCCACTGGTGGCGGAATCCGGCGTACCCGCCGATGTGGACCGGCTGGTGGTCGCCGGGCAGAGCATGGGCGGCCTGAGCGCGATGTACGCGGCGCTGGAGTTCCCGGACCTGGTGTCCCGCGTCGCCTGTCAGTCGGGGTCCTTCTGGTGGACACCCGACGCCCCGGACCTGCCGGACCCCTTGGGCGGCCCGGTCGGCGGCACCGTCGCCGCGCGTCTGCGGGAGCATCCCGACCTGTCCGGTCTGCGGGTCGCGTTCGACGTGGGGGAACACGAGACCCGGATGCTCCCCCACTGCGAGCTGATCGAGACCCTGGCGACACGAACCGGCGCGACCGTACGGGTCTCACGGTCGGCGTCGGGCCATGACCGGGCGGGCTGGCGGCACGCCCTGCTCAGGGATGTCGCCTGGGCACTCGACGAGCAGGCATTGCGTTAGCCGGTCGGTTCACCGGGCCACCGCCGCGCAGTAGTCCTCGTTCGTGGCGAGGAGGTTGCGATGGGTGTCCTCGGCGGTGATGACGCCGTCGTCCAGTACGAGGACACGGTCGGCGGCGTCCAGGAGGGCCGGGCTGCTGGTGATCACGATGGTGGTCCGGCCCCGGCGCAGCTTCGCGACGTTGCGCGCGATGAGCTGCTCGGTGACCGCGTCGACGGCCGTCGTCGGGTCGTGCAGGACGAGGACATCGGTGTCGGCGGCGAGGGCGCGGGCCAGGGAGAGCCGCTGGCGCTGGCCCCCGGAGAGGTTCGCACCGCGGTCGCGGACACCGTAGTCGAGTCCTTCGCGGTGGAGGGCGACCACGTCGGTCAGCATGGACGCTTCGATGGCCTCGGGGACCATCCGGCTGGTGCCCAACGGGTCGATGTTCGTACGGAGGGTGCCCGCGAAGATCTCCCCGTCGTACGGGTTCACCAGCAGGTACGCGCGGACCGCCTCGACCGACAGGTCCCTGAGCTCCTGCCCGCTCACCCGCACCGCTCCCTCGTACGTGTCCGGCGGGACGGTCATGGCCAGGATCGACGCCAGGTCGGCCGCCGCGCGTGGCTGGTAGGCGGCGATCGCCACGAACTCACCGGCGCTCACCTGGAACTTCAGCTTGCGCAGGGAGCCGTACCGGACACAGTCGATGTCGAGGTCTCCGCCCGCGGCCGGGTGCTCCGACCCCGAAACCGTCACCGGCGGCGCGGCCAGCACCAGCGCCATCCGCTCGGCCGACGCGCGCGCCATCATCACGTACTTCGGCATCTCCGAGAACAGCTTGAGCGGTTCCATGATGAACTGCGCCAGCCCCACCGCCATGACGAGCTGGCCGATGTTGATCCGGCCGCTCCACGCCAGCGAGCCCGCCGTCAGGGTCACGGCGGCGGCGAGGACCGCGTTGAGCGCCAGCGCGGTGCCCGCGTACACGCCGTTGACCTTGGCGACCGTGATCGCCTGGTGCTTCGCCTCCGTGCTGACCTCACGGTAGGACCGGAACGCCGCGTGGTTGCCGCCGAAGCCGTGCAGCGGGCGCAGCCCGGTGATCAGGTCGGCGACCTTCGCGCCCGCCCGCGCCACCCTGGCCTGCTGTTCGCGGGTGCTGGAGCCGATCCGCTTGGACAGCACGCTCAGGGCCGACAGGATCGCGACGGTTCCCACGATCACCAGCAGGCCGAGCCGCACGTCGGCCATGCCGAGGGCGACCGCCGCGACCAGCACCGCGACCAGCGAGCTGATCAGCAGCGGCACCACCTCGATGATATCGGCGGTCTGGTCGGCGTCCTCGGTGGCGATGGTCAGCACCTCGCCGGACTTGAGGTCCACGTCCCTGGCCACCGGCTGAAGGCCACAGGCCGCGACCTTCACCCGCCAGCGGTGTGCCTCGGTCGTGTTGGCCTTCTGGAGGATGCGCATTCCGAACCGCCACGACAGCGACACCGTCGTGATGATCAGCGCCAGTGCGGCGATCGACAGGCCCAGCGCGCCGAGGCTCCGGTGGCGCATCGTGTGCTCGACGATCAGGCCGAGCGCGATGGGGAAGGCCGTCTCACCCGCCTGGTACAGGCCCATGAGGACGGTGCCCCAGGCCATGGCACCGATGTTGCGGCGCAGGGCGGTCCGGAGGATGGCGGACCCCGGTCGGGGCCGCCGCGGGTCAGGAGTTGTCATCGAGGACTCGGGCATCGAGGTGGCGGGCCATCGCTTCCGGGGTGCGCAGGGTGAACAGGTCTCGGATGGTGATCACCGGACCGTACTCGCGGCGGAGCAGCCCGATCAGCCGCACCGCCAGCATGGAGTGCCCTCCCAGGGACACGAAGTCGCTCACCGCGCTCACCTCGTCGTCGTCCAGGTCCAGTGCCTCGGCGAAGAACTCGCACACCACGGTCTCGGTCGCGGTCGCGGGCCCCCGCTCTCCCGCTGTGGTCAGCGCGCCCAGCGGCTTGGCCTCCGGCAACGCCTTGGTGTCAGCCTTCCCGTTCACCGTCAGCGGGATGCTGTCGACCTGGGCGTAGTGCGTCGGGCGCAGGAAGTCCGGCAGTCCGGTGCCCACTTCGGTGGCCACCGTCGCCAGCTCCGCGCCCTCCAGCACCAGATAGGCGGCCAGCCGGTACGCGCCGTCGACCTGCGGATCGGGCTGGGCGACCGCGGCGACGAACCGGACCGCGGGGTGTGCCGCGAACACGGCCTCGACCTCGCCCAGTTCGACCCGGTGTCCCCGGATCTTGACCTGCTGGTCGGTGCGGCCCAGGTACATCAGGTGGCCATCGGGCCGGCGGACCACCAGGTCCCCGGTGCGGTACATGCGCTCGCCGGGTTCGCCGAACGGGCACGCCACGAAGCGGTGCGCGGTCTGGTCGGGCTGCCCGAGATAGCCACGCGCGATGCCGATGCCCGACACATACAGCTCGCCGGGCACTCCGTCCGGCAGCGGCCGCAGCCATGGATCCAGTACGTAGACATCGGTGTTGTCGATGGCCACACCCACCACCGGGTCCTGACATTCGAAGGTGCCGACGCCGAGGGTGTTGATGGTGTACTCGGTGGGTCCGTAGAGGTTGTAGCCGACCGTCCCCTCGGTCTCCGCGAGCCGCTGCCACAGCGCCGGGGTGACGGCCTCGCCGCCCAGCAGCACCAGCGCCGGCCGCCGTTCGGGGTTGTCGAGCAGGCCCTCGGCCACCAGCTGCTGCGCGTAGGTCGGGGTCACGTTGATGACGTCGATGCCGTGCTCGAGGCAGTACTCGACCAGCCGGGGCGCGTCACGGCGCAGCTCCTCGTCGCAGATGTGCACCTCGTGGCCGTCGGCGAGCCACAGCAGCTCCTCCCACGACATGTCGAAGGCGAACGACACGGTGTGCGCGATCCGGAAGACGCGGTGGCCGTGCTCGGCCAGCACCGGTTCGAAGATCCGGCGCTGGTGGTTGATCAGCATGTTGGTGAGCCCCGCGTACTCGGTCACCACACCCTTGGGCTTCCCGGTCGAACCGGAGGTGTAGATCGTGTACGCGGGATGCCGCAGCCGGTCCGGGTCGTCCGGCGCGAACGTCACGTACGGCTTCCCCTCGGGGAGGGGCCGGTCCAGTTCGATCAGGTCACCGGTGAGCCGGGGCGACACCGCGCTCACGGTGAGGATGACGTCCGGGCGGGCGTCCGCGACGATCGCGGCGATCCGCTCGTCCGGGTGGTCCAGCTCCAGCGGAACGTACGCGGCGCCGACCCGCAGCACCGCGAACAGCGCCACGATCGAGTCGAGGGAGCGCGGGATCGCGAGGCCCACGGTCGTCTCGGGGCCGATGCCGCGCCCGGCGAGCACACCGGCCACCGCGCGGCTGCGGTCCCGCAGCTCGGCGAAGGTCATGGTCGAGCCGTGGGCGACCAGCGCCACCCGCCGCGGGTCGCGGTCCGCCGCCTGGTCGAACCGGTCGACCACGGTGTCCGTGCCGATGTCCGTACGCTCGCTCCGCGCAGGCTCCGGTCCCAGCCCCCGCAGCGCGCCGACCGGCCCGGTCGACCGGGCCAGGTCTTCGAGCACACGCAGGTAGTCGTCGAGGAGACGGCGGGCGTTGCCGGTGTCCTCGTCGCGGTACTCCAGCTTGACCGTGAGCCGGTCGCCGGGCGTGACGACCCAGGTGAACGGGTAGTGGGTGGAGTCATCGGCCGACACCGAGGTGATGCCGTGCCGGGCGTTCATCTCGGCGAACGCGTCCATGTCCAGGAAGTTCTGCAGCACGAACAGGTTGTCGAACAGGGTGTCGTGCCCACTGGCTCGCTGGATCTCCCCGAGTCCCAGGTGCTCGTGGTCCATCGCCGCGACCCTGGCCGCCTGTACGGCCGACAGATACGCGCCGACCGTGGCGTCCGGCCGGGCCCGCGTCCACATGGGCACGGTGTTGAGCAGCACCCCGACGATGCCGTCCAGGCCCTCGCCCTCCCGGCCGGAGACGGTCACGCCGAACACGGCGTCGCCGCGGCCCGTGTGGGCGCCCAGCAGGAGGCCGAACGCGCCGGTCAGCACCGTGTTCAGCGTGACGCCGTGTGCTTTGGCCGCCTCCCTGAGCGACTCCGACTGTTCGGCGGACAGCGTGTGCACGAGCGCGCGCGGCAGGTCGTCCGAGAGGGAGGGAGCCGGTCCGGCGAGCAGCGTCGGGCCGGGGAGACCGGCCAGGTGCTCCGCCCAGAAGCGCTCCGATACGGCGGAGTCCCTGGCGTCGAGTGCCCGGGCGTGGTCCTCGAAGCTCGGCGTGGCCGGGGCCGGGGCGGGCAACGCGCCCTCGAGAGCGGCCTGGTAGGCGTCGAACAGGTCCCGCAGCACGATCTCGCGGGACCAGCCGTCCCACAGCAGCAGGTGGTAGCTGAGCAACAGCCCATCGCGGTCGTCGGGCAGCCGCACCACGGTCATCCGGATCAGCGGTGGCTCACCCGGGTCGAATCCGGTGTCGCGGTCCCGGGTGCGCAGGACGTCGACCTCCGCGTCCGTGGAGAGGGCGACCGTGCGGACATCGACCCGTCGGCCCACGCCCAGGACCTGGACCGGGTTTCCGTCGTCGTCGGTGGTGAATCCGGCGCCCACGACCGGGTGCCGCGCGATCACGTACGCCATCGCCTCGGCCAGCGCGTCGGTGTCCAGGCGCCGGTCGAAGGTGAACCAGCTCTGCGCGACATAGTGTCCGGCCGGGCCCGCCATCTGTGCCTGGAAGAACAGGCCCCGCTGGAGCGGGGTGACCGGTGCCGTGCGCTCGGCCGTCGCGGAGGCGTCCGCGATGTGTTCCAGTGCGCGCCGCCAGTGTTCGATGATCTCGTCCGGGATGCCCTCGGCGAGGGTGAAGTCCGCGTGCAGGCTTCCGGTGGGGGCGTCGGTCCAGGCGTTGACCTCGACGGCGTACGGGCTGCCCTGATCGCCGCCGGTGAGGCGCGGCGCCTGGGACTCGTCGCCCCGGCCGAGGTAGTTGAACAGCACCTGGGGACGTGCGGTGAGCAGCGGGGCCGTCTGCGGGTTGAGGTATCTGAGCTGCCCGTACGCGATGTGTCCGCGCTCGTCCGGCTGGCGCTCGGCCACCTCGTACGCCGCCGCGACGGGGTCGGTGTGTGCCGTGAGCCGTACGGGCGCGATGGCGGTGAACCAGCCGACCGTGCGGGTGTAGTCGTGGTGTTCCAGCGCCGGGACCCGGCCGTGCCGCTCCAGCTCGATCGCGAGATCGGTGGGCGATGGCTGGACGCGGGTCAGCGCGGTGCGCAGCGCACCGCACAGCAGCTCGGTGAGGCCGACGCCGAGTGCGGCGGGCGCGGTACGCGTCACACGGTCGCTCACGTCGGGGGCGAGCACGACGGTGGTATCGCGCAACGCGCCGACCGCCGACAGCAGTTGGGGCGCCTGGAGGGTGGTGACCCAGTGTCCGAGGTCGTCGATGGCATGGGTGGCCCCGAGGGCCAGCGCCTCGGCGTACTCGGCGTACGACGTGGTCGGCGGCGGCAGGGTCTCCCCGCGCAGGGCGGCGACCAGGTCCTCCAGCAGGACCAGCCAGGACACCGAGTCGACAGCGAGGTGATGCACGGTGACCACCAGGGTCCGGCTCGCCTCCAGCCACGAGAACGCGACCACGTCCCCCGACTCGGGATCGAGCCGTCCGGCGGCCTCGTTCGCCACGGCCGTCGCGTCGGCCGTGTCCGCCCGTACGACCGTCATCTCGTGGGCGGGCTCGGTGCGCAGGGCCCACACTCCATGCTCGACGCGCAGCCGCAGCCGGAGGGCCGGGTGCGCGGCCACGACGGCGTTCGCGGCGCGCTCGACGTCGGCGAATCCGGTACCCTCCGGGGCCACCAGCGTTCTGGCCTGGGCGAACCGGGCGAGCGAGCCGCCCAGTTCCCGCTGGCGCAGGATGATCGGGGTCGGCGTCAGCGGGCCGTCCGCGCGGCGGGCGGGCGCGGGCGCCGGGGCGGCAAGCGGTGTGCGCCTTCCCAGGTGCTCGGCAAGCGCACGCGGTGTCCTGAACAGGAACACGTCCCGTGGCACGATCGCCAGGCCGAGCGCCCTGGCCCGGTTGATCACGGTGATGGCGACGATGCTGTCGCCTCCGGCGCGGAAGAAGTCGGTGTCGGCGTCGGCAGCGGCGCCTGGCAGCGTCTCGGCGAAGATACGGACCAGCGCGTCGAGCGCGGCGTCTTCGGCCGCGGGTGCGCCCCGCAGGGGCGCGGGGAACTGCGCGCCCAGCCACGACGCACGGTCAGACGGAGAAGGCCCTGTCGCGGCGCTCTCTGTCAACGCTCTCCGGTCGAGCTTGCCGTTGACGGTCAACGGCAATGCCTCGACCGGCAGCACCCGCCCCGGCACCATGTGCGCGGGCAGCTTCGTGGACAACAGCTCGGTGAAGTCGTCCGGCACCCGGCCCACGATGTGCGCGACCAGGTGGTCGCCGCTGTCCGCCACGGTGACGGCCACGTCGACCACACCGTCGAGCTCCCTGACCGCCCCTTCCACCTCGGCCAACTCGATCCGGAATCCCTTGAGTTGGACCTGGTCGTCGGTGCGTCCGGCGAATTCCAGCTCACCGTCGAGGGTGCGGACGGCGAGGTCGCCCGTGTGGTACATGCGGGAGCCGTCGCCCAGGAACGGGTTCGCCACGAAGCGGCCCGCGGTGAGCCCCGGCCTGCCCAGGTAGCCGAGCGACACCTGGTCGCCCGCGACGTAGATGGCGCCCACTCGGCCCGGCGGCACCGGCCGGAGCCGGTCGTCGAGCAGATAGCAGACCAGGCCGGGGATCGGGCCGCCGATCGGGCTCACGTCGTCACCCGCGCCGAAGTCCTCGTCGGTCAGTACCCGGTGGGTGACATGGACGGTGGTCTCGGTGATGCCGTACATGTTGACCAGCTCGGGCGATCCGGTGCCGTGCCGCTCGATCCAGCCGCGCAGCCGCCCGAGGTCCAGCGCCTCGCCGCCGAAGATGATCCGGCGCAGCGCGGGCAACGGCTCGCCCGTCTGCCGGTCGGCCTCGATGAACTGGTAGAACGCCGACGGGGTCTGGTTGAGCACGGTCACTCCGCGCTCGCGGACCAGCCGGTGGAAGTCGACCGGCGAGCGGGTCAGCCCGTACTCCGGCACCAGCAGCTCACCGCCGTTGGCCAGCGCGCCCCACAGCTCCCAGACCGCGAAGTCGAAGGAGAAGGAGTGGAACTGGACCCATACGTCGTGCGGTCCGAAGTCCATGTCCGGCCGGGTGTTCGCGAGCAGCGTCACCACGCTGGAGTGCGGGACGACGACACCCTTGGGCCTGCCGGTCGATCCGGACGTGTAGATGACGTACGCGGGGTCGTGCCACCTCACCTCCGGCCCGGCCTCCGTATCGGCCGGCGGCAGCTCGTCTCCCTGTACGAGCACACGGGCCGGCACGCCCGCCCGGGCCAGCAGCCGCGTGAAGCGGTCCCGCTGCGCGCGGTCCACGAGAAGGACCTGCGGAGCGGCGTCGGCGAGGATGTACTCCAGCCGTCCGTCCGGGTACGCCAGGTCCAGCGGTACGTACGCGCCGCCCGCGGTGACGACCGCGACCGAGGCGACCACCTGCTCGACGGAGCGTGGGAGGGCGATGGCGACCCGCTTGCCGGGCCGGACACCTGCGGCACGCAGGGCCCGGGCCAACTCGTCCTTGGCGTGGGCCAGTTCACCGTAGGTCAGTGATCGGGTACCGCCGTCGAGGGCGCACTGGGTCACGGCGGTGGCGGCCGGGCCGCGGTGCGCGGCGGCGTCGAACAGTGCTCCCAGGGTCGTCGGGGTGATCCGCTCGGGACGCCGGTCGCTCTCCGGTGTCAGGTCCTCCACGGGGACGTCCGGCCGGGTGAGCAGGCGGGAGAACGTGTGGGCGAACGTGCGCAGGATCGCCCGGGCGCTCGACTCCCGCAGCAGTTCGCCGTCGTAGATCAGGTTGAAGCGCGGACGGCCGTCCAGTGCGCGCTCCACCACCAGCGTCAACGGGTAGTGCGGGGCGCCCTCGTTGACGATGTCGGTGATGACCAGCGTGTCGCCGGGCCGCCGCAGGGCGTCCACATCGGTCGCCACGTCAAACACCACCAGGGTGTCGAACAGGGTGCCCAGGCCGGTCTGGCGGCCGATCCTGGCCAGCGAGACGTGCTGGTGCGGCAGCACCGCGCTCTGGTGTTCCCGCACGGAGGCGAGCAGATCACGCGCCGTGGTGGTGCGGGCCCAACGGGCCCGCACGGGGATGGTGTTGATGAACAGGCCCACCATGTCCTCGATGCCGGGCACCTCGGCATCGCGCCCGGACACCGTGGAACCGAACACCACGTCGCTGGCGTGCAGGATGGAGCCCAGGGTTACCGCCCAGGCGCTGTGCACGGCCACGCTCAGCGGCACGCCGGCCGCCCGGACGGCCGCGTCGATGTCGTCCTCCGGCTCCACGGCGGTGTCGGCGAACCGGTCGGACGGGCTGTGGCCCTCGGCGACCAGCGAAGGGCCGGGCAGCCCGGCGAGCTCTTCGCGCCATACGCGGTCGCTCTCGTCGTCGTCACGTCCGGCGAGCCGGCGCACGTATTCGGAGAAGCCGACGACCGGGTGCACGGTCCCCGGCGCGTGGTACTCGGCGAGCAGCGCCCGGAGCATGGGCGGCACCGACCAGCCGTCGGCGATGATGTGGTGCACGGTCTGCACCAGGACGTTGCGGCCGGGGCCCCCGCGGATGAGCGTGTACCGCATCAGCGGACCGTTGGCCAGGTCGAACCCGGCTCGTCGGTCCCGCTCGGCCAGGTCGCGGATCTCGTCGTCGGTGATGCCGGGGCGGTCCACCGTGCTGAAGGGCGCTTCCACACCGCTCTCCAGGATGGAGACCACACGGCCGTCGGCGAGGGCCACGAACCGCGCTGCCAGGTTCGGGTACAGCGTGAGCACCCGGGTGGCCGCCGCCGCGAGCCGGTGGGCGTCCACCGCGCCGTCCAGTGTCAGCAGCTGCTGTTCGACGTAGGCGCCGGCCGAGTCGTCGTCGAAGACGGAGTGGAAGTACAGGCCCTCCTGCAACGGGGTCAGCGGCAGGATGTCGCGCAGGGCCGGGCCGTCCAGGGCATCGACGTCGGCCTGCGTGAGGGGCACGAGTGCGAAGTCACTGGGAGAGTGGCCGCCCCGGTCGAGCGAGGCCAGCCCGGTCAGGGCCGTCCGGAAGTACTCGCCGAGGGTCGCGATGTCCTCGTCGGTGAACATGCCGTCGGGCCAGGAGATCGTGGTGACCAGCTCGTACTCGCCGGTGGCGGCGGGTTCGGCGATCGCGTTGAACTCCAGGGGGCGCGGCAGCCGCATCCTCGGGTCGCGCTTTTCACCCAACTGGGCTGTGCTACCCGCGAGTTGCCAGTCGCCGGTGGCTCCCGCCTCGAAGCGGCCCAGGTAGTTGAAGAGCACCTGTGGTGCGGGCGTGTCGAATTCGACGTGGGTCAGGTACCGCAGGGCGCCGTAGGAGACGCCGTTGTCCGGCACGCGGGCGAGGTCCTCCTTGACCGCCTTGAGCGCGGCGGTCAGGTACTCGGGGGCGGTGAAGTCGGCCGCCGCGCCGGGATCCACGGTCACCGGGAACAGGGTGGTGAACCAGCCCACGGTCCGCGACAGCGCGGGCTCGAAGCCGGCCGAGTCCGCCACGAACTGTCCTTCGCGGCCGTGGCCCTCCAGCTCGATGTGGGCGAAGGTCTGCTCCTGCCCCAGGTCGCGGCGCCACCGGGCCAGGGCGACGGCGAGTCCGGTCAGCAGTACGTCGTTGACACCCGCGTGGAACTTCCCGGGGATCTCGCCCAGCAGCGCGGCCGTGACCTCGGGGCCGACCGAGACGGCCCGGAGCCGCTCCGTCGCCACGGTGTCGGCCGTGGAGAGCGCGCGCCGGCCCAGCGGCTGGTCCTCTCCCGGCAGGGGACGCCAGTAGAAGGAACTGTCCGCGTCGAACGCCGCGCGCTCCAGCAACTGCGTCCAGCGCCGGAACGACGTGCCCACCGGGGGCAACTCGATCGGCGCACCCGAGGCGAGCTGCCGCCATGCGGTGGCCAGGTCGTCCATCAGGATCCGCCAGGACACTCCGTCGATCACCACGTGATGGGCGATCAGAACCAGCTGCCGCGCCGCGCGGCGCCAGACCGCACGCAGCATCACGCCGCCCTCCGGGTCCAGCCCCTCGGTGGCGAGCGCCACACACTCGTCGAGCGACCGGTCGCTCTCCTGCCATCCCAGGGTGGCCTGGTCCGCCTCCGGGATGTCGAAGCTCCAGCGCTCGCCGCGCACCAGCTTGGCGCGCAGCATGTCGTGCCGCTGGATCAGGGCGGTGAGGATCGCGTCGAGCGCGTCGGCGGTCAGGTCCGCCGGGGTGTTCAGCACGACCGACTGTACGAAGCCACGAATCGCGTCCGTGGTGTCGCCGAGCCACCGCACGATGGGCGATCCCACGACGGAACCGGTGGCGACATCGCGGTGGTCCACGGTGGAGACGTCTTCGCGGCTCGCCACCGCGGCCAGTGCCCCCACGCGGCTGTGGGTGAAGATCTGCCGTGCCGTGACGTGGAGCCCCGCGTCGCGCAGTGCGCTCAGCAGGGAGATCGCCAGGATGCTGTCTCCGCCGAGTTGGAAGAAGTCCTGGTCGACACCGACCTCGTCGAGCCGCAGCACCGCCGCGACGGCCGCGCACACCGCGTGCTCGTTCTGGGTGGTGGGTGGTGTGAGCGAGCCCGCCGGGACCACGGGCTCCGGCAGCGCGCCCCGGTCGAGCTTGCCGTTCGCGGTGAGCGGGAACTCCGTCATCACGACGATATGGGTGGGCACCATGTACTCCACCAGGTGTTCGGTGGCCCACGCCTTGACCTCGTCCGCCCGCAGTTCCTCGCTTCCGGCGGCCGGGATCACGTATCCCACCAGGTAGGTGCCGCCGGTCGCGTTCTTCTTCGCGACGACGCAGGTGTGCCGTACTCCGGGGTGCTCCGCGAGACCGACCTCGACGTCCTCGATCTCCAGCCGCATACCGCGGATCTTGATCTGGTTGTCGGCCCGGCCGAGGAAGTCCAGCGATCCGTCCGGGGTGTACCGCGCGAGGTCACCGGTCCGGTACAGCCGGGACCCGTCCGCGGCGAAGGGGTTCGCCACGAACCGGGACGCCGTCAGGCCGGGCGCGCCCACGTATCCGCGTCCCAGCAGGAACCCGCCCACGTAGAGTTCGCCGCCGACCCCGACCGGGACCGGGCGCAGTTCATCGTCCAGCACATACAGCTGGGTGTTGGGGTTGGCCCTGCCGATCGACGTCGACAGCCGTTCCGCCGCCCCCCGGTAGATGACGTGCGAGACACCGATGGTCGTCTCGGCCGGGCCGTAGCCGTGGTACAGGGGGATGTCGAGCGTGGTGCGGAACCTCTCGTACAGCTCCGGGGTCAGCACCTCCCCGCCGCACCACACGTGCCGCAGGCTGTCCAGCCTCCCGGAGTCGCCCGCGATCTCCAGCAGCACGTCCATCATGGACGACACCAGGTAGGTGAAGGTGACGCGCTGTTCGGCGATCACGCTCAGCAGGTGGTGCGGATCGCGTTCGCCGTCGGGCCGCAGGATCACCAGCCTGGCGCCGGACACCAGCGGCAGGAAGATCTCATTGATGGAGATGTCGAAGGACAACGGCGCCTTGAACAGCGACGCGTCGTCGTGGCCGAAGCCCAGGATCTCGTTCATCTGCCACAGCAGGCGTTCGCTGATCGCCGCGTGCCGGATCATCGCGCCCTTGGGCCGCCCGGTCGAACCGGACGTGAAGATCACGTATGCCAGGGCGTCGCCGGGGACGGTGACCCCGGTGTCCTCGGTGGGGTGGGAACCGAAGCGCCAGTCGCCGAGGTCGACGGCCACGGCGTCCGGTTCGGCCGGGTCGTGTTCGCCCGAGTCGTTGAGCTGCATCACGACCTGGGCGTCATCGATGACGACGGCCCGGCGCGCGGCCGGCCACTTCGGATCGAGCGGCACGAACGCGCACCCCGCCTGGAGTACGGCGAGCAGCCCGATCACCATGTCGGCCGAGCGGCGCAGTGAGATGCCGACGACCTGTTCGGGGCCCAGTCCGCGTGCGATGAGGTGGTGGGCCAGCTGGCCGGCCAGCCCGGCCGCCTCACGGTAGGTCAGCGACCGGTGCTCGTCGACGATGGCGACGGCGTCCGGCCTGGCCCGCGCCTGCTCATGGAACATCTCCACGATGGTCGGGCGGACCCGGTCGGCCTCGGTGTCGTTCCACCCGGCCAGGGCCTCGAGCCTCGCCGCCGCGCCGTCCGGGCCGATGGTGCCGATGGGCCGGTCCGGGAAATCGGCCAGGTCGTCCAGCGCGAGCTGCGCATCGGCCGGCCCGACGCCTCCCGGCAGGACGATGCTCCGCCCGTCCGCGCCGATCTCCCAACCGTCAGGCGCCGTACCGCCGTTGTCGGCCCATCCCAGGACGTCGGCGAACAGCGTGCCGGGGGTGAGGTCGATGCCGTCGGGGCTCCGGCCCGACGCCCAGTACGACAGCCCGATGGCGCACGCTTCGGCGATGGTCCGGTCGGAGAAGTCACCCATCCGCCGGCGTACGCCGGCGATATGCGTGGGAGAAAGCAGTACGCGACGAGCGCCCGGTTCCACCATCGAGGACTCAGCATCCCTTCCGCGTCATGAAAAGCTCATCCGAAACAGGGGTGGCTAACTGCCTTCTCGCCAGGCCCGCCACAGTCGCGCGTACCGGCCGTCCAGGGCCACCAGTTCCTCGTGGGTTCCCTGCTCCACCACGCGTCCCGTATCCAGCACGGCGATCCGGTCCGCCGCCATCGCCTGGGTCAGCCGGTGCGCCACGAACAACGTGGTCCGGCCCGAGCACGCGGCCAGCACGGCCCGCTCCAGCTCGGCGGCGCCCTCGCTGCCCGCCTCCGCGGTCGACTCGTCGAGCACCACCACCGGCGACCGGGCCAGCACCAGCCGGGCCAGGGAGATCTGGGCGACCTTGGTGACGTCCAGCCGCTCTCCGCCCTCGCCGACCATGGTGTTCAGCCCCTCGGGCAGCGCGTCGACCCACCCGTCGGCGCCGACCGTACGCAACGCGTCCATCAGCTCGGCGTCGGTCGCCTCCGGCGCGGCCAGCCGCAGGTCGTCGGCGAGCGGACCGGAGAACACATGCGTGTCCTGCGTCAGGATGCTCACCATGGCTCGCGCCCCGGCCTCGTCCAGACCGGCGAGGTCGGTCGGCCCGATGCGCACCGACCCGGCCTGCGGGGTTCCGATGCCCGCGATCAGCGCGGCGAGCGTCGTCTTGCCCGCGCCCGTCGCCCCCACCAGCGCGAGCGAGCGGCCCGCCGGGATCGTCAGGCTGACGTCCCGGAGGACCGGCTCCTCGGCGTCGGGATAGCGAAACGTCAGCCCCTTCACCGTCACCGGGTACGGCCCGGCGTCCACCGGTGCGACGGCCGCGTCGCCCACCAGCCGGTCCTCCGCGGCCTCCCCGGCCACCCCGACCAGCCGGGTCAGGCTCGCGCCCGACTTCTGTGCCTCGTCGAAGGTGAACATGATGGAGCCCAGCGGGGTGAACAGCCGGTGGAACATCAGCGGGGCCGACGAGACCTCGCCCAGGCTGGCGGCATCGGCCTCCAGCAGGGCGTAGCCCACCACGATGATGAGCACCAGCCCGATGAACTCGGCGCGGTTCTCCCTGCCGACGAACCGGCCGAAGAACCGGAACACCTCGATACCGAAATCGCGCACTCGCCACGACTCGCTGGTGACCTGCTCGCGGAAGACGCCCTCGAGGCGGTACGCCCGGACCGTGTCGATCCCGTTCAGGCCGCTGATCAACGCCTGTGCGCGGTCGGCCTGGGCCGCCCGCTGCTTCTGGTAGAGCGGGGCGGACCGGGGGAGGTACCAGCGCAGGGCCAGCGCGTACGCGGGCAGCGCGCCGGCGCCCGCCAGGCCGAGCCGCCAGTCCAGTCCGAACATGCCGACCGTCGCGATGAGGACCAGCACTCCCGCCGAGAACACGGTGGGGACGGCGGTGCGGATGCCCTTGGACAGCACCGCCACATCGTCACCGACCCTGGACAGCACGTCTCCCCGGCCGACCTGCTCGATCCGCGTGCTCGGCATCCCCAGCACCGCGCGGACGGCGCCTTCCCGCAGCCCCGCGAGCAGATCCGCGCCGAGCCGCCCGATGAGATAGGTCGACACCGCGGTGGCCGCAGCGCCGAGCAGCGCGGCGGCCCCCATCAGCACCCCGATCGTGACCAGGGCCGAGCGCGGTTCGCCCTCGACCACACCGTCGACCACCCTGCCGAGCAGCAGCACCGGGAGCACCTGGAGCGCCGCCCCGGCCACCGTGGTGAGCACGGTGGCGGCCGTCAGCCAGGGCACCTCGCGGCAGTGCGCCGTGACCCATCGGGTGGCCACGCGCCCGGTCGCCGTGCGCAGGGTTGCCGGGGTCGGGGTGACACGCGCGTCGGTGGTGCTCACCCCCGGCCGACCGACGTGACAAGTTCGTCGATCGCGTACGGAAGGGACAGCAGGGTGCTCTGGGAGATGGCCGCGCCGACGGCCGGGCCCTCGCTGTCCAGCAGATACGACACCTTGTCCTTCTGCACGGCGTCCAGGTTGCCGAACAGCTGGAATTTCTTCAGCGCCCGCTGGTCCGCCTTGTCGTTGATGACGAAGACGCGGTCGACGTCGACCAGGTCGACGCGCTCGGGGGAAAGGACGGTGAAGAACTTCCCGTCCGCCACCTTGTCGATCTTGGTCTGGTAGGTGAAGCCGATGCCCGTCACCAGCCGTCCGCGCACATCGGTGGAGGTGAACGGCGCCACCGAGTTCTTGTACCAGGACACCACGACGGCGGTCTGGTTCGCGAACTTCGGATGCGCCTTCTTGGCCGCGTCGAGCTTGTCCTGGATGCCCTGCACCAGCTTGGTGCCCTCGTCCTCCTTGCCCAGAGCCTTGGCGATCTGCACGGCGTTGTCCTGCCAGGGGGCGCTGAACGGCTCCTTCTCGCCCTTGGTGCGGCCGACGGTCGGTGCGATCTGGGAGAGCTTGTCGTAGGCGGCCTTGTCGATCTCGGAGTAGACCGCGACGATCAGGTCCGGCCGCAGGGCGGCGATCTTCTCGTAGTTGGGGCCGGAGTCGCCGTTCTCCATGACGACCTCGGGCCGGGTGTCGCCCCACTTGTCCTTCACCCAGGGCCACTGGGTGTTGATGTCCGGCTTCTTGCCCGCCGGGTTCGGGTACTGGTCGACCATGCCGACCGGTCTGACACCGAGCGCCAGCATGGCCTGGTCGTCCGTGTAACCGACGGAGACGACCCGCCGGGGAGCCTTGGTGATCTTCGTGGTTCCGAACGCGTGCTCCACGGTGACCGGGAACGCGCCGGAGGCGGCAGCCGGGGCGTCGTCACCCGCTTCGTCCGCCGAGTCGGAACCACATCCGGCGAGAAGGCCGACACCGAGGGCCGCCGCGGACAGCGCCGCCGCTAACCGCCGCCATGGCGTCATACGCGTCGTTCGATGGAGAAGCATCCGGAATCCCTTGCTATCGCGCCGCCCGTTGCACCCCTAACTAAGGGCAGCCAAACCTTATCCCGTGTAAGTGAGGCTAGCCTAGCCTTACTTGTGAATTCCTTCCCGGAACCTGGCCGAGCCGGGCATGGGTACGGCCGATCGGCACGATGAGCGGCCGGTCGCCCACCGGGTCGTCAATGACCGTGGCACGCAGCCCGAATGCCTCGTCCAGCAGCTCAGCGGTGATCACGTCACGCGGGTGCCCCTGTGCCAGGATCGAACCCGCCCGCATCACGATGAGGTTGTCGCTGTACCGCGTGGCCAGATTGAGGTCGTGCAGCACCATGACCACGGTGCGGCCCGACTCGTGCAGGTCGTCCACCAGGTCGAGCACGTCGATCGCGTGCGCCAGGTCCAGGTAGGTGGTCGGCTCGTCGAGGAGCAGCAGATCGGTGCCCTGGGCCAGGGCCATCGAGATCCAGACCCGCTGGCGCTGCCCGCCGGACAGCGAGTCGACCGGGCGGTCAGCCAGATCCGACACTCCGGTCATGGCCAGCGCGCGCTCCACGACACCGGCGTCGTCCGACGACCACTGCCGCAGCCAGCTCTGGTGCGGATGACGCCCCTTCGCGACCAGGTCGGCCACCGTCAGCCCCTCCGGCGCGACCGGCGCCTGCGGCAGCAGGCCCAGCTTCTTCGCCACGTCCCTGGTCCTGAGCCCCGCGATGTCCTCGCCGTCCAGCACGACGGCCCCCTTGGCCGGTTTGAGCAGCCGGGTCAGGGTGCGCAACAGGGTGGACTTGCCACAGCCGTTGGGACCGATGATCGTGGTGATCACGCCGGGCGGGATCGTCACGTCCAGATTGTCGATGACGGCCCGGCCGCCGTACCCGACCGTGACGCCTCTGGCCGCGAGCCGCGCATGGCCCTGGGCCGCGGACTCGTTGTCGGTGATGCGCTCGGCGCTCACAAGCCCCCCTGTGATCGAGGTTTTGCCTGACGTTGTTGGCAGCTATCTGAGGTTCGCCCGCACCAGCAGATAGACGAGGAAGGGGCCGCCGATCGCGGCGGTGACCACGCCGACCGGGAGAGTGACCGGCAGCGCCGTGCGCGCGACCAGGTCCGCACCGATCAGCAGCAACGCCCCCACCAAGCCGGAGGCCGCCATCGGCGGCGTCGGGCACCTCGCCAGACGCATCGCCGCCTGCGGCGCCACCAGCGCGACGAACGGGACCGGGCCCGCGGCGCTCACCGCCACAGCGGCCAGCAGGACCGCGCACAACAACAGGACCGCCCGCACCATCGAGTACCGGACGCCCAGGCCGGCGGCGACCTCGTCGCCCAAGTGCATCGGCTTGAACTGGAACGCGGCACAGGACACGACGACCAGGAGGACCAGCGTGCACCACAGCGCCACCCGGACGTCGCCCCACGAGCGGCCCTCCAGCGAGCCGACCAGCCACGCCTGGGCCCGGGCCACGTCCTTGATGTCGGCCGTGGCCAGCAGCCATGTGGTGATCGCCTCCATCACGGCGCTCACCGAGATGCCGATGAGGATGAGCCGGAAGCCGTCGATACCGCGCCGCCACGCCAGGAAGTACACCAGCAGCCCGGTTCCGAGACCGCCCGCGAGCGCCGCCGCGGACAGGCCCACGGCGCTGACGACCGCCGCGGCGGTCCCGCCCGACACCGTCACCAGGAACACCGCGACCGCGCCGGCGCCCCCGGTGATCCCCAGAATGTCCGGGCTGGCCAGCGGATTGCGGGCGATGGACTGCGTCAGCGCCCCGGACACCCCCAGCGCGACCCCCACGATGAGCCCGGCCAGGGCACGCGGCATCCGCAAGTCCATGATCACGAACTCGTCGACCCGTTCGCCCCCGCCGAGGATGGTGGCGATCACCCTGGACAGGCCGATGGGGAAGTCCCCGACGCCGATGGACAGGCAGAACACCAGGAAGGTGGCCGCGGCCAACAGCAGCGTGACGCCTACCAGCCAGGGCCGCCACACGAACGACACCTGGCCGAGCCGCACGCCCGGTGCCACCGATCGCTTCACATCCGTCCCGCTCATGTGTTCTTGAACTTTCCGAGCCACACCAGGGCCGCGAAGAACGGAGCGCCCAGGAGAGCTACGACGACTCCCGCGTCCAGCTCACCCGGCCGCACCACCAGGCGCCCCACGATGTCGCAGACCAGGAGGACAACGGCCCCGAGCAGACCCGCGTACGGCACCAGCCAGCGGTAGTCCGGCCCGGTCAGATACCGGGCCACATGGGCGACCATCAGCCCGAGAAACGCGATGGGGCCGCACGCCGCCGTGGCCGCGCCCGCCAGCAGGGTGATGGCGAGGATGCCGACGGTCCGGCTCAGCGCGATGTTCACGCCCAGCCCCCGCGCCACGTCGTCACCCAGGCTGAGCAGGTTGAGGGCGGGCAGCGTGGTCAGCGCCAGTACCAACCCGACGGCGATGAACAGGGTCACCGGCCGGATGACGTCGAATCCGACACCGGCCACGGAGCCCGCGTTCCAGAACCGCAGCGCGTTCAGCGACGCCTGGTCCGACAGCGCGACCGCCGTGGTCATCGCCGCCAGGAACACCGTGATCCCCTGTCCGGCCAGCGCGAGCGTCAACGGGTTGCCGGCCCCCCGGCCGATGCTCGACAACCCGAACACCACCACACCGGCGACCGCCGCCCCCAGGAAGGCGAACCAGACATACTGGAACGGGTCGGTGAACCCGAACAGGGCGATCACCGACACCACGGCGAACGAGGCGCCGGCGTTCACCCCCAGCAGGCCCGTGTCGGCGATCGGGTTCCGCGTGTACCCCTGGATCAGCGCCCCGCCCACTCCCAGGGCGATGCCCGCCACGATCGCGAGCACCGTCCGGGGCACCCGCACGGTCCGCACGATGAGCCTGATCTCGGTGAGCCGCTGGTCGGAGTCCGGCGCCGCGAACAACCCGTGCCACACCTCGCCGGGACTCAACGCGCGCGCACCGACGGCCAGCGACACCGCCCCCGCGATCACGAGGAGCGCCACGAGCGTGCCCATTCCCACAACCCGCCGCCGTCGGGCCTCTGTCGTGCCCCTGGCCAAGGGGCGCTCAATCGCAGTCGTGCCCATGTCTCAGTACGTCATCCCTACCGGGCGGTGCAGCCGACGCCGTCGGCAGCCGACCGGGCCTCCTCGGACGCGGATGGGATGCCCCTGTCGATGAGCGAGTCCAGGATCTCGCCGACCCTGATCGCGGTGTTGGACAGCAGGGACGAGGTGATGCCGTGCGTGTGCTCCGTGCCGCCTTGCAGATAGATGCCGCAGCGCAGCCCGGGGTCCGTCACGACGCGGTAGTCACGCTCGACACGGATGCGGCCCTCGTCGTCCCTGAGGCAGCGGTCGGCGACTTCGCCGAGGAGGCCCAGGGGGTCGGCGGGGCTGTAGCCGGTGGCGAACACCACGACGTCCGCGTCCAGAAGCGTCTCCTCGCCGGTGACGAGGGATTTCACTGTCGCACGGACCTGCGCCGGCGTCTCCTTGACGTCGGCGAGCCGGGACACGTTGAGGAAGCGCAGCCGCTCGACGCCGAGGACCTTCTCCTGGTACATCTGCCGGTAGAGGTCGTCGATCAGGTCGATGTCCACCACGGAGTAGTTGGTGTTGCCGTGGTAGTCCATCAGCCGGCGCTTCACGTTCTCAGGCGCGGCGAAGTACTCGTCGACCGCCCCGGGGTCGAAGATCCGGTTGGCGAAACCACTGTCGTCGGCGGGGCTGTAGCCGTAGCGGGAGAAGACCGCGCAGACCTCGGCCCCGGGGAAGCGGCGGTGCAAGTAGGCGACGTTCTCGGCGGCGCTCTGCCCGGCGCCCACGACGATGAACCGGGAGGGCGAGGTGCCCTCCAGCTCGTCGGCCTTCGCCAGTAGTTCAGAGGTGTGCCAGACGCGGTGGCCGCGTTCCACGCCCTCGGGCATGAGGGGACGCAGTCCGGTACCGATGACGAGGTTGCGCGCCCGGTGGACGGCGAGCCCCTCCCCCGACCGGACCGTCACGTCCAAGTACTCCACGGCTCCGTCGCGGACGACAGGCACGATGCCGACGACCTCGTGGCCGTAGGAGACCATGTCCTCGACCTTGGCCGCGGCCCACTCGAAGTAGTCGTGGAACTCCACCCGCAGCGGGAAGAGGTTCTTGTGGTTGATGAAGTCGATCAACCGCCCCTTGCTCTTCAGATAGCAGAGGAAGCTGAACTCACTGGCGGGGTTCCGCAGCGTCACCAGGTCCTTGAGGAAGGACACCTGCATGGTGGCGTCGTCGATCAGCATGCCTCGGTGCCAGCCGAAGCGTGGCTGCTGCTCGAAGAATTGAGCGGTGATCGCCTCTCGCCCACCGACGCGTGCGTTGTGCTCGCTGAGTGCGATCGCCATGGCCACATTGGACGGCCCGAAGCCGATGCCAATGAGGTCGTGGACCAGTAATGCGTCACCAGGAAGAACCTGTGACATGTCACTCCCATCGTGCGGGGCAATCGCCTGTCAGGCATGGGGAAGTCGCGGTGGCCACGCCGACGGAGCGGCATGCCAGCAACTTAGGTGAGCCTAAGCTAAACCCGCGAGCCTGTCGATAGGGTCGCTCAAGCGGCCACACACGCCAACTCAGAGATCAGATCGGCCCGTTGCGGGCTAAGGTAAGCCTTGCTTTACTTGCTGCTCGGTCATCCCCTGCCCCAAGGAGGAACCCCATGCGGGTCGTCATGTTCGGCTACCAGACCTGGGGGCACCGCACCCTGCAAGCCCTCCTGGACTCCGAACACGACGTGGTCCTGGTCGTGACGCACCCCAAGAGCGAGCACGCGTACGAGAAGATCTGGAGTGACTCCGTCGCCGAGCTCGCCGAGGAGCACGGCGTCCCGGTGCTGCTCCGCAACCGCCCTGACGACGACGAGCTGTTCGAACGCCTCAAGGAGGTCGACCCGGACATCATCGTGGCGAACAACTGGCGGACGTGGATCCCTCCGCGCATCTTCGGCCTGCCGCGCCACGGCACGTTGAACATCCACGACGCGTTGCTGCCGAAGTACGCCGGCTTCTCCCCGCTGATCTGGGCCCTGATCAACGGCGAGCCCGAAGTGGGCGTCACCGCGCACATGATGAACGAGGAACTCGACGCCGGCGACATCGTCCGGCAGGAGGCGGTTCCGGTCGGACCGACGGACACCGCCACCGACCTCTTCCACAAGACCGTCGACCTCATCGCCCCGGTCACCATCGGCGCGCTCGGCCTCATCGCCGCCGGGCAGACGGAGTTCACCAAGCAGGACCGGTCCCAGGCGACCTTCTTCCACAAGCGGTCCATCGAGGACAGCCGCATCGACTGGACCTGGCCGGCGGAGGACCTCGAACGCCTGGTCCGCGCCCAGTCCGAGCCGTATCCCAGCGCCTACACCTTCCACAAGGGCAAGCGTCTCGACATCCTGGCCGCGGTCGTGTCCCAGGGCCGGTACGGCGGCACTCCCGGCCGCATCTTCTACCGCGAGGGCGACGGCGTGGCCATCGTCGCCGGAGCCGACGCCCGCACCGGCCGCAACCACGGTCTGGCGATCACGCGCGTACGGACCGAGGACGGCCGCGAGATGGGCGCCACGGAGTACTTCACCTCCATGGGCGGCTATCTGACCAGCCGCCCCTGACGTATCGGCCCGCCACGGTCCCGTCGTTGCCCTTCAGCGTCCGTGGTGGTGCATCACGTGCTTGTGCGGCTCACCGACGACCAACGCCCCTACCTCGCCGACGAGTTGCTCGACGAACCGCTCGGCGACCGACTCGTGGACGAGGACCCGGCAGGCGGCCCCGCACTCCTGCCCCGAGTTCCAGAAGCCGGCGACGCGCAGGGACGACGAGGACGGCCTCGGCCTCTTCGGTGCGCCCCTTGTTCCCCCAGCCGGCGCGGGGACTCGGGCGTGCCCAGCCCCAGCAGCACGATGAAGGTGGCGGGCAGCGTGGCACTGGCGAGCGTCCACCGCCGGCCGCCGTCACCGGCCGACAGGAGAGGTCCGGGCCGCCGCCCGGGACCGCGATCATGTGCGTATCCGCGAAGTCGACTGCGCATGTTCGTCACGGTGCCGCGGATGGACTACGGCCAGGCGTGCGACGCCATCACCGGCGAGGACACCGCCGCCTTCGACGCGTTGCGCAACGCGACGGCCAGGCGTCGCCTCAGATGGCGGCGCGAATGGCCCGTTCGAAGCCCTCGACGTGGCTGTGGGCGAGCTGTGCCGCCTTGTCGGGGTCACCGGCGACGACCGCCTCGATCAACGGTCCGTGCTCTCCGACGTGACCGGCCATGTCGGAGAGACGGTCGATGAACAGGCACCAGATGCGGGTCGCCAGGTTGTCGTGGCGGACGAGCGTGTCCTCCAGGTACGGATTGTGCGTGGCGGCGTAGATGGCGCGGTGGACCTGGAGGTCCAGGCGCATCAGCTCGGCGGCGTCGCGCCGAGGTGAATCCGCGCCCTCCAGCTCCCGCAGGACGGCCGTCAGGGTCGCACGGTCCGCGGCCGTGGCGCGCCGCGCGGCCAGCGCGGCGGCCAGGGGCTCCAACTCCTGGCGCACCTCGGAGATATGGGCCAGGTCGGTGATGTTGACGTCGGTGGCGAAGGTGCCGCGCCGGGGGTAGGTCGTGATCAGGCGCTCGTACTGGAGCCGCTTGAGCGCCTCGCGCACCGGTGTGCGCCCGACGCCGAGGGACTGCGCCAGCTGGTCCTCGTTGATCGGCGCGCCCGGGCGGATCTCGAGCATGACGAGCCGGTCGCGGATGGCGCGGTAGGCGCGCTCGGCGAGGGAGAGCTCCTCGCCCGCGGGTTCGGTCGCCACCTGCTGCATGAATGCCCCCTTGACCTGTCTCGCGAGCTCTCATACCTTACCGTAGAGGCTGATATATCAGTTGCCCATTAGTTGGCTCCCAGGATGGTGCACAGATGGCAATGAACCCGTCGACCAGCACATTCGCCTCCCCCCTCGCCCTCCCGCTCAGCGAACTCGACCCGGACGTCGCCGCCGCGGTGGAGGCCGAGCTGCACCGCCAGCAGTCCACGCTCGAGATGATCGCCTCGGAGAACTTCGCCCCGGCGGCGGTCATGGAGGCCCAGGGCTCGGTCCTGACCAACAAGTACGCCGAGGGCTACCCCGGCCGCCGCTACTACGGCGGCTGTGAGCACGTCGACGTGGTCGAGCAGATCGCCATCGACCGGGTGAAGGAGCTCTTCGGCGCCGAGGCGGCCAACGTCCAGCCGCACTCCGGCGCCCAGGCCAACGCGGCCGCGATGTTCGCCCTCCTCTCCCCCGGCGACACCATCCTCGGCCTGGACCTCGCGCACGGCGGCCATCTGACCCACGGCATGAAGATCAACTTCTCCGGCAAGCTGTACAACGTCGTGCCGTACCACGTGCGCGAATCCGATCTGCGCATCGACATGGACGAGGTCGAGCGGCTCGCGCTCGCACACCGGCCCAAGATGATCGTCGCGGGCTGGTCGGCCTACCCCCGCCGGCTGGACTTCGCCGCGTTCCGGCGGATCGCCGACGAGGTCGGCGCGTATCTGATGGTGGACATGGCGCACTTCGCCGGGCTGGTGGCCGCGGGCCTCCACCCCAACCCGGTGCCGTACGCCGACGTCGTGACGACCACCACGCACAAGACCCTCGGCGGCCCGCGCGGCGGGGTGATCCTCAGCCGTGCCGACCTGGCCAAGAGGATCAACTCGGCGGTCTTCCCGGGTCAGCAGGGCGGCCCGCTGGAGCATGTCATCGCGGCGAAGGCGGTGGCCTTCAAGGTGGCGGCGGGCGAGGAGTTCAGGGAGCGCCAGCGGCGCACCCTGGACGGCGCCCGCATCCTCGCCGGGCGGCTGCTGGCCGACGATGTGGCCGAGGCCGGGATCACGGTGCTCACCGGCGGCACCGAAGTGCATCTGGTCCTCGTCGACCTGCGGAATTCCGCGCTCGACGGGCAGCAGGCCGAGGACCGGCTGCACCGCGTCGGCATCACCGTCAACCGCAACGCGGTGCCGTTCGACCCCCGCCCGCCGATGGTCTCCTCGGGCCTGCGGATCGGCACTCCGGCCCTGGCCACCCGCGGCTTCGGCGAGACGGAGTTCCGGGAGGTCGCCGACATCATCGCCCAGGCCCTCGAGGACGAGCGGCTCGACGACGAGCGCGCGGGCCTGCTGCGCGACCGGGTCGACAAGCTCGCCTCCGCCTTCCCCCTCTACCCCCGCCTGAACGGAGACGCGGCATGACCGCCCAGCCGCCGCCGGAGCACCCGGACTTCCTCTGGCGCAACCCCGAGCCGCGCTCCTCGTACGACGTCGTCATCGTCGGCGCGGGCGGCCACGGCCTGGCCACCGCCTACTACCTCGCCCGGAACCACGGCATCACAGGCGTCGCCGTCCTGGAGAAGGGCTGGCTGGCCGGCGGCAACATGGCGCGCAACACCACGATCATCCGCTCCAACTACCTGTGCGACGAGAGCGCGGCGATCTACGAGCACGCGCTCAAGCTGTGGGAGGGCCTGCCGGAGGAGCTGGACTACGACTTCCTGTTCAGCCAGCGCGGCGTCCTCAACCTCGCGCACACCTTGCAGGACGTCCGCGAGGGCGTGCGCCGGGTGGGCGCCAACCGTCTGGGCGGCGTGGACGCCCAGTGGCTGGCGCCGGAGGAGGTCGCCGAGGTGTGCCCCATCCTCAACGTCTCGCCCCGCACCCGGTATCCGGTGCTCGGCGCCACCTTCCAGCCGCGGGCCGGTATCGCCAAGCACGACCACGTCGCGTGGGCGCTGGCGCGCCGGGCCGACGCCATGGGTGTGGACCTGATCCAGGGGTGCGAGGTCACCGGCTTCCTCAAGGACGGCGACCGGGTGGTGGGCGTCGAGACCAGCCGTGGCCGCATCCGCGCCGGCCGGGTCGGCCTCGCGGCCGCCGGGCACAGCAGTGTGCTGGCCGAGCTGGCCGGTTTCCGGCTGCCGGTGCAGTCCCATCCGCTCCAGGCGCTGGTCTCCGAACTGCACGAGCCGGTGCACCCGACCGTGGTGATGTCCAACCATGTGCACGTCTACGTCTCCCAGGCGCACAAGGGCGAGCTGGTGCTGGGCGCGGGCATCGACTCGTACAACGGCTACGGGCAGCGCGGCTCCTTCCACGTCATCGAGCAGCAGATGGCCGCCGCCGTCGAGCTGTTCCCCGTCTTCGCCCGCGCGCATGTGCTGCGGACCTGGGGCGGCATCGTCGACGTCACCCCGGACGCCTCCCCCGTCATCGGCACCACCCCCGTCGAGAACCTCTACGTCAACTGCGGCTGGGGAACCGGCGGGTTCAAGGCCACCCCGGCCGCCGGCTGGACCTTCGCGCACACCATCGCCACGGGCGAGCCGCACCAGCTGAACGCCCCCTTCGCCCTCGAACGCTTCGCGACGGGCGCGTTGATCGACGAACACGGCGCCGCGGCCGTGGCCCACTGAGGACACGCCGCGGCCGTGGCCCACTGAGAACCGGCCGAGCGCCCGCGGAGCCCGCCGAGAGCCTGAACCGAGAGCCCGCTGAGAGCCCGCTGAGAGAAGGACACCGTGCTGCTGATCACCTGCCCATGGTGCGGTCCTCGCGACGAGGCCGAGTACCACTACGGGGGACAGGCCCATGTCCCCTACCCCGAGCGCCCCGCCGACCTCGACGACGAGCAGTGGGCCGCGTACGTCTTCTACCGGGACAACCCCAAGGGCCCCTTCGCCGAGCGGTGGATGCACAGCACCGGCTGCCGCCGCTGGTTCAACGTCCTGCGCGACACCGTCAGCTACGAGGTGCTGGCCTCCTACCGGCTCGACGCGCCCCGCCCCGAACTGCCCAAGGCCGGAGGAAACCGATGACCGACCAGCCCGACCAGCGCTGTCGGCTCCGGCAGGGGGGCCGTATCGAGCGCGGCACCGTGCTGCGGTTCACCGTCGACGGGCGGGAGCTGACCGGGCACCCCGGAGACACCGTGGCCTCGGCGATGCTGGCGAACGGGGTCGTCGAGGTCGCTCCGTCGATCTACCGCGGCCGCCCGCGCGGCATCGTCGCCGCGGGTGTCGAGGAGCCCAACGCCCTGGTGCGGATCGAGGGTTCGTGCTCGGAGGGCATGCTTCCGGCGACGGCCGTGGAGCTGTACGACGGCCTGTCCGCCACCACGCTGTCCGGGAGGGGGCGGCTCGACCCGACCCCTGACCCCGCCGTCTACGACAAGAAGTACGTTCACACCGACGTCCTGGTCGTCGGCGCGGGACCGGCCGGGCTCGCGGCCGCCGCCGCTGCCGCGGGCTCCGGCGCCCGCGTGATCCTCCTCGACGACCAGCCGGAGCCCGGCGGTTCGCTGCTCTCCGGGCGCGCCGAGCGGGTCGGCGCGCAGACCGCCCTCGGGTGGGTCGCCGAGGTCCGCGCGGCGCTCGACGCCGCCCCGGAGGCCGTCGTCCTGCACCGCACCACGGCGTTCGGCGCCTACGACGACAACTACGTGCTGGCCGTGCAGCGGCGCACCGACCACCTCGGAGCCGACGCGCCCGACCCCTCCGAGGGCGTCTCGCGCCAGCGGCTGTGGCACATCCGGGCCCGCCAGGTGGTCCTGGCGACCGGCGCCCACGAGCGTCCGCTGGTCTTCGCCGGAAACGACCGGCCCGGAGTGATGCTCGCCGGGGCCGTGCGCTCCTACCTCAACCGGTACGCCGTGGCTCCGGGTTCGCGGGCGGTGGTGAGCACGACCAACGACAGCGCCTATGACACGGTCGCCGATCTCCACGCCGCCGGGATCGACATCGCCGCCGTCGTGGACGCGCGCCCCGAGCTGTCCCGCCGGGCCGCCGAGGTCGCCACGGCGACCGGGGTGCGGGTGCTGACGGGCAGTGCGGTGGTCGGCACCGCGGGCGGCGGCCGGCTCACCGGCGTCACCGTCCAGGCCCTCGACGAGGAGGGTCAACTCACCGGCTCTCCGGAGTCGTTCGACTGCGACCTGCTCGCCGTCTCGGGCGGGTGGAGCCCGGTGGTGCATCTGCACAGCCAGCGCCAGGGCAAGCTGCGCTGGGACGAGGACCTGGTCGCCTTCGTCCCCGATGGCACCGTACGGAACCAGCGGGTCGTCGGTGCGGCCCGTGGGCGTTACGACCTCGACGGCTGTCTGGCCGAGGGGGCGCGGGCCGGTGCCCGGGCCGCGACGGACGCCGGGTTCCCGGTCCCCCCGCCGTCGCCGGACGAGGCGCGGGCCGCAGGCGGCCCGACGCGCGCGCTGTGGCTGGTGCCCGCCCCCGAGGGCGGGCCCGGCGGGTGGGACACCCACTTCGTCGACCTGCAGCGCGATGTCACCGTCGCCGACGTCCGGCGGTCCACCGGCTCGGGCATGCGCGGTGTCGAGCACGTCAAGCGCTACACCTCGCTCGGCACGGCGAACGACCAGGGCAAGACCTCCGGCGTCAACGCGATCGGTGTGATCGCCGAGGTCCTCGGCGCGGGCGCGTCACCCGGAGAGATCGGCACCACGGCCTACCGGGCGCCGTACACGCCGGTGGCCTTCGCCGCCCTGGCCGGGCGGGAGCGCGGTGAGCTGTTCGACCCGGAGCGCATGACCTCCCTCCACAGCTGGCATGTCGCTCACGGGGCGGAGTTCGAGGACGTCGGGCAGTGGAAGCGCCCCTGGTACTACCCCCGGCCCGGTGAGGACATGGACACGGCCGTGGCCCGCGAGTGCCGAGCGGCCCGGGAGGGGGTGGCCTTCATGGACGCCTCCACCCTCGGCAAGATCGAGATCTGGGGCAGGGACGCCGGGGAGTTCCTGGGCCGCGTCTACACCAACGGGTTCAAGAAGCTGCGGCCCGGCATGGCCCGCTACGGCGTGATGTGCAAGCCCGACGGCATGATCTTCGACGACGGCGTGACGCTGCGCCTCGAGGAGAACCGCTACTTCATGACCACCACGACCGGCGGCGCCGCCGGAGTCCTGGACTGGCTGGAGGAGTGGCTGCAGACCGAGTGGCCGGAGCTCGACGTCCACTGCACCTCGGTGACCGAGCAGTGGGCGACGATCGCCGTGGTCGGCCCGCGGTCGCGCGAGGTCGTCGCCCATCTCGCCCCCGACGTCGACGTCTCGAACGAGGCGTTCCCCTTCATGGCCTTCCGCGAGACCACCCTGGCCTCCGGAATCCCGGCCCGCATCTGCCGGATCTCCTTCTCCGGCGAACTGGCCTACGAGATCAACGTCTCCGCGTGGTACGGCCCGGCGGTCTGGGAGGAGGTGTACGCGGTGGGCCGACCGTACGACATCACCCCGTACGGCACCGAGACCATGCACGTCCTGCGGGCCGAGAAGGGCTACATCATCGTCGGCCAGGACACCGACGGCACCGTCACCCCTACGGACGCGGGCATGTCCTGGGTGGTCTCCCAGCAGAAGGACTTCATCGGCAAGCGCTCGCACTCCCGCCCCGACACCGCCCGCACCGACCGCAAGCAGCTGGTCGGCCTGCTGCCGAGCGATCGCGTCACCCGGCTGCCCGAGGGCACGCAGCTCATCGCGCCGAACGTGCCCGTCACCCCCGAGGCCGGGCCGGTGCCGATGCTCGGCCATGTCACCTCCAGCTACCACAGCCAGGCCCTGGGCCGGCCGTTCGCCCTCGCCCTGGTCGCCGCGGGCCGGGACCGCGTCGGGGACACGCTCCTCGCCCCGGTCGGCGACGACCTCGTCCCCGTCCAGGTCACCGAACCCGTGCTCTACGACCCCGAAGGGACCAAGCGAGATGGCTGAGCCGATCGACGCGGGCCCGGTGGCGCTGCGCACCAGCCCCCTGGCACATCTGGCGGACCGGATGCGCGCGGCCGCCGTCACCGGCGCCCGCGGCGTCACGCTGGCCGAGCGGCCGTTCATCACCATGGTGAACCTGCGCCTCGACCCCGCTTCGGAAGCGGCCGACCGCGTGGAGAAGACCCTGGGGGCGCCACTCCCGCGAGAGTGCGGCCACACCACCGCGTCCGGCCCCCGGACGGTCGTCTGGCTCGGCCCCGACGAGTGGCTGGTGCTGTCCGAAGCGCCCGTCGACACCGCCGAGTTGCGGCAGGCACTCGCGGGAGACCCGGGCTCGGTCGTGGACGTCTCGGCGAATCGCACCACGCTGGAGCTGAGCGGTCCGGCCGCCCGGCAGGTGCTGGAAAAGGGCTGCCGGCTGGACCTGCACCCCCGGGCCTTCGGCCCCGGCCGGGCGGTGTCGACCACGGTGGGCCCCGTCCCGGTGCTGCTCTGGCAGCTCGACGAGGCGCCGACGTACCGGCTCCTCCCGCGGTCCTCGTTCGCCGACTATCTGGCGCGCTGGCTCATCGACGCGATGAGCGAGTTCCGCGGGCCGGAGGTGCCCTGACAAGGGCTCGGCGCGGCCGTGTCCACCGGACGTCCAGTCCTCGTCCAAACGTACGACGCAACCTGAGGAGGAGCACGCACCGAACCCGTCCAAAGGGGAGGAACTCCGATGAAGATCAAGCTGGCGTATGTGGAGCCCAGTGTCACCGTGCTGGGCACGGTCGAGGAACTGACCGGATGGCTGACCATCGGGCAGACCTTCGACAACGTCATCACCACGCACCGGCGCCTCAGCTGACGGCGGCCGATACCACCCGCTCCGCTCCCGCCTCCTTCGGGCGGGAGCGGATGCCGCTCGGCCCCGCCTGACAGCGGCGGGGCATCAGGTACCGGCTGGACCAGATGGCGAAAAGGGGTGCTCTGTTGCTGGTCGGGGACTTTCTCGGAATCTCCGGTCGGGTGGATTTCGACGCCGCCGACGCGGACATCGGGCTCGCCCACCTGTCCTTCGCAAGCCGGGGAACACCGCCGTCCCCTCACCGGGCGGTGCGGCGACTGGCCCCGAACGCTTCCCTCCGGCCGGTGGAGACCGGCCCCGGGGAGCATCTGCTGCTGTCCGGTCCGGTGACCCGTCCGGCGACGGACGGATGGCAGCGGCGGATCGCGGATCTGGTCCGCGAGGGCCGCCATGCGGAACTCGCGCGGCTGCCCGGTGAACTGTGCGGGGCCCTGGTGACCCCGCACAAGGTGACGCTGTTCCGGAACCTCGTCAGCACCGAGGGGCTGCTGTACCGCAAGGACGGCCCGGTGGTGCGGTGGTCCACCGACCCGGCCGACCTGCTCCACCGGGAACGCGAGGAGTTCAGCCGGCAGGCCATCTGGCGGTGCTGCCGCGGCGACGAGGTCTTCATCTACCACGGGCTGACCCCCGTGCGCCCCGGCGAGCTGGTCGTCGCCGACCGGAAGACCCTGTCCACCGTCCGTTTCGACGCTCTCGCGCCGCTGGACCTGCCACGCCGCACCCCCCTGGCCCAGTACGCCGAGCTCGCCTACGAGATGCTGCTGCGGGAGGCCCGGGCGTACGTCGGAGCGGGGCGGGTCGGAGTCATGGTCAGCGGCGGGCTCGACTCGGCGGCCGTGCTGTGCGCGCTGGTCGAGGCCGGGGCCGATGTGGTCGCCTACCACCATGTGGTGGACGACCCGCTGGCCGACGAGTCCGCGTACGCGCGCACGATCTGCGACCACCTGTCCGTCCCGCTGGAGATGGTCAAGGCGGGCTACGACAGCGACTTCCCACCGCGCGAGCGCTCCTTCTCCCACCCCTTCCTGAACGTGGGATTTCCCTGGCTGGAGCAGCTGGCGGAGCGGGTGAGCGGCGACGGCATCAGGCTGCTGGTGTGGGGCAGGGACGGCGACCTGCGGTTCGGCCCGCTCCGCTACGGTCTGCACGACGCCCTGGCCGGAGACATCCCGTTCCGCGAGAGGGCGGCGCTGTGCGCGGGTCTGATCAGCTCCCGCTGGGAACTCCCGCGGATCGTCCGCACCGCCTCCCGGTCCCGCTCGCTGTTCGACGACGTCCGGACCGGCGGCGGCCTCGCCCGGGCCACGGACTTCCTCGAACCCGTGCCGGGCGTCCCGGACGACCCGTTCGCGGACGTACCGGCCGAGGACGACTACTCGGTCAAGGACGCCTGCGCGCATCTGACCTCGTGGCGGCCGCGCGGAATCATGATGTGCAACCCTCTGGGCTCCCGGGACCTGCGCGGGCTGGCCGCGCGGATGCCCGACGCGTATCGGATGATCCCCTACCAGGGGCAGGTGATCACCAAGCCGGTGCTCCGGCTGCTGCTGTCCACCCGGCTGCCCGCTTCCGTATGGCGCCGGTACGGACGCCTGTGGATGTCCTCCGCGCACAAGCACCGCGCCCTGGCGGACGCGGGCGTCTTCCACGAACTGATGGGCGGACCCGACTCCCGGCTCGTCCGCATGGGTGTGGTGAACCCGGAGCGGCTGGCCGAGGTGCTGACCGACCCGCACCGCAGGCGCCGCAACGCCGAAACGCTGGTCCACGCCGCCATGACCGAGATCTTCCTGCGTCACTACGAGGGAAGGACCCCTTGACCGTGAACCCCGCTCCTCTGCTGCGCCTGGCCGACCACGCCGTCTTCGACCCGACCGACGAGGCCGGGGTGATCCTCGACACCCGCAAGGATATCTATCTGGCCCTGAACGCGACCGCGACGCTGATGCTCGGCGCCGCCCTGCGGTTCGGCACGCTCGAGGAGGTGGCCGCTCACCTCGGGGAACTGGTGGAGGCGCCCATCAGCACCCTCGAGGCCGGCGTCACCACCCTCGCGCACCAGCTCGCCCAGCACGGCCTGCTCGCCCCCGCCGAGGAGGGGCGCCCATGAGAGCCCTCACCAAGCCCCTGGCGGACTGGGAGTTCTTCCTGGCGGACCCGGCCCCGGACGCGGCGCCACCGCCGGGCGTGCCACCGCTCTTACGGCTGCGCGCGCTCCGGGCCACCGCCGTCACGGCATGGACCTACCGACGTCACGGCTGGGGCAGGGCCCGCCTGCTCCTCGAGGGAGCCCGGCCGGCCCCGGGCGCCTGGCATCCGCGCGAACTCCCCCCGGCCGTGAGTGTCCACCTGGCCCGGCGACAGGTGTTCTGGTCCCAGTCGGTGCTGCGGGTCCTGATGCCCCGGGCGGACTGCCTGCCCCGTTCCCTGGCCCTGGCCCGTTGTCTGTCGGCTCTGGGACTGCCCGCCGAGGTCTGTGTGGCCAGGGCGCTGACCAGCACGTTCGAGAAGGACACCTTCCACGCCTGGACCGAGATCCACGGCACCGTGCTCAATGACAACCAGGACGTCACCGTCGGATATCGCGTGCTGCGGCGCATCGGCTCCTCCCATCTGACGGACGCTCCGGCGGCGCCCGGGCGGCGACCGGGGCTCGCCCCGTGAGCAGCGCACCCGGCCACCGGCCGTCCCGCCTGTGGCCGTACCTCGCCCCGCACCGTGGCCCGCTGCTGGCGGTCATGGGGCTTTCCCTGGTCTCGGCGGCCGCGGCCCTCGCCCAGCCGCTGCTGGTCCAGCGGACACTGGGCGCGGCGAGCGGGGGCTCCGGCCTCGGCATCGCCCTCGCCCTCCTGGTCGGTGTGGTGGTGACGGCCGCGGCCCTGGAGGGAGTCCAGCGCTATCTGCTCCAGCGCACCGCGGAGGGCGTGGTCCTCATGGCCCGCCGCACCCTGGTGGAGACGCTGCTGCGGCTGCCGGTCGGGGAGTTCGACCGGCGGCGCACCGGAGACCTGATCTCCCGGGTGGGCGCCGACACCACTGTGCTGCGGTCCGTGGTGACCGGCGGTCTGGTGGACCTGGGCTCGGGCGTGGTGGTCGCCCTCGGTGCCGTGGTCCTGATGGGGAGTATCGATCCACCGCTGCTGGTGGTGACCCTGCTGTCGGTGGGGGCCGGCGTCGTCGCCGTGGCCACGGTCTCGCGCCGCGTCCGGCGCCTGAGCGGCCAGGCCCAGCAGGCCGTGGGCGCCATGACGGCCTCCGTCGAGCGGGCGCTGACCGCGGTGCGCACCATCCGTGCCGCCCGCGCCGAGGAACGTGAGGCCACGCAGGTCGGGCGGAGTGCGGCGGCCGCCTACGAAGCCGGGCTCCGCGTGGCCCGCCTGGAGTCACTGGCCGTCCCCTTGACCCATGTCGCGATGCAGGCGGCCCTCCTGTCGGTGCTGGGCTACGGCAGCGCCCGCGTGGCGTCGGGTGCGGTGGGCGTGGCGGACCTCGTCGCGTTCGTCCTCTATCTCCTGCTGTTCGTGCAGCCCATGGCCCAGGCGCTGCAGGCGTACACCACCCTCCAGGCCGGGCTCGGGGCGCTCGCCCGGATCGAGGAGGTGCGGGCCCTGCCCACCGAGCCCCAGGCCGGCCGCGCGGCCGTCCACCGTCCTCTGCCCGTCGGCCCGGCGCACCGGCCGGCCCTCGCCTTCGAGGACGTCGACTTCGACTATCCCGACGGCACACCCGTGCTGCGGGGCGTCAGCCTGGACATCCCGCGGGGCTTCCGGGTCGCGCTCGTCGGGCCCTCCGGCGCGGGCAAGAGCACCCTGCTCGCCCTGGCCGAGCGGTTCTACGAGCCGACGGCGGGCGCCGTCCGCCTCCACGGGGTCGACACCCGTGAACTGCCGCTCGCCGCCCTGCGCGGCCAACTCGGCTATGTCGAACAGGACGCGCCCGCGCTGGCCGGCAGCCTGCGGGACAACCTGCTGCTGGGCGCGCCGGACGCCGACGACGCCACCTTGCTGCGTGTGCTCGGCACCGTGAACCTGTGCGGTCTCGCCCATCGCACCCCCCAGGGGCTGGACGCCCAGGTCGGGGACGGCGGGGTGCTGCTCTCCGGCGGCGAACGCCAGCGGCTGGCCATCGCCCGCGTACTGCTGGCGGCCCCACCGCTGCTCCTGCTGGACGAACCGACCGCCAGCCTGGACGCCCGCAACGAGGCCGCTCTGGCCGAGGCGATCGACTCCGTCTCCGTCAACCGCACCGTGCTGGTCGTGGCCCACCGGCTGTCCACGATCGTCCGCTCCGACCTCATCGTCGTACTCGAAGAGGGCCGGGTCGTCGCCCGCGGTACCCATGCCGAACTCCTCGACACCTCGCCGCTGTACCGGGAACTGGCCGGACGTCAGCTTCTCGTCTGAGACGACGCCTTCCCGTCCGGACCGAAGGCACCACCGGGGGGCGGGAGGCCAGGTCGGCGCAGGGCTAACGCAAGGTGGAGGACGCGTCGGCGGCGTCGCTGTCGCCGCGGGCCAGCGCCGCACCGAGCCGGGCGCGCGCCTGCTCGTCGCGCTCACCGGTGCTCGCCGCGACCGCTTCGGCTCTGACGTGGTAGACGACGGCTTCGCCCGGACGTCCGGCCCCGCGCAGCGCCTCACCGAGGCCGTTGAGCGCGGACGCCTCGCCGTAGCGCTCGCCGATCGTACGGAACAGGCGCAGGGCCTGGCGGTGGTGATCGGCGGCCACGAGAGGCAGCCCCTGCCGCAGGTACACATCCCCCAGGCCGGTCATCGCATATCCCTGGCCCCCGTGGTGGCCGAACCGGCGGAAGAGCTCGAGGGCCTGACCGTGGTGGTCGGCTGCCGCCTCGTAACGGCCTCGGTGGAAATGCACGGTGCCGAGGTTGGTCAGCGTGCGGGCCCGGCCGATCTGGTCGCCCGTCACGCCGTGCAGCTCCAGTGCCCGGCGCTGGTAGGCGTCGGCCAGGTCGTACTCCCCCTGGCGCTGGCACACATTGCCGAGGTTGGTCAGGGTGCGGGCCTGGCCGACCTGATCGCCCAGCTCCTCGTACAGCGACAGGGCCTGCTGGTGGCAGTGCGCGGCGGACGGGTGGTCGCCCGACCGCCAGTGCACATTGCCCAGATTGGACAGCGTACGGGCCTGGCCCGCCCGGTCGCCGGACGCGCGATGGAGGATCAGGGCCTGCCGCAGGTGGACGGCGGCCGATCGGTACGTGCCGAGCCGCCAGTGGGCGACGCCGAGGTTGGTCAGCGCGTGGGCTTGACCGGCGCGGTCACCGATGTGCTCGGCCGCGCGCAGCGCGTGGGTGTGGAACGACAGCGCCTCCATGTGGTGGCCGCCGTCCAGGTGGCGGAAGAGCACGGCGGCCAGACCCACGGCGTATCCGGCCCGGTGTCCGTCCGCGGCCATGGCACAGACCGAGCTCATGACGGGGATCTCGGCGGACAGCCAGGCCCGGGCCGCCGCCTGGTCCCGCATCGGCGGGACCGGTGCCGCCGTGGGCGCGGCGCCGGGGCGGTGGTGCCGCTCGGCGGGGTAGAGCGTGTCCATCGCCGCGGTGGCACCGGCCAGGTAGTGGTCGAGCAGGCGGGTGCCGGCCGCTCGGCGGTCCTCCTGCTTGTCGCACATGAGCGACAGGCGGTCCGCGTAGGCGCGCAGGAGGTCGTGCATGGCGTACCGCCCGGGCCCGGAGGACTGGACCAGATGGGCCCGGGTCAGCAGGGCGAGCCGGCGGCCGGCCCGGTCCGCGTCCTCGCCGGTGAGGGCGGCGGTGGCGGGCACGCCGAAGTCCGGGCCCGGGTGCAGTGCGAGCAGCCGGAACGTCCGGGCGGCCGCGGGAGGCAGATGTCGGTAGGACCAGAAGAACACCGACCGCACGGTGGCACGGGAGTCCCCACCGGCATCCAGCAAGTCGAGCCGCCGTTGCTGGTCGCTCAACTCCGCCACCAGCTCGGACAAGGTCACTCCCGGGCGGGCGGCGGCCAGTTCGGCCGCCACCCGCAGCGTCAGCGGCAGCCGGGCGCACTGCTCGGCCAGTACCGCGGACGAGGTGTGGTCCGCCTGGGCCCGGTCGCCGATGAGCAGGCGCAGCAGCGCGGTCGCCTCGGCGGGGAGCAGCGGACCGAGTTCGATCCGCCGGGCGCCGTGCAGCGCCACCAGACCGGCCAGGCTGTCCCTGCTGGTCACCACCACCGCGCAGGAGGGCGTACCCGGCAGAAGCGGGCGCACCTGCTCGACCGACAGGGCGTTGTCCAGCACGATGAGCATCCGGCGGTCGGCCATCTCGGTGCGGTAGCGGCTCGCCCGCTCGTCCGGGTCGAGAGGTATGTGCCGGCCGCTCAGCCCCAGGGCGCGCAGGAAGCGGGTGAGGGCGTCGCCGGAGGACAGCGGCCGGTCCGGGTCGTAGCCGCGCAGATTGACGTACAGCTGCCCGTCGGGAAACCGGTCGCGTGCCCGATGCGCCCAGTGGACGGCCAGCGCGGTCTTCCCGGCGCCGGCGGTGCCGGAGATCACCGAGATCGTCATGGTCGTGGGGCCGGGCGTCCGGCCCTCGGGCCGCTCGTCCCCGGCCCAGGGCCGGTCGAGCGCGGACAGCTCGGCGGACCGGCCGGTGAAGCCGTAGACGTCCGCCGGGAGTTGGGCGGGCGGGGCGGGAGCGGGGGTCGGGGCGGTTGGGTCCGGGCTCGTCGCCTGATCGTCACCGGGCCGCCGGGGTCCGGGTTCGGCTTCGGGTCGGGGTCCGGGTTCGGGTCGGGGTCCGGGTTCGGGTTCGGGTCGGGGTTGGGGTCGGGATCCGCGTCCGGATCCGCGTCCGGGTTCGGGGACGTCCGACATGACGTCGGCCCCACGGGAAGGCGCTCCCGTGGGGCCGGCCGCACGGGCGCCCGGTCTCCCGGCCGTCTCCCCCAGCAACGCGGTGTACGCCGCGGTCAGTTCGGCGCCGGGCTCCACACCCAGTTCGTCGGCGAGTCTGCGCCGGCTGTCCAGATAGATCGCGAAGGCCGTGTCCCGCTGTCCGACGGCACCGTGGGCCCGCATCAGACGGGCCTGCGCCCTCTCGTCCAGCGGGTGTGCGGCCGCGGCCTCCGCCAGAACGGACAGGGCCTCTTCGGCCGCGCCCGCGGCGATCATCGCATCGCCGTACTTGGCCACCGCGGCCCGCCGCTCCTCGGCCAGCGCGACCACCGCGGGATGAGCTGCCAGGAGGGGCAGATCCGCCATCGGCGGGGACTGCCACAGCCGGAGCGCCTCGTCCAGCAGCGCTGCCGCGCCGCGGCCGTCGCCGTCGCGCCGTGCGGCCTCGGCCCGCGTCGTCAGCTGCCGAAAGCGTGACAGGTCGACGTCATCCTGGGGAACGCGGAGGGCGTAGCCGTCCCCGACCCTGGGCAGCAGCGCGCTGGGGGTCCTGACCGGACGGGCGGGCTCCAGCAGGCGGCGTAATCGCTTGACGTAGGTCTGGATCAGGTTGACGGCGCTGCGTGGCGGCCGGTCTCTCCAGAGGGCATCGGCCAATTCCGCCCGGGAGAGCGACCGCCCTCCTGCCAGAACCAGCAGGCCGAGGAGGGCCCGCTGGTGAGGTGTGCCGAGGTCGATTCCGGCCTCGTCGTGCCAGGCCCGTAACGGCCCAAGTACCTGAATCCGCATGGTCCCCCCGACCCGACCCGAGCCCCGCCCCAGCCCGCCCCCGGACGCGAGACGGCCTCCACCCGCGTATGCCAGGTGGACATGCTTCTCGCAAGCACCGACGGTGTCCAGAAATCCCTTTCCCCTCCCCGCCGTATTCGGCCATGAACGCTTCCGGTCGGGCGGCACGCGCTGACTCATCAGCACTCATCAACCCATGGTCTTGGCCCATATCTCTGGCCGATATCCAGCTTGCCGCTCGTCCTGACGTGGCCTGGATAATTCTGCCGTCGTCGCCGCGCACTGCCGGCGCGGCGCCGTGGTTCGGGGAGGGTCCATTCCGCCTTCCCGTCTGATCCACCTCGGTTTCCCTCTGTTCCTCTCCGCTCTTCCCTGCTCCTTCCTGCTCCGCCCTGTTCCAACGCACCAGCCGGGAATTCAGTGATGGTCATGCGCGCTCGTGGAACGGTTCGGCACCTTTTCGGCATCAAGCGAAGACACCCTGGGAGACACACGTGAGAAAGCTGAAGCTGGGCAGCAGATCGGCCCGCATGGGATCCGCGCTGGCGGTCGGCTTATTGATGGTGAGCGGGCTGACGGCCACGTCGGCCGACGCCGCGCCGTCCTCGGCCAACGCCTCGCCCGAACTGGGCGTACGCTTCTACCCCGACGGCGACGGCCAGTGCGACGGGCCGACGAATCCGCCGGAGCGGTGGGTCACCGCACCCGACTGGACCTCCACCATCCGCCTGGACACCGACAACCGCGCGGGCGGCTGCCAGCTGGCCTTCGGCATCTACGACCCGTCGAACACTCTCGCGGGCCTGAACGTCACCTACACCTGGATGGCAGAGCCCGGCAGCGACGAGAGCCAGTGCGAGAACGAGGGCACGCACACGATCCCGATCAAGCCGTTCAAGACATTCGGCGACAACATCCGGGTGGACACCGACGGCCGAGCGGGCTGGTGCAACCTCACCTTCGCCCTGTCCGGCCGCTCGGACATCGTGCTCAACGTGCAGTGGTACGGCGATGGCGGACGCGACGCCTCGGGGCAGTGCAAGAATTACATTCCGCAGGGCAGCTGGGACACGGTCTATGAAGGCACCCCCGTGACGGTGGGCGACGACACCGACGGCCGCGCCGGCGGCTGCTACCTGTCGCTCCGTCTGAACCGCCTGTTCTAGTCCGCCAGCCCGCCAGACCGCTCCGAGGGATCACCCTGCCGGTGAAACCGGCCGCCGCCCGCTGGCCCCGCTGATCATTGACCGGGCCAGTGGGCCGCCCTTCGACGACGGTACCGCCTGTGAGGCCGGTCGGCTGAACGGCGCTCCGACGGATCATGGTGTCCCACGATCGGCGTCGCTCGGGCCCAGCCGCACACAGCATTCCCCGGGCTCGGGAGCCAGCACGGCCCGGACCCCGCTGACCTCGAGGCCGTTGAGGTAGCCGGCGAGGAAAGCACGGTTCATGCCGCACACCAATTCGGGGGCCTTCGCGGTCAGCGGGTGGAACGGGCAGTTGCGCAGCCGGAGTTCGGTGGGGGCTTCCCGGACGGGTTCATAGCCGTACTCATCCAGCAGGCGCTCACAGACGGTCAGCCCGCGCTCGGGGCCCAGGCGGCCCGGGCGGGTCTCGTCCCGCGCGGTCTCGCCCATCCGCCGACCGCGCTGCTCGGCGGTCCGCACCGCCGCCTGCGCCGCGTTTTCGTCGGCCCCCTCGGTGAGGACGGCGTCCAGGAGGAGGTCCGCCAAGAGTTCATGGCGCCGCTCGGGGATGCTGACCGTGATCTGAGCGTCGGTGGGTTCGTACACCTTCGGCCGTCTGCCGACCTTCCGCATCCCGCCGGGCGTTTCGTAGCGGGCGCGCAGCAGGCCGGCATCGACGAGCTTGTCGAGGTGGAAGGCGGCCAGCTTGCGGGAGATGCCGACGCTCGCGGCGGCCTCGTCACGGGTGACGGCACGGCCGGCACGCCGGATGAAGACGAACATGCGCCGCCGCGAGTCCTCGCTCAGGACGCTGACGGAGTCGATGGCGGTATGGACCGCATCGACAGGCGGGGTCGAGTCAGAAGCCACCAGAGCACGATAACGCCCACTCACATAGGCAGAAGCGCCCTTTGAGCTCACTGCTCTGCTTGGCTTGACGCGCCACCTCAATAAGACCAAGATTCATTGGCGAAACTCGTTGGGGAGCCAGGAGTGTCCGGCTGCCCTCGACATGGCTCATCTCGGGAGTTCCCCATGGACAACGTCCTCGCCCTGCTCACGGCTCTGGACAACGGTGGCAGCTGACATGACCGAGCTCGCGCCCCACGCCGCCGCCCGAATACACCCGCACGACCAGGAGGAGCCGGCACCCGCGGGCCCCGCCCTGCGGGTGGTCCACGAGTCCGGCGTCATCGACCTGGCCGCCGCGGAAGCCGCGGCCGGCCAGTTCCTCAACGCCCTGGGCATCTCCACCGCGTCGGAGAGCCTGCGCGGCACACCGGGCCGGATGGCCCGCGCATATGCCGAACTGTTCAGCCCGCGCCCCTTCGACCTGACCACCTTCCCCAACGACGAGGGCTACGACGAACTCGTCCTGGCCCGCCGCATCCCCGTCCGGTCGGTGTGCGAACACCATCTGCTGCCGTTCGTGGGCACCGCGCACGTCGGCTACCTGCCCGGCGGCCGCATCCTGGGCCTGTCGAAGCTGGCCCGGGTCGTCGAGCACTTCGCCTGCCGCCCACAGGTCCAGGAACGCCTGACCAAGCAGGTCGCCGACTGGCTGCAGACCCATCTGGAGCCCAAGGGCGTCGGTGTGGTGATCGAGGCGGAGCACTCCTGTATGACTCTGCGCGGCGTCCAGGCCACCGGATCGAGCACCATGACCTCCACCCTGCTCGGGCTGCTGCGCTCCGACGCCCGCTCGCGCGGCGAATTCCTCGCCCTGACCGGCGCGGCTTCGTGACCGTCACCCCCGCACAGGTGCCGAGGCTCTGACGCTCGTGAACGAGTCGGACGCCCTGGCGCGGACGATCCAGCGCTCACCCGCGGACTCTCAGCTCAGAGCGGCGCGGATATCCCGTCCACGTCCCCGGCCGACTCGGCCGGCGCGTCGCTCAGCCCCAGTCGCAGGTGCTCAACGTGGTAGAGGGCCTGGTCCAGCAGTTCGGCGACATGGTTGTCGTACAGCGAGTACACCACCGAGCGGCCCTCGCGGACGCCCACGACCAGGCCGAGGTTGCGCAGCAGCCTCAACTGGTGGGAGCACGCGGACTGCTCCATCCCGACCGCGGCGGCCAGTTCGGTGGCCGGCAAGGGCCCCTCCCGCAGCCGGGCCAGGATCAGCAGGCGGGATGGCGTCGCCAGCGCCTGCAGCGTGGCGGCGACCCTCGGGGCGCTGCCGGCGTCCAGGCGGGCGCGCGGTACGGCGTTGTCAGCGGCGGGTGCGGCTCCATGACCCATGCGTCCAGCCTACCGGCCCGTTCAGGAATACATGAAGATCTGTTCATTTGGTCCTGTACCGTGGAGGAGGACGAGCCCATTGCCGCCTCCCCGAAGGACGCCGCCTGCCATGTCATCGACCCTCACCCGCCCGGTTCCGCCGCCCGGGGCGGTCCGTGACCCAGTGGCGCCCAGGCGCCGGACGCGGATCTTCGCCCTGCCCGAGGCCCGCTGGGCGACGGCCGCCCTGGTGCTGTTCCTGATCGCGCTGCCACTCCAGCTGCTCGGCGCACCGGCATGGGCGTGGGGGCCGCTCTACGCCCTCACCTACCTCACCGGCGGCTGGGAGCCGGGATGGGCCGGATTGCGGGCGCTCAAGGACAGGACCCTGGACGTCGACCTGCTGATGGTGGTCGCCGCGCTCGGCGCGGCCGCGCTCGGGCAGGTGCTGGACGGGGCGCTGCTGATCGTCATCTTCGCCACCTCGGGGGCGCTGGAGGCCATCGCCACCGCGCGGACCGCGGACTCGGTGCGTGGTCTGCTCGACCTGGCCCCGGCCACCGCCACCCGGCTGTCCGGGGACGGCGCCGAGGAGACGGTGCCCACCGAACAGCTGACGGTGGGCGATGTGATCCTCGTACGTCCCGGGGAGCGGGTCGGCGCGGACGGCCGGGTACGGGAGGGCGCGAGCGAGGTCGACCAGGCCACGATCACCGGGGAACCGCTGCCGGTGGCCAAGGCGGCCGGTGACGAAGTGTTCGCCGGCACGCTCAACGGCACCGGCGCGCTGACCGTGCGGGTCGAGCGCGATCCGGCGGACTCGGTGATCGCGCGGATCGTGCGGATGGTGGAGGAGGCCTCGGAGACGAAGGCCCCCACCCAGCTGTTCATCGAGAAGGTGGAACAGCGCTATTCGCTGGGCATGGTGGCCGCCACCCTGGCACTGTTCGCGGTGCCGCTGCTCTTCGGCGCGGCGCTGCAGCCGACCCTGCTGCGGGCGATGACCTTTATGATCGTCGCCTCTCCGTGCGCCGTGGTGCTGGCGACCATGCCGCCCCTGCTGTCCGCCATCGCCACCGCCGGGCGCCACGGTGTGCTCATCAAGTCGGCCGTGGTCATGGAACGGCTCGGCCAGGTCGACGCCGTGGCCCTCGACAAGACGGGCACCCTGACCGAGGGCACCCCTCGAGTCACCGACGTGTGCCCGCTCGACCACTCGGGCCTGACCGAGGAGGCCCTGCTGACCCTGGCGGCGGCCGCCGAGCACCCCAGCGAGCACCCACTGGCCCGGGCCGTCGCCGATGCCGCCCGGAAGCGTGGTCTGGAGCTGCCTGCGGCCTGGGACTTCGCCTCGACCCCGGGTACGGGCGTGACCGCCACGGTCGACGGGCGCACCGTCGCGGTGGGCAGCCCCGGCCGCCTGCGGGAGCCGCACCCCGACCACCCCGCTACCGCCTTGGCGACGCGGCTGGAAGAGACCGGCCGTACCGCCGTCCTGGTGGAGGTCGACGGCTCGGCCGTCGGTGTGCTCGGCATCGCCGACGGCCTGCGCGAGGACGCCACCGCCACCGTCGCCGCGCTGACCACGCTGACGGGCACCGCCCCGGTGCTGCTGACCGGGGACAACCCTCGCGCCGCCCGCCTGCTGGCGGCCGAGGTCGGCATCGCCGACGTCCGCGCCGGGCTGCTGCCCCAGGACAAGGTCACCGCGGTCAAGGAGCTGGAGGGCGCGGGCCGCAAGGTACTGGTCGTCGGCGACGGCGTGAACGACGCGCCCGCCCTGGCGGCCGCCCATACGGCCGTGGCCATGGGACGAGCGGGCTCCGACCTCGCCCTGGAGACCGCCGACGCCGTCGTCGTCCGGGACGAACTCGCCACCATCCCCACCGCCGTCTCCCTCTCCCGTCGCGCCCGCCGCCTGGTCGTGCAGAACCTGGTGATCGCCGGGGTGTTCATCACCGGCCTGGTCGTCTGGGACCTGGTCGGCACGCTGCCGCTGCCGCTGGGTGTCGCCGGGCACGAGGGCTCCACCGTCATCGTCGGCCTCAACGGCCTGCGCCTGCTGCGCGACGCGGCCTGGCGGAGCGCCCGCGACCACGCGTAGGGCCGTCAACGAGTCGCCGCCCGGGCCGGGCGGTGGGTCCGGATCGTAACGATCCCACCGCCCGGCCCGGCGCTGTCACCCCGGTACCGGCACCGGGGCCGGGGCCGGGGTGAGGCGGCCGGTGCGGTGCAGGCCCGCCACCGCGGCCGCGCACCCCAGGCCGGTGGCCGCCATGGCCGCCCACGGCAGCCATGGCACACCGGTGTCGAAGAGGGCGCCGACGGCGAGGTTGCCCAGCGAGATGGCGATACCGGAGGCCGTGTTGTAGGCGCCGTAGTACGTGGCGACCAGCCGGTCGCCCGCGAGCCGGACGATGGTGTCCATCTCGAACGGGTAGAGCAGCGCCCCGCCCCAGGCCAGCAGCGCCGCGCACACGGTGAGCCCTGCGGCCCCCGCCACCAGTCCGGTCCTGCCACCGTCGGGTACGACCAGTGGCGGTACGAAGGCGGATCCCATCAGGACCAGTCCGTAGACGATGGCCCGTGGCCCGGGAAGGTTCCGCTTGGCCCAGGCGGTGAGCCTCAGCTGACCCGCGAGCGCCGCGAGGGCCGAGACGGCGAAGACCGCTCCGGTGACCTCGCCGGTGTGGGTGCCGAACAGTTCCCTGGCTCGGAGCGGGAGCGCGAGGTAGACCTGGAAGGCCAGCACATACGAGCCGGTCATCGCGGCGGCGAACAGCAGGAAGGGCCGGTTGGCCGCGATGGCGCGCCAGTCGGCGGCCACCGCCCGCCACGCCGGTTCCGCACCGCGACCGGCGGCCGGTGGACGGGCGGGCAGGGCACGGGCCTGGAGCAGGGCGAGGAGGCCGAAGATGGCCGCGGACGCCGCGCACACCGCGCGGAAGTCCCAGCTCAGCAGGGCCAGCCCGGCCAACGGGCCGACCAGGATGCCCGCCTGGTAGAAGACGTTGAAGGTGGCGAACGCCTCAACCCGCCGTTCCTCTCCCGCCTCAGCGGCCAGATAGGCGCGCACCGCCGGGTTGAACAGGGCTCCGGCCAGGCCGGTGGCGGCGGAGGCCACGATCAGCGCGGGCAGCGTGTCGACCAGCCCGAGCAGGGCGAAGGCCACCGTGCGCAGGGCGCATCCGGCCAGGATCATCGGCTTGCAGCCGCAGGCGTCGGCCAGGGTGCCGCCGATGAGGAACATGCCCTGCTGGGAGAGGTTACGGACGCCCAGGACGAGGCCGACCGCCCAGGCGGCCAGCCCCAGACCGTGGGCGAGGTGGTCGGCCAGATAGGGCATCAGCATGTAGAAGCCGAGGTTGATGGCGAACTGGTTGACCATCAGCAGCCGTGCGCCGCGGTCGAAGGAGGCCACCTGGGCCCGCGGCCCCTTCATCGCGCACCCGCCCCGGCCCGGTCGTCGAGGGGTGCGCGGTCCCGGCCGAGCGGGTCCCGGACCCGGGTGCAGCGGGTCCAGCGGGTGACCACACGCGCGTCCGGCTCGATGATCTCGTCCGGTTCGGTGGGCGGCGCGTGGTCCAGCAGGTCGTGCTCGCGACACCAGGCGTCGTTGTACACGGTCTCCAGATAGCGGTGCGGCCCGTCGGGGAAGATGGCCGCGACCCGGGCACCGGCGGGCACCATACGCGCCACCCAGCCCGCGACCAGCGCCACCGCGCCCACGCTCCAGCCTCCGGAGACGCGGTGACGGCGGGCCAGCCGGCGGCAGGCCCACACCGCTTCGGCCGGGCCCACCCAGTGGACCTCGGCGAACGCCGAGTAGTCCACGTTGGTGGGGTAGATACTGGAGCCGAGTCCCCGCATCAGCCGCGCCCTCGCGGGCTGGCCGAAAATGGTCGACCCGACCGCGTCCACCCCGATCACCGTGAGGCCGGGGAAGGATTCGCGCAGCACCGCGGCGGTACCGGCGGAGTGTCCGCCGGTGCCCACGGCGGCCACCAGGACGTCGATACGGCCCAGTTGGGCGATCAGCTCGGTGGCCAGCGGGCGGTAGGCGGCGACGTTGTCGGGGTTGTGGTACTGGTCCGGGCAGTAGGCGCCCGGGGCCCGGTCCAGCAGTTCGCCGACCTTCTCGCGGCGGGCCTGCTGCCAGCCGCCTTCGGGGTGCGGGGCCGCCACCTGTTCGACACGGGCGCCGAGGGAGGTCAGCAGCCGCACCACGGCCGGTTCCATACCGGGGTCCGAGACGACGGTGACCGGGTGACCGTAGGTCAGCCCGGCCAGCGCCAGGCCGAGGCCGAGGGTGCCGCTGGAGGATTCGACGACGGGGGCGCCGGGCGCGAGCTCGCCACGGCGCCGGGCCTCGCGCACCATGTGCAGACCGGGCCGGTCCTTGATGCCGCCGGGGTTGGCGCCCTCGAGCTTGGCGAAGAAGCCGCGCCCGGGCGGGGCGAACGGCTCGTCGATCCACAGCACCGGGGTGTTGCCCACGAGTTGGGCCGGGCGTCTGGCGATCGCGGGGGCGGTGGTGCGTACCCCGGGGAAGAAGAGTTCGAGCAGCGGGAGATCCATGGTCGTACAGCTCCTACGGGCCCCGCGTCGGGGCGGGGCACGGTGCGGTCGGGTCGGGGGCATGCGGGCACGCCTCACCACGGACCGCCGCCTGTGAGACATGTGGCAGGCGCGGCCCGGTCAGGACGTGCGGGCCGCGCCTACACCCGCCAGACGCAGTGGAGTGCGAGAGTGGACCGCCCCTGTGGGGCGGCGGCCCCCGCGGAGTGGCCCGCCGGGCGGCCCGCCGGACACGCGGCGGGCCTCACCGGCCGGCAGGGGAACAGCTCCAGCCCGTCATCGGCCGGGCCGGTGCCCAGGTCGTCAGGGTGCGCGGACCCCCGGGGCCGGTCCACGGCGTGATCGATGTGCCCGTGCGCCTCGTGCTCGTGCTCATGCCCGCCCGCGGGCGAGGTGTGCCGCGCGGAGTGGGCGGACTCGACGGCGGCGAGACGGACATCGGGCCCCTCGAAGGCGGCACCGTGCACCGCGCCCGCCAGATGGACTGCCATCAGCACAACAAGGCCGAGCAGCAGGGCAGCACGGCCGGGACACCCGGTGAACACGGGACGGACCCGCAAGGCGATCACATACTCACGGTATCCATAGTGGCACTCTGTGCAACGCCATGGCCGAGTGAGTCGCTGTCACGGCGTTGACGGGCTCCGCACCCGAGCCCCCCACCACCGGGGTGTCCGCGTCGGAGTGGGTGATACGTAGGCGGTGAGGCCGGTGCCCGGCAGGCGGTGGGGGGCCCAGGTGCGGGCGTAGTGGGGAGGGCCGGAGCGGGTCCTGGCGAGGGCGGCGGCGGGTTCGCGGGTGGCACGGCGCAGCAGGGCGTGTGCGGTGGTGTCCCGGTTGTTGCCGCCGACGTTGGCCGAGGCGCAGCCGGCGTCGTAGCCGATGGGCGGGGCGTGCGCGCCGCTGACCAGGCAGGGCGGGGTGAGCCCGAGGCGGCGCAGGTCGCGGGCGGCGGTGCGGTAGCGGTCGGCGGCGGCGCGGGCGTCGGCCGTGTTGTGGCCGAGGACCCCGACTTGCGCGGACAGGTGCAGGGCGAGCAGCGCGGCCGCCAGCCCGGCGGCCAGGGCGCGGGCGCGGGGCGGGCGGATGGCCTGCGCGGAGTGTGCGGCCAGGGCGGCGAGCGGAAGGGAGAGCAGGGCGTAGACGGGCAGCAGGAAGCGCGGCGCGGAGTAGTCGATGAGCAGCAGGTAGGGGACGCTCAGCGTGGCGGCGCAGGCGATGGGGAGCAAGACGACCGCGTCGCGCCGGGCGCGCCAGGCCAGGACGCAGGCGATGAGGGCGAGGACGGGCAGGGCCAGCCACCACAGGGTGAGTTCGGGGTGGGTGAGCGGGACGCGGCAGGGGCGACAGAGCAGGGGGCCGTTGAGGCTGCGCCATGCCATGCCGCCCGCCCAGTGCGTACCCATGCCGCCCTCGGTGGTGCTGGAGAGGTGCAGCCGGGCGCCGACCCCGCCCCAGCGCGCGTACGCCTCCGCGACCCACTCGGCGGCACCCACGGCGAACCCGCCGACCACGGCGAGCGCGGGTGCCGGTCGCCGCCGGGCCGGGACGATCGCGCACGCCGCGAGCAGGGGCAGGGCGAGCCAGATGCCGTCGGAGAAGCGGAAGCAGGTGGCGGCCGCGACCATGGCGCCCAGGCCGAGCGGGGCCCGCCGCCCCGCAGGGGCGTGTGCGGCACGCAGGAACCAGCCGACGGCCGCCACCGCGGACAGGGCCACCCACAGGTTGGGCATGGCCTGCGGCCCGTAGAGGACGGTGGTCCACAGGCCGGCGAACAGCAGCGCGGCCAGCGCGGTCCGCCCGGGGCCGAGCAGCGGCCGCCAGACGCGGTAGGCCGCGTACAGGGCGGCGGCGGACAGCAGCGCCAGGACGACCCGGAGCACGGTGGTGGAGTCGGTGACGGCGAGGACGGGGGCGGCCAGCAGGCTGATGCCGCGCGAGCGCGGGGCGCTGAAGTACGCCGCCGGGCGGTGCGGGTCGGCCTGGGAGAGGTACACCGTTTCGTCCCAGCCCAGCCCCAGGTGCGGGACCACAAGGGCGAGTTGGGCCGCCGCATAGGCGAGGGCGACCAGCGCCGGCCACGGAACCCGGCGTGGCGGGCGGATGACCGTACGCGGAGCGATCATGCGGTGAGCACCCCGGTACCCAGCAGGCCGAACAGCAGCAGGCCGATGGCGATGCGGTAGATGACGAAGGCGTTGAAGGAGTGCTTGGCGACGAACCTCAGCAGCCAGGCGATGGAGGCGTAGGCGACCACGAACGAGACAGCGGTGCCCACCACGAGGGAGGCGGTGCCGACCCCGGCGCCGACGGCGTCCTTCAGCTCGTACAGGCCCGCGCCGGTCAGCGCCGGAATGCCGAGGAAGAAGGACAGGCGGGTGGCGGCCACCCGGTCCAGGTCGAGGATGAGCGCGGTGGACATGGTGGCGCCGGAGCGTGAGAAGCCGGGGAAGAGCAGCGCGAGGATCTGCGAGCAGCCGACCAGCATGGCGTCCTTGAAGCCGGTGTCGTCCTCGCCGCGCTTGTGGCGGCCCATCTGGTCGGCCACCCACATCACGCCGGACCCGACGATGAGGGAGCCGGCGACCACCCACAGGGATGCGAGCGGGCCCTCGATGAGGGGTTTCGCGGCCAGGCCCACGATCACGATCGGGATGGTGGCGTAGATGACCCACCAGGCGAGCTTGTAGTCGTGGTGGTACCGCTGTTCGCGGTGGGCGAGTCCGCGGCCCCACGCGGAGACGATCCGCACGATGTCGTTGAAGAAGTACACCAGGACCGCGGCGATCGCGCCGACCTGGATGACGGCGGTGAAGCCGACCACGGAGGTGTCGTCGACCGGGATGCCCATCAGCCCTTCGGTGATCTTCAGGTGGCCGGTGGAGGAGACGGGGAGGAACTCCGTAATGCCTTCGACGATGCCGAGGACGGCCGCCTGGCCGATGCTGATGGCACTCATCTGGATCCGTTTCTGTGGTGGATGGAGCGGGCGGTGCCCGCTAGGGGCCACGGCGCGGGCGACCGCGGTCGGCGGGATGGGGGTCAGCGGCGCAGACGGCGCAGGGCCCGGCCCGCCCGGTTGCGCCAGCGGGCCTTGCGGCGCTCCCAGGCACGGGCGGAACGCGTGGCGGCGAGGTCGCCGAACAGTTCCTCGTAGGCGTGGGCCACATGGACCGGGTCGAAGCGGTGGGCAGCGGCGCGGGCGGCCTCGCCCATGCGGCGGCGGCCGGGCTCGTCGGCGATCAGGTCGCTCAGCGCGGCGGCCAGCGCCTGCCGGTCGCCCATGGGGACCAGGCGGCCGTCGACGCCGTCGTTGATGATCTCGGCGGGGCCGAGCGGGCAGTCGGTGGCGACCACCGGTATGCCGCAGCGCATCGCCTCGACCAGCGTCATGCCGAAGGACTCCGCGTCGGAGGCGGAGGCGACGATCGACGCCTTCGCGAACTCGGCCTCGATCGGGGACACGGCGCCCATCAGCGCCGCCCGGCCGCCCAGACCCTGCTCCTCGATCTGCCGCTGGAGCCGCTCCTTGTCGGTGCCCGCGCCGTAAACGCGCAGCGACCAGTCGGGGTGCTTGGCGGCGACCTCGGTGAATGCCTCGATGAGCAGGTCGAAGCGTTTGGCGCGGACCAGGCGTCCGGCCGCGGCATGACGGGGGCGCCGCCGTCGGAGGGCGGCAGGCCAGGGTCGGGCACGCCGTTGGGGATGGGCAGGATCCGCACGCCCGGCAGCCGCATCTTCGCCCGGTAGACGGTCGCGTCGGCGTCGGTCGTGGTGACCACGGCATCCAGGTCGCGATAGTCCCGGGCGAGTTGGGCGCGCAACTTCTTGGTGTGCATGTCGTGGGTGAGGTGTTCCTGGGCGATGCGCAGCGCCCGGGACGGGGCGAAGCGGGCCAGGTAGACGTTGATGCCCGGCCGGGTGCCGATGATCACGTCCGCGTCGCAGCTCCGCAGGTACTCCCGCGCCCGCTGGTCGGTGAGGCGGCTGTACTGCTTGTACCGCTTCTCGGCGGTGGGGAAGACCTCGGCCGGCCGGTGCAGCAGCGGGTCGTCCTCGTCCGCGCTGTTCTCCCGTAGGTCGACCAGGGGCACCACCGTCACCCGGGGATCGATGACGAACCGCGGGCGGGTGCGGTGGCGGGCCATCGACACGATCGTCACCTCGTGCCGGTCGGCGAGCGCGGCGGCGAGATTGAGCGTGGTGCGGATGGTGCCGCCGATCGCGTACACGTTGTGGATCAGGAAGGTGATCTTCACTTGGCGCTCCCCTTGGCGCCGGGCGGGCCTATCAGGGCGAGGCCGGTCAGGGCGAGGCCAGTCAGGGCGAAGCCGATCAGGGCGAAGCCGGTCAGCGGCCCGGTCCCGGCGAACAGCACCAGGAGGACACCACCCACCGCGCGATCCGCTGTCAGCGGTTCGGCGGCATCCAGCGGATCGAGAGCCAAGGGCACCGCGGGGTCCTTTCCGGCCGTGCGCCGCCCAGGCCAGAGCTCTGGCGGGTACGAGCGCATGGCACACTTGGGAGACAGCGACTATTACACCGGTGTAGGAGTCCTACACGAGTGTAGGAGATGAGCGAAGGGACGCCAAATCCATGGGCATCCGCACGCCAGGACACGGCCCGAAGCGGCCCAACGGTGCACGCGAGGCCGAGATCCTCGAACTGCTGCAGCGGGCCGACGGCGCGCTGACCCCCCGCGAGGTCACCGAACGTCTCGGCAGCGGGCTGGCCTACAACAGCGTGTTGACGATCCTCACCCGCATGCACACCAAGCAACTGCTCACCCGCACGCCGCGCGGCCGGGCCCACGCCTACGCCCCCGTGACCGACGACCCCGGCTTCGCCGCCCGCCGCATGCGCTCCGTCCTGGAGGAGCGGTCCGACCGCCAGGACGTCCTCGCCCGCTTCGCCGACGAGCTGTCCACCGACGACGCGGACCTGCTACGCCAACTGCTCGACCCCGACCAGTAGGACTCGACCCCGACCAGTAGGAAGAGGCCGCCGAGATGCGCATCGCCGTCTACATCCCGCTGCTGCTCTCGCTGCTCGCTCCCCTCGGAGCACGCCCCCTGGCGGAGCGATGCGAACCCCGCCTGGCGACCTGGCTGCTCACCGCCTCGGCCCTCGTCCTGGGCACGGCGACCACCATCTCACTGGGCCTGCTGGCCATCACCGGACTGATCCGCTTCCCCCAGCTGGCCGGCCTCGGCCACTGGTCGGCCCACGCCGCGCAGCGCGACGACCCCGCCGAACTGTCCGTCGCCCTGATCGCCGGCCTCCTGCTCGGCGCCGCCGTCCTCATGGCCGCCCGCATGCTCTGGCGGCGCGCCCACACCCTGGCCACCGCCGCCCTGGAAGCGGCCTGCATGTCCGCCGAAGACGGCCTGGTCGTGATCGATGACGAGGCCCCCAACGCCTTCGCGATCCCCGGCCTGCCCGGCCGCGTCGTCGTCTCCACCGGCATGCTGCACACCCTGGACGAGACCGAGCGCCAGATCCTGCTCGCCCACGAACGCGCCCACCTGACGGCCCACCATTACGCCTTCGTCGCCCTAGCCCAACTCGGCGCCGCCGCCAACCCCCTGCTACGCCCCCTCGCCACGGCCGTGACGTACACCATCGAACGGTGGGCCGACGAGAACGCGGCCACCGCCACCGGCGACCGCGAGCGCGTCGCCCGCACCGTCGGCAAGGCGGCCCTCGCCGCCCACCAGGTCCCGGCCCGCACCCCGGGTGCCGCCCTGGCCATCCTCGGCCGCCGCACCCCACTCGCCGCCGCCGGGCCCGTGCCCCGCCGCGTCGCCGCCCTCCTCGCTCCCCCGTTCGGCCGCCACCCCGCCCTCGCCGCCGCGACAGCCACGGTCCTCGCCATCGCCGCCCTGTCCACCGCCGAGGCCGCCCACGACCTCCATCTCCTGCTGGAAGCCGTCGGCGCCTGACAGAACCAGCCGCGGCACCCCCACCGGCACACCCGCCGGACGGGCCGACACGAACTCCGCCTATGAACGAGGCCCGCGCCCGGCACATCAGTGCGCGCAGGAGCGCCGGTACGCCAGGTGCGGGAACAGTTCGTTCCACTTCGCCTTTCCGATGTTCGCGGGGCGCGTCCGGCACAGTCGCTCATACACCGCGTCGGGGTCGAGGTCCAGCAGGAACGTCTGTGACCCGCCGCTGGATCCGCTCGAACCACCGGGCTTGACGAGGAGACGGGGACGCTTGCCCGGCAGGAATCGGGCCTGCTCCGCGAAGGGCAGGTCGGTGTATGCCGGGGTCTCCCACCGGCCGGTATCGCGGGCCTTCCAGAGCCGGTACGACTTCTCGGTCATCACCCACTGGCCGTCCGGGCTGGTGGTGACCGAGGTGACCTCCCGCTCCAGCCGCAGACTGTCCAGGCGGCGGACGTCACGTGGATCCGTCACGTCCCAGACGAGCACCTGTCCGCTGTCGAGCACGGTGGCCAATTCGTTCCGCTTCAGCTGGAAGTAGTTGGTGGGGGCGGCGGGAAGCCGGTCGCCCTCGACCGGGTGCTTCATGTCGGACATGTCCCACAGACGCAGCTGGCCCCCTGACTCCTCGGTCATCAGGATCTGTGCGGAGCGGATGTAGGCCGCACCTGAGTAGAGATAGGCGTCCTTGATCAGGGCGGCCTTCGCGGGCCGTGCCGGGTCGCCGACGTCCCACAGCCGCAGGTCGTTCCTCTCCCCCACCGCCAGCGTCCGGTTGTCCAGCCACCACAGGATCCCCTCGAGCGCACGGAGGGGTACCGTCATCTCGCCGCGCCTTCGTGGCCGGTGGATGTCCCGGATGTCCCAGAGCTCGACAGTGCCGCGGGTGCCGCCGAGGGCGAGCAGCGTGCCGTCGGGGCTGAGGGAGGGAAGCACATCCGACTCGTGGAATCGGAATTCCCTCCCCGGGACCGGTTTGGAGCCCGGCGCGGTGCCGAACTCCCACATGCGGAAGGCGTTTCCCACCTGCCGCACCAGCGCGGATGTGCCCTTGTTGTCAGCCGCGGCCAGCACCCTTCCGTCCGGCCGGAAGGCCAGGGACGGGCTGCCCTCGCCCCACAGGGCCTCGTACTGCTCCCTGGCGAACGCTGTCAGCTTGCCGCCTGGCCCGACCGACCACCACCGCAGGCCATCGGCGCCCACGGCGGTGATCAGATCCCGTTTGGGGTGATAGGCGACCGCAGTCACCGAGGGCGCCTCGGCGGTGTCACGCAGCACTGGCCGCGCCGGATCGCGGACATCCCATATGCGCACGCTGGCCGGGCGGGAGGCCGTCTCCTTCCCCGGCTCATCCGATCTCCCGTTTCCGGTGGTCAGATACCGGCCATCGCGGCTGAAGGCTATGGAGATCACGTCCGTATTCGCCGCCTTCATCTCCCGGCGGGACACCGGCCGGGCCGGATCGGTCAGGTCCCAGAGCCGCACCAGGCCGCCCTTCCTCCCGGCGGCCAGGGTGCGTCCATCGGGACTGAACGCCAGCGAGAAGGTGGTGTGCGACGGCATGGACCGCTCCGCCAGCTTCCTGGGCGCTTTCAGGTCCGAGACGTCCCACACGGTGAGTCGCCTGGCGTTCTGGACCGCGACGACGGGCTTTCGAGGATGGTGGGCGAGTGTCGCGTTGCCATCGGCGTATTCACCGAGCGGCACAACGGCCGCCGGTCGTGAGCCGACCGTGGAGCGCAGGTCCCACAGCGCCAGTTGCCCGGGCTCGCCGCTCTTCTCCTCTCCTCGCCGCAACGTGGCCGCCAGCCCCCGCCCGTCGGGGCTGAACGCCAGGTTGAGCACCACGCGGGGGGCTGCCGTCAGCACCACCTGCCTGCGGGCCACGGAGGAGGCGTAGAGACCGGCCCTCGTCTCCGGAATCCGCGCCATCCGGTAGGCGGCCAGGCTGAGCTGAAAGGCCGTCAGGGGATCGCGCTCGCGCAGTTCATCGGCGCGGGCCACCAGTTCCTGGGCGGTCTCCACGGCCTTCCTGTGCTCCGCGTCGTCCGAGGCGCGGTCGGCCCGTACGATCGCGACGCCGAGCACCAGAGCCAAAGCGATCAGCAGGGACACTCCGGTGCGGAGGCGGACCGCGCCACGTCGGCGCGCCGATACGCTCGCGGCGAGGAAGTCCCGCTCCACCCCGCGCAGTTCCAGGATCCGCCCGCCGTCCTCGAACCTGTTCTGTACGGCCGTCAGATGCTTGCCGGTGTAGAGACCGCTCGGCGGCCTGCCCGCCTCGTCCCAGGCGTCGGCCGCCTCCGCCAGGCTCCGATGGGCGAGCAGCGCCTCCAGGTTCTCGTTGATCCAGGACCGCAGCGCGGGCCAGCCGTACAGCAGCGAGTCATGACACAGCTGGGCCCGGTCGTCGTCGACCACGACGAGGCGCGCCTCGACGAGTCCGCGGAGCAGGGCCGTATTGCGCTGCCGGTCGCGTTCGTCCGACGCGGCGACCAGGTCCTCGGTACGCACCCGGCGACGTACCGCCTTGCCCTCGGCCCCGACCAGGTGCACCAGGCGCAGCAGCAGTGCGCGCAGGGCGGGCCGGTCGGCAGGCTCGAGGGAGGCGTGCACTCGCTCGGCGGTCTGGGCCACCGAACCGCGAATGCCACCGGTGGCATGGTAGCCGGAGACCGTCATGCGACCGTCTCGGCGTCGTGTCCAGGTTTCCTGAAGGGCGTGGGCGAGGAAGGGGAGCGCGATGGTGTCGCCACCGATGCTGGTGTCCTGTTCCCGCAGGTCCCGCAGGAGCAGTTCGGCTAGCCCGTCCTCCAGGTGGAGACCGGCGTGGTCGGCGGGGCCGCGTATGACGGACAGCAGTTGGTCGTCGGTCATCGGCGCCACGGTGAACTGCCCGTCCCGTATGATCCGGGAGAGCCGGGGGTCGCGCAGGAAGTGCCCGTAGTAGTCGGCGCGCAGGCCCAGGACGATACGAGGGCCGCCCTCCCTCCTCACGGACACCGCGCGGATGAACAGGTCCCGTTCTTCCGGGTCCTGGCACTGCGTGAAGATTTCCTCCAACTGGTCGACGATCAGCACGCCCGGTGCTCGATGGGTGTCGCCCGGCGGGGTGGGGAACCGCCCGGCCCCCAACTCGGCGGCGGTTTCCCCGAAGGGCCGGCCGACCGCGTCCGCCCACTGGGCGACGAGTTCCCGGAACGGCGCCGGTCCCGGGGCCGGGAGCAGCAGTACGGGACGGCGAACGTCCGGCGACGCTCCCAGCCCGGCCCTCAGCAGCGAGGACTTGCCCGCCCCCGAGGGGCCGACCAGTACGACGGGGCCGGGCGGCGCGGTGGGCGCGACGCGCTCGAGAAGTGCGCGGGTCAGCTCGGCGCGGCCGAAGAAGAGGTGACGTTCCTCGGGCAGGAAGGGCCGCATACCCGGATACGGACAGACTCCGCCGCTCTCGTGGGGTAAGGGCTCTGCCTCTGGCGCGGGCGCGTACCTCGGGTTGGGGGCGACGACGAGGTCGCCCACGCGGCCCACTCCGTCGGCGTGGGGGCGTGCCGGGCCGCCATGGAACCTCTGGTCGAGATGGCGGTAGAGATCGGCGAGTGTGAACCGTTTCGGACCTGCCGTGTCCCCTTCCGTGAGCAGCCGCAGCAGCTCACCGCTGAACAGCGTGTATCGCGCGCCTTCGGGGGCGAAGGACGCGGCGTAGTAGGTGGCGGATGTCAGCAGGAAACTGCCGACCGGGCGTGCGGCGAGGTACGGATCACGCCGAGCGCCCTGGGATGCCACCTCGGCGAGCCCGGAGAAGCAGCAGTCCAAAATGACCACGGGACTGGCTGGTGAGGCGCTCAGCGCCTTTCTGACCTCGTCGTACGGGACGGCGTACGCCGTGCTGTCCGCTGAAGCGCTCGCCGCGGTCGCCAGGTACAGCCCGTCCTGCGGGCCGAGGAGACCGTGGCCGGCGAAGAAGAAGACGACGATGCCGTCCTCCGGCACCCGGGTCGTGGCCCGTTCGACGGCGGCCAGCACGTCGGTCGGATTGGCCGGGTCGGTGAGCAGCTGGATGTGGTCGGGATTCATCCCGCAGACGGAACCCAGGACTTCGGCCATAGCCGCGGCGGACCGCCGGGCACCGGGAAGGTCCGGCAGTCCGGAGCCCTGGGGGTGCCGTCCGGTGCCGACGACGACGGCGTACGCGTGGGGCCCGGCCAGGCCGCTCACGGTCGGCTGCTCCCGCGGGCTCATCCCCGGTTCCGTTGCTGGTCCCGTGCCGGAGCCGGCTCCGGTCCCGTTGTCGGTGGGCTCTGCTGAAGTGCCTCCGCGACCCGCTGGGCGAGGTCACCCGCGCCCTCCGCGGTCAGGCCCCGCACCCGTTCGGAGGTGACCGTGACCTGCGTCCCGTCGGGCCGGGTGATGGTGACGGTCTGGTTGCCGCGGCGATTTTGGAACCAGGCCACGACCGCTGCCGCGAGCGCGGCGGTCAGCCCGCCGGGGGCGAGCAGCACGGGCAGCAGTTCGGCCATCGCGCCCATTGTCCCGGCCGCGGGTTCGGCCGCCGCCTCCCGCCCCACACGACCGCGCAGTTGGGGGTCGCGGGTAAGCCAGCGCCGCAGATCGCTGGACGCACCGCTGCCACCGCTGACCGATAAGACGACCCTCATGCCCACCCCCGCCGAGCGACTACGCCGTCACTTGGATGAGGGTATCGCCCGACGGTCACGCAAGTCAGTGACGCGGTCACCGGCGCTTGGAGGTGTTGGCGGCCGCCGTGGGGGTTGGCTTGGGTGAGGGTCTGGGGCGATGACGTCCTGCGAGTGACGGGCGATGTCGGCACTCAGCCGACGTGGACGTGGGGCCGGCGGGCCCTGTCGGGTTCGGCCTCGCGGAGGACTTCCCTGGTGACGGGTGCGACCTCTCCCTGGCCGAAGAGGAAGAACCGCACGAACTGGGCGAAGGGGCTGCCCTCGGTCCACTCGAAGTAGATGTGCGGTCTGCGCCCGGTCTCGTCCCGTACGTGCAGCAGCAGGGCGGCCAGCGAGTTGGGGATGCTGGAGCCGTCGAGGGTCAGGACGCGGTAGCGGCCGTGCAGCACCTCGCCGTGGACCTGTACCGCCGTCTCGAAGTCGGAGGGGTCGCGCACGGTGACCTCGACGAAGACGAAGTCCTCGTCGTCGGGGATGTCGTTGTCGGCCCGGATCTGGTGGATCTTGTCGCGGTATTCGGCCGGGTCGCGGTTGTCCGGCTCGTTGGCGATGAACCGGATGCGACGGGTGGCGGCGTCGCGGACGAACCGCTCCGCCGTGGCGTCCAGCTCCATGTCCGTCACGCGCAGTTCGAAGGCGCGGGCGAGCCGGGACAGCAGGGATACCAGGATGATGCCCGCGATGAAGCACGCGCCGATCTTCACACCGTCGGGGCGTTCCACCACGTTCACCGCCGTGGTGTAGACGAAGACCACGGAGATCACGCCGAAGCCGATGGTCCAGCCCCGCTGCCGGGCGCGGCGGGCGGCGATGGTGACCGCGACAGCGCGCCGCGTCCCCGGCATGGCGGCGCATCGACATGCTCATCCGCGCGCGGCTGGACGCGTGACTCAACGTCGGAGACACGCCGTCGGCCCTCGCCTCCGGTGCGGCTCCCCGACCGAGCCGTCCCGCCTCCACTGCCACCGCCCGCCAGACCGCCCCTGCGCCACAGCGAGGACGATCCCCTGGACGGCGAGATGCCCGGTCCACCGACCGGGCACCCCTTATGGACGGCGCTGTGTGCGCGCCACTTCTTTGTGGTGTCCGCGCCTCATGTGAAGGAGCGCAGTCGCAGGCTGTTGGTCACCACGAAGACCGAGGAGAACGCCATCGCGGCGCCCGCGATCATCGGGTTGAGCATGCCGGCGGCGGCCAGGGGCAGGGCGGCGACGTTGTAGCCGAAGGCCCAGAAGAGATTGCCCTTGATGGTGCCCAGGGTCTTCCGGGAGAGCCGGATCGCGTCCGCGGCCACCCGGAGGTCCCCGCGTACGAGGGTGAGGTCGCCCGCTTCGATCGCCGCGTCCGTGCCCGTTCCCATGGCCAGGCCCAGGTCCGCGGTGGCGAGGGCGGCCGCGTCGTTGACACCGTCGCCCACCATCGCGACCGTACGGCCTTCGCCCCGCAGGCGCTTGACCACATCCACCTTGTCCTGCGGCAGGACCTCGGCGATCACCTCGTCGATGCCGACGGCCCGGGCGACCGATTCGGCGACGGCCTGGTTGTCACCGGTCAGCAGCACCGGCCTCAGGCCCAGTCTCCGCAGCTCGGCCACCGCCTCGGCGCTGGTCTCCTTGACCGCGTCGGCGACGGTGAGCACCCCCCGCGCCTCGCCGTCCCAGGCGACGGCGACCGCCGTACGTCCCTCGGCCTCCGCGGCGGCCTTGGCCTCGGCCAGCTCCCGGGGCAGTTCGATCGCCCACTCCCGCAGCAGCTGCTCGCGCCCGACGAGCACCGCGTGCCCGTCGACGACGCCCTGGACTCCCAGACCGGCGACGTTCTCGAAGTTCTCCGGCACCGGGAGGCTCCCGGCCCGCGCGATGGCCCCGGCGGCGATCGCCTGGGCGATCGGGTGCTCGGAGGCATGCTCCAGCGAACCCGCCAGCCGCAGCACCTCCTCCTCGTCCACCCCGGGCGCGCGGAAGACGTCCTGAAGCCGCATCCGGCCCGTGGTCACGGTCCCGGTCTTGTCCAGGACGACGGTGTCCACGCGGCGGGTGGACTCCAAAACCTCCGGTCCCTTGATCAGGATGCCGAGCTGGGCGCCACGCCCGGTGCCGACCATGAGGGCGGTCGGTGTCGCGAGCCCCAGCGCGCAGGGGCAGGCGATGATGAGCACCGCGACGGCCGCGGTGAAGGCGGCCGTGGCGTCGCCGGTGACGAACAGCCAGGTCAGCAGGGTGCCCAGGGCGATGAGGAGGACGACGGGGACGAACACGCCGGAAATCCGGTCGGCGAGGCGCTGTACCTCGGCCTTGCCGTTCTGGGCGTCCTCGACGAGCTTGGCCATCCGGGCGAGCTGGGTGTCGGCGCCGATCCGGGTGGCCTCGACGACCAGCCGCCCACCGGCATTCACCGTGGCACCGGTGACGGCCGAGCCGACCGCCACATCCACCGGCACGGACTCACCGGTCAGCATGGAGGCGTCCACGGCCGAGTGGCCCTCGACGACAGTGCCATCGGTGGCGACCTTCTCACCGGGCCGTACGACGAAGCGGTCACCGACCGCCAACTGCCCCACCGGGATGCGTACTTCCTTGCTGTCCCGCAACACCGAGACGTCCCTGGCGCCCAGCTCCAGCAGGGCCTTCAGCGCCGCGCCCGCCTTGCGCTTGGACTTCGCCTCCAGATAGCGCCCGGCGAGGATGAACGTGGTCACACCGGCCGCCGCCTCCAGATAGATGGAGGAGGAGCCGTCGGAGCGGGAGATGGTGAACTCGAATCCATGGCGCATGCCCGGCATCCCGGCATGCCCGAAGAACAACGCCCATACCGACCAGCCCAGTGCGGCGAGCGTTCCGATCGACACCAGCGTGTCCATGGTCGCGGCACCGTGACGGGCGTTGGTCCAGGCGGCCTTGTGGAAGGGGAACGCGCCCCAGACCACGACCGGAGCCGCCAACGTCAACGACAGCCACTGCCAGTTGTCGAACTGCAGGGCCGGGATCATCGCCATCAGGACGACGGGCACGGAAAGCGCCAACGACACCAGCAGGCGCTGTCGCAGCGACGCGGACTCACCCTCGGCCGCGGCGGGCCCGGATGCCACTTCCTCGCCGCTCGGAGGCGCGGGAGGCAGCGGCTCCTCGGCGGTGTAGCCGGTCTTCTCCACGGTGGCGATGAGGTCGGCGACCGCGACCCCGTCCGCGTACGAGACCTTCGCCTTCTCCGTGGCGAAGTTGACGGTCGCCGTCACACCATCCATGCGGTTGAGCTTCTTCTCGATACGGGCCGCGCACGAGGCACAGGTCATACCGCCGATGGACAGCTCGACCTCGGCGGCGGGCGTCAACGTCTTTTCGGGAGCCGTACTGAGCATGGAGATTCTCCTGGGGAGGGCCGGGACGCACGGCGTCCGTATCAGCGGAGCGGTACGTCCCGGCGGGAAGGAATACGCGTTCCTGGAAGGAGTGGCCCGGGGATCAGGCCGTGCCGACGAGCTCGTAGCCGGCCTCGTCGACAGCGGCCCGGACGGCCTCCTCCTCGAGCGGGGCGCCCGAGGTGACGGTCACCTCACCGGAGGCGGCGACGGCCTTGACCGCCGTGACACCGTCCAGCGCGGATATCTCCTTGGACACCGCGCCCTCACAGTGGCCGCAGGTCATCCCGGAGACCTTGTACACGGTGGTGACGCCGACGCCCTGGCCATCGGCCGCGGTCGCCGAGCCGCAGGAACCATCGGAACTGCAGCAGGAGCCGGAGGTGGACTGTGAAGTCATGGCTTCTCCCTCGGGGTGTCGTCGCATGCGGTCATCTGCCGGAAGGCGGTGTTTGCCTGCCTCCCGACACCGACAACACCATACCCCTAGGGGGTATTCCCGTGTCCATGGCACCGGCCACACGAAATCCGCTCGGCCGAGGCTTTCCGCGAAGGAAGCAGCGGACCGGCGCTTCAGCGCCACCGCCCTTCACCCGACACACCCGGCGTCCCGACACACCCGGTACCCCGACACACCCGGTGTCCCGACACATCCGGTGTCAGATGCGCGAGCCCTGCTCCCGCACGGACCCCGGGGACGGACCCGCCCTTTCGCGGAACCGCCCCCGGGGTCAGGCGCGCGCGGTCAGGACGCGTAGGCCACCAGGGCCATCATCCCCGCCTCGCCGTGGTAGGCGTTGTGGCAGTGCAGCATCCACTGGCCGGGGTTGTCCGCGTCGAAGACGACGGACACCTTCTTCTTCGGCAGCACGATGGTGGTGTCCTTGCGCGGCCCCGCGCTGCCGAGCTGGTAGGTGTGGCCATGGAGATGCATCGGATGCCACATGTCGGTGGTGTTGACGAAGTCCAGCCGCACCCGCTGGCCCTCCTCGACACGCAGCGGACTCGCGTCCGGGTCGTTCATGTCGAACTTCCTGCCGTTGATGGCCCAGTCGTACTTGTCCATACCGCCGGTCAGCTCGATGCGGTGGACCCGGTCCACCCGCTTCGCCGAGAGCCGCACCTCATCGGCGGCACGCAGCTGGGACGCGCTCATGATCATGCCGTCCAGCTCCTTGGGGCGGACGGACGGGGACGGCTTGCCGCCCGGGCCGGTACGGATCAACGCCATGCCGCTCGCCTTCTTCCCCTCGGCCAGCGCGACCAGGGGGAAGACGCCGTCATCGAGGGTGACCAGGACGTCGTAACGCTCCCCCATACCGATCAGCAGCGCGTCGGTCCGGCGGTGCTCGACGGGGTAGCCATCGGTGTGGGTGATGGTCAGCTGGTGGCCGCCCAGCGCCACCCGGTACGCGGTGTCCGAGCCCGCGTTGATGATCCGCAGCCGCACCCGCTTGCCCGGTTTACCGGTGTAGACGGCAGGGTCCCGCGGGACCCTGCCGTTGACCAGGTGGTACGGGTACTTCACATCCCCCGCGTCGCCGCCCAGGAGCTCGCTGTCGGCGCCCATGAGCATGAAGCTCGTGTCCATGCCGCCCATATCGTGGCCGCCCGAGCTCTCGGGGCTGGGGCTGCTGCCGCCCATACCGCTCATACCGCTCATGCCGCCGTGGTCCATTCCGCCCATGCCCTGCTTGAGCTCCGCGAATGCCTCATCCGGGGTGCCGGTGACGCCATCGAGCCAGTCGTCGAGGACGACGACCCACTCATCGTCGTAGGACAACGGTTCCTTCGGGTCCTCGACGATCAGCGGGGCGTGCAGGCCGCGGTCGAGCTGGACACCGACGTGGGGGTGGAAGAAGTACGTGCCGGGTGCGTCGGCGATGAAGCGGTAGGTGAAGGCCGCTCCGGCGCGGACCGCCCGCTGCGTGGCCGGGGGCACGCCGTCCATGTCGTTGCGCAGGGCGAGGCCGTGCCAGTGGATGGATGTGGTGGTCCTGCCCGGCAGCTGGTTGGTCAGCTCGGCGGCCAAGGTGTCCCCGGCCGTGAGGCGGATCTCCTTACCCGGGGCCCGTCCGTCGAAGGCCCAGGTCCTGGCCATGATGCCGCCGCCCAGGTCGAGCCTGGCAGGGGTGGCGGTCAGGCTTCGCTTCACCACCTTGCCGGTGGACGAGCGCTTCTTCTCCACGCGAGTGACCGCGGAGCCGGAGGGACTGACCAGACCGGGGGCGCCGCCGGAGCCGGAGGCGCTGTTGCAGGCGGCGAGCGCGCCGACGCCGGCCGCCCCCAGTCCGGCCAGCAGGACGGATCGACGATTGATGCTGTTCACAGAGGTGGTGTCCTTGTCTCGATATGCCATTCAGGTCACATGCGGACATGGCTCCTCGCCCCGTCGCCGGGGGCGGGGATGCCATGGGGCGCGGCCTAAATGCGCAAACGAGAAAGGACGGAGAGCAGGTCGGGCGGGGCGCGCTCCGCCGTGCCGGAAGCAGCACGCCCGGAAACGGCCGCGTGCGGGGCAGCGTCGCGTTCGGCGTACGCCATCGCGGGCGGCGCCGCGAGCTTCACGGAGTCGACACTGGAGGCGGAACAGTGCTCCACGCCCACACCGCCGCAGGCCATCTTTCCATCGCCGTACGCGACCGGATCGGCCTGGGGCACTGGCTGCGGAGCCGGCGAGCCCGCCGTCGGATCGTCGATGGTGGCTGACGCGGCGGCGCCCTGGTGGGCATCGTGTTCGATCGGGTCCATGGGCATGGCCATGGCGGCCATCGCGCGCGAAGCATCCGGCGACGTGGAGGACATCGCCGTGCTCGTCTGGTGGTGGACCAGGACGGCGATCACCATGAACAGAGAGACGGCGGCGCCACGGGCCCAGCGGGCCGCACCACCGTGGGTGCCGGCCAACCGGACCTTCCGCACCGTCATCGCTCCCACCTACGCCACCTACGCTCCCTGCCAGCGGATCGCCAATATACCCTTGGGGGGTAGGTGACCGCACACCCCCTTCGGGATCCGCGCGACCCCCGTCCGAAAGGCACCCCATGAGCCAGCCTTCTACCGGTCCGATCGTCGAGCGGGTGGATGCCCGGCATCGGTACGAGATCCTGGTCGACGGCGAGCGCGCCGGCCTGGCCGCGTACCGCGACCGCGGTGAGCAACGCGTCTTCCATCACACGGAGGTCGGCGACGCGTTCGCCGGGCAGGGCCTGGCCGCGCTGTTGGTCCAGCGGGCGCTCGCCGACGCACGCGACTCCGGCAAGCGGGTCGTGCCCGTCTGCTCCTACGTGGCCAAGTTCCTCGAGAGGCATGACGAGTTCGCCGACATCGCCGACCCCGTGACCCCCGATATCCTGCGGTGGCTGGAAGCGGAGCGGGACTGACCGCCGAGGATGGCCGTGATCAGGAGGGGTCCTCGTCCAGCTTCTCCACCATGCGCTCGGAGACCCGCGCCGACGTCCGCGGCTCCGCCGGCTCCGACGGCTCCGCCGGTGTGATGTGGTCGTCCGCCGCCTGAACCCCCTGGGGCGCGGCCGGACCCGTTTCCGGGTCCGGCACCCGAACACCCGGCGACCCCCGTACGGCTCCCGTGGCCTGGCGGCTCGCCCTGCCCGGCAGCCGGCCGTTTGTCAGCTGCCGGTGGACCGGACGGTGCTCATGATCTTCTTGATCTGGGCGTCCGTCAGCGCCTTCGGAACTCCTTGGTCCGCGTAGATCACCCAGCCGTGCATGGTCCCGTCGGGGAGCTTCTGCGCGATGCTGTGCGCGACGGCCTTCGGCGGAACGCATGGGCTCGGGCGGTTGGTGACGGTGACCTGAGCGGTCGCGGTGTAGCCGTCAATACCCCCCTGCTTCCACGGCTTGGCCTCGCTGACCTTGATCTTGGGCTTGTGGTCCGCACCGCCGTACGCGGCGAAGCCCCAGTTGCCCGCCCAGTTGCGGGCGTTCTCCTGGAGCGTGCCGTCCTTGCCGCCGCCCGTGGTGCCGACGGTGGCGAGCTGCCCCTTGCCCGCCTCACCGAACGCCTTGGGATTGGGACTCGACGCGCAGCCGCCCTCACGGTAGTTGCCGGCCGCGGTCATGACGACGATCGGCTGGCCGTTCTCGTCCGTGTAGGAGAGGGCCGTCTCCTCGTCGAGGACCTTCCACTTCTCGGCCTTGCCCGGCACGTCGTAACGGAAGTGGTGCTTCTGCGAGGTCTGCGTCTGCCACCCCGCGAACAACGGCTGATCGCCCGAGGGGTTCGCCGGGGCGGAGGACTGGGACGACCCCGCGGAAGGCGCCTTCGACTCCGCGGCGCCGGTGTCCTTGTCCGTGGCACTGCCGGTGTCCTCGTTGCATCCGCTCAACGCGACGGCCATGCCGATGCCGACGGCCGCGATCAGGGTCTTCTTCGTTCGCCGGGACGGCGTCCGGGTGGGGTGTGGGTGCTGAACAAGGTTCTTGAAGATCTTTGACTGAGACATGATCGGCACTCTAAGCGAGCCGCGTCGCCACACATCCCCAGGTGGGCGCTCCACCGCGAGACGGATACCCACTCGTGACACATCACATCAAGCTGATACGCGGCGCTGTGGCCGTACCTGTGGACCGCTCGCCGTGACCCTCACCGATCTCGCGATTCTTCTGTCGGGGCAGTGAGGGGCGGGGCGTCGTAGGGAACGCCGACCTTGGCGGCCAGGCCGGCGATCATCAGCTCCAGGCCGTAACTGAACTCCGCGTCGTGATCGCTGTCGGCCAGATAGGGCGCGGTCGCGGTCAGAATCGGGTCGCCGGAGGCCGCGATGGCTTCGGTGCGCTGCTGGACCTGGTCGCTGTCCATGGCGCCCAGATAGATGGCGTAACCCAGTTCGCGCATGATCGAGCCGACCATGAAGGCGGTGTAGCCGCGCAGGACGTGGACCATCTCCTCGGGGGCGAGGCGGAGTTCGTCGAGGCAGGACAGCGTGGAGCGCATGGCCTCCAGGGCGGCGGGCGACTGCGTGGGCCGGGTCAGCACCAGGGGGAACGCCTTCGGGTGCTGCTTGGCGGCGGCGCGGAAGGCGGCGGCGTGCGCCCGGATCCGCTTCTGCCATGGTCCGCCCTCCCCCTCGGGAAAGGCGATGCCGGCCAGCAGCGCTTCGGCGACGCCGTCGAGAAGGGCCTCCTTGTTCGGTACGTGGTTGTAGAGCGACATGTTCTCGATGTCGAGTTCCGTGGCCAGTTTGCGCAGGGAGAAGGCGTCGGGGCCATCGCGGTCGATCATCGTCACCGCCGCCGCGATCACCTTCTCGCGGGTCAGGCCGACTCGCCTGCCACGGCCGGTCCCTCGCGCCGTCATGCGTCACCTTCCCTTGACATCACTCACGCCGCAAGTCTAGCGTTCCGGCCCACAAGACTTGCAGTGCAAGTGTCACGGTGGGCGATGGCACTGGGTTCACGAGCCGACCAGGGAAGAAGGACTCGACCGATGAAACTCGCCTGGCAGGACACCGACGTCCTCGACATGCCCACGCTCGGCACCCCGATCACCACCCTCGGCGGCCTCGCGGACATACCCGGCGGCTACGGCGCACAGCTCGAGTGGGCCCGTACGCGGGCGAAGGCGCTGCGTACCGAGTTCGCGGCGACCGGTACCCCGGACAGCGTCACCACCTGCGACCTGGTGACCCTGCCCTATCCGACGAGATTCGTCCTCTTCCGCGCCTCCCGGGCCATCGCCCCCTTCCTCGCCATCACCAACCGCATGCTCGTCATCCGCTGGACCGAGAGCGACGGGCGGCGGCGGGTGCTCCTGTTCGAGCCGAGCGATGTCCAACTCGGCCGCAACACCCCGTACTTCGCCGCACTGGCCCGCCGCACACCCGGCCCGCTGCGATCCCTGATGGTCACCGAACACGGGACCGTCCTCGGGCACCTGGCCCGGCTCGGCATCGCGCCCGAGGACGTCGACTATCTCCTCTTCGACCATCTGCACACCCAGGACCTGCGCCGGTGGATCGGCACCAGCGCACCCCAGCCGGACTTCGGCGACGGCCCGGTCGAGCCGGTGTTCCCCAACGCCAAGGTGATCGTGCAGCGGCATGAGCTGCTGGCCATGTCCGAGCTCCACCCGCTGCAGCGGCCCTGGTACCAGCCCGACGCCTATCGGGATGTGCGGCCCGACGCCTTGTCCGCCGTCGACGGCTCGCTGCTCCTCGGCCCCGGTGTCGCGGTCGTCGCCACCCCCGGCCACGTGCTGGGCAACCAGACCCTCCTGCTGAACACCTCCAGCGGCATCTGGGCGTCCAGCGAGAACGCCATCGCCGCCGAGTGCCTGACCCCCGAGCACTCCCGCATGCCCGGCATCGCCCGCTGGGCTCGCGGCTGGCAGCAGGAGGTCGTTCTGAACGCCAACACCATCGAGACGACCGCCGAGCAGTACAACTCGCTCATCATCGAGAAGACGCTCGTCGACCGCGCCCAGGCCGACCCCCGCTTCCTGCAGTTCTTCCCCTCCAGCGAGCTGACCGCCGCCTGGACCAACCCCGGCACCAGGCCCACCTTCACCCACAAGGCAGTGACCCACCCATGACCACCGTGATCAGCGACGAGATCCTCGCGTACCGCCAGAAGCTGGTCCTGGACCACTTCCACGACGAGGTCCGCCAGGAGTGGGACGACGTTCTGGCCACCTTCCCGCATCCGCGCTACGAACTGATCCCCACCATGACGGTCCACGACGGCGATGCGGCCGTGCGCGGCTACTACCGCGACAGCCGCCGCGCCTTCCCCGACCAGGACCACGAGATCATCGCCCTGCGCCACTCCGGCGACGCCGTGATCGTCGAATTCTGGCTGCTGGGCACCCACCTCGGCCCGCTGGGCGCGATCCCGCCCACCGGAAACCGCTTCCGTGTCCGCATGACCGCGTACTTCATCTTCGACGACGACGGAAACGGGGCTGAGAACCTCGTCTGCGAGCGCATCTACTTCGACAGCCTCACGCTGCTGAAACAGCTGCTCGGCGGCCTGAACCTGCGCAACCCGCGCAACTGGCTCCTGGCCGTCCGCTGTCTGCGCGGACTCCTCAAGGAAGCCGGCGGCACCCCGCACCCCGCCCTCGTCAACACGCCGAAGGCGGACCTGTCGTGAAGGTCCACCACCTCAACTGCGGCACCATGCACCTGCGCGGCGGACCGCGGCTGGTCTGCCATGTCCTCCTCCTCGAGACGGACGCACAGGGGCTCGTGCTCGTCGACTCCGGCTTCGGCCTCATGGACATCACCAACCGTGGCCGCCGCGTGGGCCCGACCCGCCACTACATCAAACCGGCCCTCGACCCCGAGGAAACCGCCGCCCACCAGGTGGAACGGCTCGGCTTCCACCGCGACGACGTCCGTCACATCGTCCTCACCCACTTCGACGCCGACCACATCGGCGGCCTCGCCGACTTTCCGCACGCCACCGTCCACGTCACCGCGGCCGAGGCACGCGGCGCGATCCACGCCCCCTCGTGGCGCGAACGCCTCCGCTTCCGCCCCGCCCAGTGGGCCCACGGCCCGAGCGTCGTCGAACACAGCCCGGACGGCGAGCCGTGGCGCGGGTTCGCCGCCGCCAAGGAGCTCGACTCCGTCGCGCCCGGCATCGTCCTGGTCTCCCTCCCCGGCCACACCCGCGGCCACGCCTGCGTCGCGGTCGACACCGGCACCCGCTGGATCCTGCACGCCGGTGACGCCTTCTACCACCCCGGCACCCTCGACGGCCGCGCCCCCGTGCCCGCGGCCCTCCGCGTCATGGAAGCGGCCGTCGCGTACGACCTGAAACAGGTCCGCGCCAACCACGCCCGCCTCCGCGAGCTGCACCGGCGCGCGGAACCCGACCTGACGATCATCTGCGCCCACGATCCGGCCCTGTACGAAAGGATGCGGGCCGGGTGAGGGAAGCCACCGGCGTCGGGGGTTGATCGCCCTGGTCCGGGAGCACTGCGACGCTCTTCCCTGATCACCCGAGAGCGGCATGAACATGTCAGCAGCTGGCTGGCAATTTGAGTCAGCGCGGCCCGTGGAGCACCGCTGCGGCGTGGGCCGCCGCGGGGGTGCTCAGCGCGGTGTTGAGCTGGTCGAACAGTGCGCCCGCGGCCACGCCGTTCCACTCCGGCGGCAGCAGTTCCAGGGGCAGTCCCGGGTCGCGGTAGGGCATGCGCCGCCACTCGGTCAGCATCGGCAGGTAGATCCGGAACGCCTCCAGCGGCTGTGGCTCGCGCCGTGTCACCGCCTCCAGGACGGGGCGGTACCGGTCCAGGAAGTGCGCGTACATGGCGGTGAGTTCGCCCAGGTCCCACCACGACCGGACCTTCGCACCCAGATCCCGGGAGGCGAAGTGGTCACCGGTGAAGAGGTCGACATAGCCGGACAGACCCCGGCGCTCCAGGGTCCGCCGCACCTCGTCCGCCAGGTGTCCGGGGGCCACCCAGACGCCCGAGGCGACGGTGCCGAGGCCGAGCCGGGTCAGGGCGGTGCGCAGTTCGTGCCGCTTCTCGCGCTCGGACTCGGGCACGGAGAACACCACGAGCACCCAGCCGTCCTCGCGGGACGCCCTGGCCCGGTGGAAGATGCGTACGTCCCCCTCGGCGAGCGTCTGCAGGGTGGAGTCGGCGAGCGAGTACCCGGCGACGCCCTCGCGGCGCTCGCCGCGCAGCACCTCGCGGCGTTTCATCCGGGAGACCGAGGACCGCACGGCCCGGCTCTCCACGCCGAGGTCCGCCATCAGGCCGATCAGCGAGGCGACCGAGAGCCAGTTGTGCTCGCCCCGGGCGTAGAGGCCGAAGAGCGTGAGGATGAGCGGGGCGTGACGGGATTCCCGTTCGCCTGTCGCCGTGGTGGCCGATGTCGTCTGCGCCGTCATGTCCCGCCACCCTAACGCCTGGCGCCTCGTGGATGATCACCTGCTCCCGCCGAGGCTATGTGAGACGGGTCCGCCTCACCCTGTTGCGCAGTTCGCCGAGCCCGCCGACCCGGGTCACGGGCGCGGCGGCACGAGTCGTTCCTCGGGTATCACGGCCACACCGAGGATCTCGATCATGGCTTCGGGCTGCCACAGCGCCGTGCAGCCGATGCCCGCCATGGCCGGGTAGACGGGCCCGGCGAGCTCGCGCCAGACCTTGCCGATCTCCTTGCCGTGGGCCTGGTAGTCAGGGATGTCGGTGAGGTAGAGGGTCACGCTCACCAGGTCCTCGGGCCGGCCGCCGACCTCGCGCAGCGTGGTGAGCAGATTGCCGAACGCCTGCCGGAACTGCTCGACGATGCCCCCCGGAACGATCCTCATATCGGCGTCCAGGGCGGTCTGCCCTCCGAGGTGGAGGGTGTTTCCGGCGAGTGTTCCGTGCGAGTAGCCGCTGGGCTTCGGCAGAGCGGGCGGGTTCACGGGGGCGGGGGTCATGGGGCCTCCGGCTCGGTTGTGTTCCGTCCTGCCCCGGGGCCGGGCAGGTGTATTGACTTTAGATGACGACCGTGAAAAATACGAGACATCGGATCCTGGTCCCCGACTGAACGGAGCCGACCCCATGGAGCCCGATCTGAGCAAGTACCGCCTCGAGGGCGACAATTCGATGTACCGGCTGCCCAGTGGCATCGTCGCCCCCGTGGTGACGCGCGGTGGCCTCGAGAGCGCGAACACCGCCGACTCGGGCGGTGCCGTCCGTGTCTCGGGCGTGAGCATCCAGCACACCCCCGCCACCCGTCTGTGGTTCGGCAAGGTCAGCAACGAACCGGGCTATCGCTCGGTGACCCACCACCACGGCGAGGCCGAGACCGGTGGCTATGTCCTGTCCGGCCGGGCCCGCATCTACTTCGGCGAAGAACTCCAGGACTACGTCGACATGGAGGAGGGCGACTGGGTCTTCGTGCCGCCGTACATGCCGCACGTGGAGTGCAACCTCTCCCGCACCAAGCCGCTGACCTGGATGACCACCCGGACGCCGGAGAACATCGTGGTCAACCTGCCCGATATCGCCGACACCGAGCTGCGCGACTGGCTGGACCGCCGATGACCCCCACACCCCCCACCTCGGCCGTCTTCACCGCCGCCGTCACCCTCAAGCCCACCCAGCCCGAACACTTCGACCTCGCCTTCACCGCCACCACCCAGCCCTGCCCCTGGCCCAAGGCGTACGGCGGCGATCTGGTGGCCCAGGCCGCGGCGGCGGCCATGCGGTCGGTGACCGACGGCAAATCGCCGCACTCGATGCACAGCTACTTCCTGCGCCCCGCCGACATCGGCGCCGAGGTGCGCTACGAGGTGGAGGTGGTGCGCGACGGCCGCGGCTACAGCACCCGGCAGGTGCGCGGCTACCAGAACGGCAAAACACTGTACGTCTGCCTGGCCGGATTCGCGGCGGGCGAGGCCGGTGCGGCCTTCCACACCGACTTCGGTGCGGACGTGCCCGACCCGGAGGACCTGCCCAGTTCGGCGGAGTACCTCGCCGAGCGCGGTGGTGGCTCGATGACCGAGGAGTCCAAGGCGTACTGGTCCGGCGGCCGCGGCTTCGACATGCGGCACGTCCCCGGCCCGGTCTATCTCACCGTCGAGGGGGAGCGGCTTCCGCACCAGGCGGTCTGGCTCAGGCCCTTCGACACCCTCCGCCCGGTCGACGGGCTGACCGACGCCCAGCGGGACCTGGCCGCCCTGGCGTACGTGTGCGACTACACGATCCTCGAACCCGTGCTGCGGGTGCTCGACCTGCCCTGGGCCAGACCCGGGCTGGTCACCGCGAGCCTCGACCACGCGATGTGGTTCCACCGCCCGGGGCCGGTGGACGGCTGGCTGCTCTACGTCCAGGAAGCCGTCGCCGCCGACGCGGGCCGGGGCCTGGGCACGGGGCGCTTCTTCACGCGCGATCGCCGCCACCTGGCCACCGTGGTCCAGGAGGGCCTGATCCGCCCCACCTGATCCGCCGCTCCCCCCGGCGGGCTCCCGGAAGGACTCTTCCGTGACGCTTCCCCTCTCCCCCTCGGCACACCTCGACACCTTCACCCGCGACCAACTGCCCCCCGCGCACCTGTGGCCGACGATCGAGTTCACCACGCCGGAACTGCGCTACCCGGACCGGCTCAACGCGGCCACCGAGCTCATCGACACCCCCACCGCGCTCTTCGGCCCCGACCGCCCCGCCCTGCGCACCCCGGCCGGCGAGGTGTGGACCTACGGCGAACTGCTCACCCGCGCCAATCAGGTCGCCCAGGTGCTCGCCGAGGACCTGGGCCTGGTGCCGGGGCAGCGGGTCCTGCTGCGCTCGCCCAACAACCCCTGGACCGTGGCCTGTTGGCTGGGCGCCCTGAAGGCCGGCGGTGTCGCCGTCACCACCATGGCCGCCCTGCGCGCCCGCGAGCTCGCCCCGATCGCAGAGCGCACCCGGCCGTCGATCGCCCTCGTCGACCACCGGTTCACCGACGACGTGTACGCCCTGCGGGACTCCGTCCTGCCGTCACTGACCGTCGTGGAGTACGGCGGCACCGGCACCCGGGATCTCGTGACCCGGGTGGCCGCGAAATCGGGTGAGTTCACCACCGTCGAAACCGCCGCCGACGATGTGGCGCTGCTCGGCCCCACCTCCGGATCCACCGGCGCACCCAAGATCACCATGCATTTCCACCGGGACATCCTGTCCATCGACAACACCTTCGGCCGCCACACCCTGGGCCTGGTCCCGGACGATCTGGTGGCCTGCACCGCGCCCCTGGCCTTCACCTTCGGCCTCGGCATGCTGGTGGTCTTCCCGCTGCGGGCCGGCGCCTGCGCCCTGCTGACCGAGGCGGCCACCCCGCTCCAGCTCGCGGAGAGCGTGCGGAGCCAGGGCGTCACCGTCCTGGCGACGGCACCCACGGCCTACCGGGCGATCCTGCGCGAGGGCGCCGAGCGGCGGCTGGCCGGGCTGCGGATCGGCGTGTCCGCGGGCGAGCACATACCCCGCGCCACCTGGGAGCAGCTGCACGAACGCCTCGGCCTCAGGATCATCGACGGCATCGGCGCCACCGAGCTGCTGCACATCTTCATCTCCGCCGCCGGAGACGACATCCGCCCCGGCTCCACCGGCCGTCCGGTCCCCGGCTACCGCGCCACCGTCCTGGGCATCGACGGAGAGGAGCTCGGCCCCGGCGAGCCGGGCAGACTCGGTGTCATCGGCCCGGTCGGCTGCCGCTACCTCGACGACGAACGCCAGCGGGACTACGTCCTGGGCGGCTGGAACATCACCGGTGACATCTTCCACCGGGACGAGGACGGCTACTTCCACTACCACGCCCGCAGCGACAACATGATCGTCTCCTCCGGGTACAACATCGGCGGCCCCGAGGTCGAGGCCGCCATCGACACCCATCCGGACGTCGCCGAATCCGCCGTCGTGGCCCGCCCCGACCCCGAGCGCGGCTCGATCGTGTGCGCCTTCGTGGTGCTGCGCGACGGCGTACCCGGCGACGCGGCGAAGGCGAAGGAGATCCAGGACCATGTCAAACAGGTCCTGGCGCCCTACAAATACCCCCGCGAGGTGCGCTTCCACAGCGCCCTGCCGCGCAACACCAGCGGCAAACTCCAGCGCTTCGCGCTCCGCAGGATCATCGAGGACGAGCAGGCCTCCGCCGAGGCCGTCGCCGAGAGTTAAGAGGAACACCCTTGAAAATCGCCATTGTCGGCGGGGGTCCCGGCGGGCTGTACTTCGCGGCCCTGATGAAACGACTCGACCCCGCCCACGAGATCACCGTCTGGGAGCGCAACGCCCCCGACGACACCTTCGGCTTCGGCGTCGTCTTCTCCGACGAGACCCTCGGTGGCATCGAGAACGCCGACACCACCATCGCCGAGGCCATGGCCCGGCGCTTCGCCCGCTGGACCGACATCGACATCCACTACCGGGGCCAGAGCCACACCGTCGGCGGCCAGGGCTTCGCCGCCATGAGCCGCAAGGAACTGCTCCGCCTGCTCCAGGAGCGCTGCCACGATCTCGGCGTCACCGTCCACTTCTCCACCCTCGCCCCGGACACCGGGAAACTGCGTGCCTCGTACGACCTCGTAGTGGGGGCCGACGGGGTCAACTCCCCCATACGGACGGCTCATTCGGACGCCTTCCGCCCCTCCCTGGACCGTCGGCACAGCAAGTACATGTGGCTCGGCACGGACCGGGTCTTCGAGGCGTTCCAGTTCTTCGTCAAGCAGACGGACTGGGGGGTCGTGCAGGTGCACGGCTACCCCTACTCCGCCACCGGCTCCACCTTCATCGTCGAGATGCACGAGGACGTCTGGCGGCGGGCCGGCTTCGACGCCACCGAGGGAACCGGCTTCCCCCCGGGCGCCTCCGACGAGCAGGCCGTCGCCCGCGTCCGCGAGCTGTTCGCCGAGGAACTCGACGGCCACGAGGTGTTCGCCAACAACTCCAAGTGGCTGAACTTCACGACCGTACGCAACGAGCGCTGGCACCACGGCAACCTCGTGCTCATCGGAGACGCCGCCCACACCGCGCACTTCTCCATCGGCTCGGGCACCAAGCTGGCCATGGAGGACGCGCTCGCCCTCGCCGCCTGCCTCCACGAACACCCCGACACCGAAGGCGCGTTGACCGCGTACGAGACCGAGCGGCGCCCGGTCGTGGAGTCCACCCAGCGGGCCGCGCAGGCCTCACTGGAGTGGTTCGAGAACATCGGCATGTACGTCGACCAGGAGCCGACCCAGTTCTGCTTCAACCTCCTCACCCGCTCGCGCCGCATCACCTATGACAACCTCCGCACCCGCGACCCGGAGTTCGCCGACCGCGTGGATGCCGCCTTCGCCACGGCACAAGGGCTGGGCAATACCGCACCGGCGATGTTCCAGCCGTACCGACTCGGTGAGTTGGAGCTGAAGAACCGGGTGATCGTCTCCCCGATGGACATGTACTCCGCCGTCGAGGGCGTGCCCGGCGACTTCCACCTCGTCCACCTCGGCTCCAAGGCCATGGGCGGCGCCGGACTGGTGATGACGGAGATGGTCTGCGTCTCGCCCGAGGGCCGCATCACCCCCGGCTGCACCGGCCTGTGGAACGACCAGCAGCGCGATTCCTGGCGGCGGATCGTCTCCTTCGTCCACGAGCGGAGCACCGCCCGTATCGGCCTCCAGCTCGGCCACTCGGGCCGCAAGGGATCCACCCGGCTGATGTGGGAGGGCATGGACGACCCGCTGCCGGAGGGCAACTGGGAGGTCGTCGGCCCGTCCCCGCTGCCGTACGGCCCCGGCTCCGCCGTGCCGCGCGAGCTCACCGGCGCCGACATGGACCGGATCGCAGCCGACTTCGTGGCCGCGGCCCGCCGGGGCGCCGAGGCCGGGTTCGACCTGCTCGAACTGCACTGCGCACACGGCTACTTGCTGTCGTCCTTCCTCTCCCCGATCGCCAACCGCCGCACCGACGCGTACGGCGGCCCGCTGGAGAACCGGCTGCGCTTCCCGCTGGAGGTCTTCGACGCCGTGCGGGAGGCATGGCCCGCCGAACGGCCGATGATCGTGCGCATCTCCGCCACCGACTGGGTGCCGGACGGCAACACCGAACACGACGCCGTCGAGATCGCCCGCGCGTTCATCGCCCACGGCGCGGACGCCATCGACGTCTCCTCCGGCCAGGTCACCAAGGACGAGCGCCCCGCCTTCGGCCGCTCCTACCAGACCCCGTTCGCCGACCGCATCCGTCACGAGGCCGCCGCCGCCACCGGCGCCGCGGTCATCGCGGTGGGCGCGATCGCCTCCTACGATGACGTCAACTCACTCCTGCTGGCGGGCCGCGCCGATCTGTGCGCCGTGGGCCGCACCCATCTGTACGACCCGCACTGGACCCTGCACGCCGCGGCCGAGCAGGAGTACCAGGGCCCGGGCGCCACATGGCCGGTGCAGTTCCGCGCGGGCAGCCGGAAACCCCCGGCCGCCCGCACCGACGCCGTACGGCCCCGACTGTCACTGCTCCGGCCCGACCCCGCCGACCAGGCCGTTCATCTGCGCTGGACCCCGACCCGTGAACCGGCCCCGGTCTCCTGAGAGTGTGAACGGCACCGGCGGCTTCGCCCGTGTCGTCCACCGGTCCCGCGTGAAGTGGTCGGACACCGACGCCTCGGGCCACCACCTGCGTGATCGGCGTCGAGGAGGGCGTGGCGCTGACCGCCGAGGCCGGCACCGACCGCATCCGGGCCAAGGCCCCGCCCTGACCCGCTACCAGGGCACGGGCTGGTCCTGGTAGTTGAGGAACTTCAGGCCCGGTTCGCCGCTGTGGCGGTCGATCGTGTCCACCACGCCCGGGATGGACTGGCCGATGGTCAACGGTGCGTCCGGTCCGCCGAGTTCGGTGCGGACGTGGCCAGGGCACATGAGCAGCAGCGTGTGCGCGGCTTCGGCGTACCGGGCGGCGTAGCTGCGCATCAGCTGGTTCAGGGCGGACTTGCTGGCGCGGTAGACGTCCTGGCCGCCCTTGGTGTTCAGACCGAGGCTGCCCTGGCGCGAGGACATGACGCCGATGGTCCCGGTCGGGGTGACCAGCGAGCGGAGGGACTCGACCACGCGCATCGGGCTGAGCGCGTTCGTGACCATGACCTCGGTGAACATCTCCGTCGGTACGTCGCCGATCGGAACGTCGCCCCTGGTGATGGCGGCGTTGACGAACAGCAGGTCGAGCGTGTGCTCCGCCAGGCGCTCGCGCAGCGCGGCGACCTCGTCCGGCTCCGTCATGTCCACCGACTCGACCGTGACCCGGCCCTCGGACGCCTCGGCCAGGTCGTGGAGGCCGGTGCGCCGCTCGCCCCGGACGGTGCCGATGACGTTCCAGCCGCGGTGCGCGTACTCGGTGGCGAGGCCGAGTCCGAGGGCGCGGGACGCGCCGATGATGAGAGCGGTCCTGGGAGCGTTCATGCCTGGACCGCCGGCTTGAGGACCTCTTCACACCACTGGCGGAAGGTCGTCGGACTGGCGGTCTCGGGGGTGCGCCGCACACCCTGGTCGATGCCGTCGTCCTTGGCGCGCATCATGTCGACGTAGCCCTCCACGAGCGCGTTCCCCATGCCGCGCCCGGTGAGTGCGGCGCGCAGGTCCTCCAGCGACTGCCGCTGGTAGCGGATCGGGCGGCCGAGCACCTCGGACATGATGCGCGCCATGTCGTTCGCCGAAAGGTCCTCGGGACCCAGCACCGGGACCTCGCCCGTGCCCGTCCACGAGCGGTCGAGCAGCAGACCGGCGGCGGCCGCGGCGATGTCTCCGGTGGCGGCCATCGGTGCCGTGCGGTCGGCGGCGGCGGTGTCGGTGAACACGCCGTCGTCGCGGATCGAAGCCACCTGCCGCAGCAGGTTGTCCATGAAGCTGGGGCAGGCGAGCGCCCGGTAGGCCACGCCGGTGCCCGCGATGAGGTCGTCCATGGCCAGCGACGCCGTCACATGCCCGGCGCGGCCGGCGACGGGAGTGCCGCGGCCGAGCGCCGAGACGCCGACGACGTGTCCGACCCCGTGGACCGTGAACGCCTTCGCGGCGGCGCGGGTGAACCCGGAGTAGACGGCGTCCAGACTCGGCGCCTTCGGGTGCGACGGGGCCAGCCAGAAGACGGCGTCCGCGCCGGCGAAGGCCCGGTCGACGACCTCGGCGTCGCCGTGCGAACCGGTGACGACGTCCACGCGGGTGCGGACGGCGTCGGGGAGTTTCCCCGGGTCGCGCACGATGACACGCAGCTCTTCGCCGCGCTCGGGGGCCTCGTTGAGCAGGATTCCCATGACCCGGCTGCCGATCTGGCCGGTGGGAGCGGTGATGACGATCATGTTGTGAGTCTCGGGGCGGGCGACCTGTGGCGTCCAATACCTTTCCCGGCAATTGATACCTTGAGGGCATGGATCTCGATCTGCGCAAGCTCCGCTATTTCGCCGCGGTGGCCGAGCACCGGAACTTCGGCCGGGCCGCGGAACAGCTCTTCATCACCCAGCCGGTCCTCAGCCGCCAGATCAAGGCGTTCGAGCAGGAGTTGGAGTGCGCCCTGCTCGTACGGACCACCCGCAGCGTGGAGCTGACCGCCGCCGGGACGCAGCTGTACGAGGAGGCGCAGCGGATCCTCGGGGCGGTCGCGGCGGCGGTGCGGCGCGTACACGACGCAGAACGGGGCGCCCAGCGCCTCGTTGTCGCCTTCTCCCCCGGGCTGCGGGTGTCGGATGCGATCCGGGCCTTCACATCGCGCTACCCGGACGTCGAGACCGACGTCGTCCCGGCCCACTGGTGGCAGCCGGACGCGCCGCTCCGGGACGGCCGGGCCCAGGTCGGATACCTGCGACAGCCGTTCGACGCCTCGGGCTTGCGCACCATCCCCATCGGCCACGAGCCCAGGGTCGCCTGCATGCCCGCGACGCACCCGCTGGCCCGCCGCGAGAAGCTCACCCGCGCCGACCTCGACGGCGAGACGATGCTCGACGCGGCGAGCCGGCCGATGTCCTCCATCGAGGAGAAGTTCGAGCTCATCGCCGCCGGGCACGGTATCGCGCTCATCTCCCTCAGCGCCGCGCGCTCCTACTCCCGCCCCGACCTCGTCCACCTCCCCGTCACGGACGCCCCAGGGGCCGAGACCTGCCTGGCCGTCGCCGCGGACCGGCGCGAGAAGCAACTGCTGCGCGACTTCCTGGAGATCGCCACCGCGACGCTGCGGTCCACCTGACGGGAAGGCGCGTACCGGCCCGGCAGCGCGTGCTACGCCTTCCGGTGCGGGTGCAGCTCGATGGTGAGTGAGGCGGCGGTGAAGACGGAGGAGAGCCGCCGCGACTGATCACGACCGAGCCCGACACAGCCTGCCTCCCGCACCGCGCGCGGTCGATGGGGTCCGTTCCCCATTTCCGGGGTCGTCGGGTACCCATGCGCCGTTCCCCGCCGTCGCCCTGTGGTCACCGCCGTCCCGGGCAAATGGGGTCCGCGCCCGATGGGCTTCCGGCGCCGAGTCGAGCAGAGTCGAAGGTGATCGAGCCGTCCGGTACGGCCACCTCTCGCGGTCGTGGAGACCAGGGCCGACGGCACCGGGCGGCCACTGCCGCGCGTAGCGCGCTCTTCGAGAAAGGACCTCACCGTGCCGCTCGACACCACCCAGACCGGCTCCCGCCCCGGGCGGCTGACCTCTCATGAGGCCCGCCAGCGCCTGGAACACGCCCGCACCAGCCGCCTGGCCCAGCTGCGCGCCCTCGACGAGAGCGCCCAGAGCACGGACGCCCATCTGGTGTCCGCGCAGACGGAGGCGATCCAGCGCGTCCTCACCGAGATCGACGAGGCGTTCGCCCGCGTTGACGACGGCACCTACGGCACCTGCCGGGGCTGCGCCAAGCCCGTCCCCGCCGAACGCCTGGAGATCCTTCCCTATACCCGCTACTGCGTCGCCTGCCAGGGCCGCGCCACCGCCTGACCCTCCCCATCCGACCCGTTTTCGTCTCCGCCCTGCTCAAAGGGGTGAAGTGGTGAACCACCAGACCATCGACAACCCGGCCGCGCACCTATCGCCAGAGGACCTTGCCGCGCTGCGGGAGAACCTCCACGAACAGCGCCTGTTCCGCCAGGAACAGCTGCGGCAGATCGCCGCGCCGCCCCGCGCCGAGGACCTTCTCCGGCGGCACTCCGCGGCACAGGCCGAAGTGGACGTCAAAGTCGCCGCCTCCGCGCGCATGGTCCTCGCCGATGTGGAGGCGGCGCTGGGACGCATCGCCGAGGGCCGCTACGGCATGTGCCACCTGTGCCGTCGCCCCGTCGAACGCGAACGCCTGATGATCGTTCCGCAGGCCCGCTACTGCGCACGGTGCCAGCAGGTGCGGGAGGCCGGGCGATGACCGTCCTCCGCCGCTTCCGGACCGGCTCCCCCGCCGGGCCCCGGCACCGGCCCTGGCCATCGTGCCGGCACTGCTGCGGCCTCGCCCTCGACCTGGGCAGCGCCCGCACCCGCGCCTGGCTCGCCGGCCGCGGCATGGTCCTCGACGTGCCCACCATCACCTTCCCCGGTGCCGGGGCGGTGTACCCGATCCAGCGCGGCGCCATCGTCGACGTCCCCGGAACGGCCCGGATGCTCGACCGGCTGCTCAGCCACCGCCTGCCCCGGCTCACCCGCCCGCTGGTGGTGGTCACCGCGCCCGTACTGGACGGCCCCGCCTTCCGGGAACGCGCCCGCACCGCCGTGGAGGTGCTGCGCCCGCGCGCGGTCCTGACCGTCGGCGGCACCCACGCGCCTCTGCGGGCGGTTCCCGCACCGCACACCGCCGCGCTCCGCGGCGCCGTCAAGTACCTTCAGGCCGCGCACGGCCATCCGTCGGCCAGTGGCACGTCCCCGCCCTGACCCGGCTCGCTCTTCCGCCGACCCCGCCGACCCGCCGACCCCGCCGCCCCACCGGCCGGGGTCTCCTGTGCGCCATTCCCGTACGCCCGTTGGCGTGCCGCGACCGCGCCCTCCGCACCCGGTCGCGGTCATCCCCCTGTCCTGGAAGGAGAACCACCGTGTCCGGCGTGATACCTCCCGCGCAGCCACCCCCCGACCCCCCGCACCACGGGCTCGTGCATCCCCTGTCGCTGTGGCGCTGGCGGCACAATCCGCTGTACCGGTGCACCGACCGCCTCCAGGCCCGGATCGCGCTGGCGTTGTTGCTGCTCGTGCCGCTCCTGGGGCTCGGTGCCATGTACGCCGCCGGTGACGCCGCCCACCGCCACTACCGCGCGGCCGCCGAACACCAGCGACAGACCCTGCGCCTCACCACCGCCGTCCTCACCCACGACGCCCCCGATCACCCGGAGCCCGGATCGGCGGAGGCGAGGGAGAACCGCTACCCGGCCACGGTCCGCTTCACCGACCCGAACGGACGGACCCGCACCGCCGAGGCCGACGTCCTGCCCGGGCTGAACGCGGGCAGCTCCGTCCACGTCTGGGTCGACGCGGACGGAGCGATCGCCGAGCCTCCCATGCCCCCCGAACAGATCCGCAGCCGCACCATGGGCTGGGCGCTGGTGGCCTTCCTGACCGTGACCCTCGCCGGTGTCGCCGCTTACCGCTGCGCCGCCGTGGTCCTGCGCCGGCGCAATCTCGCCGAGTGGGACACCGAGTGGGCCGAGACCGCGCCACGCTGGACCACGTCGCCCTGAGCCACAATGCTGGTGGCACGTCAGCCGCGGAGGGGACCCTCACAGGTGTAGTCCGATGTGCCCGCGCGCTGGTCGGCCCAGATGTCCACCTCGCCGAACCAGCAGTTCATGTCGGTCAGGTTGTCGTCGCCGGCCGCGGCCCGGTCGAGGACGAAGTAGTCGACCGTCTCGAAGTAGTCGACCGTCTCGGACACAGCTCGCGGTGGACCACACGGTCGCCGGTTTCCAAAACGTGGTGCGCGCCCTGCCACGCGCCCTCGCCACCCACGCGGCGAGCGCTGGATCGAGGGCGTCTTCGGCCTGCGCGCTGCGCTGATCTCCGGCGAACCGCGCCCCGGCGAGGTCTACTCGGCACCCGGTCTGGCCGCAGCGCCGCCCGCGAGGACCCGCTCGCTATGGGCCAAGGGGCTCCGGTAATCGACTCAGCCCCGGCGTTCCGCGGGCGGAGCCATCCGCTCGCCGGGGCGCCCCCGGTAGAACGTGCCGTCGGGGCAAGAGGTGATCTCCATCTGAAGCCCCCACGGGGTGGTGAAGTAGAACCACCGCTGGCCCGCCACCGGCGAGTTCTCCGCGACCCCGTTCGGCCCGTCCATCAGCGTGACGCCCGGAACGGACGACAGATACGCGCGGGCCGCGTCGACATCGTCGACATAGAGGGCGAGGTGGTGCCCCCCGATGTCGCTGTTGCGCGGTTGTGTCGTCGACCGCTCGGGGGCGCTGTACTCGAACAGCTCCAGATTGATGCGTCCCAGCCGTACCATCGCGAGGGTGCACGTGGCCTCTGGGTGCACATTGAGCCGGCGGGTCATGCCGTCACCTTCGTCGTCCGCGAAGGGGCCGCCGAGGAAGACGAGTTCACCACCTACGTGTTCGACGAAGAAGGCGATCGCCTGGTGGAGGTCGGGCACCGTGAGGGCGACATGGTCGACGGACCGCAAGGTGGGAATACCGCCGTTCGGTGTGGTGGTGGCGATGGTGTGCTCCTGTGGTTCGTGCCCGCGGGGTGCGGGTGGCGGCGGAAGGTGGCCAGGGGATGAGCCGGGCGGATGAGCCGGGGTGGTGGCCGGTCAGGCGGTGAGCTGTCCCGACTCCGCGACCCGGAGGGCGAGGGACGCGACGGTGAGCGCCGGGTTCACCGCCACCGAGGGATAGCCCGCCTTGCGGGATACCGCCTTCATCCGTTTGACCAGTTCCCGGTGTGCGGAAAGATTGGTGGCCCTGCGGGCCAGGACGAGCCGGCCGTCGGAGCCCAGCGTGACCCGGTTCTCCGTCAGCGGCAGGTCCTCGGTCTGCAGGAAGAGGTCGAGGGTGCGGTGGGTGACCGCGTCCAGGATGGCTTTGGGGATCATCCGGCGGGCGTTCTTGACCATGGCGCCCTGGAGCTTGCCCAGCCCCTGCACATTGCCCAGCGGGTAATGGTTGTCGCCGCCTGGGTTGTACCAGTCGTTGACCCCGATGGTCTTCTGGAACACCGATTCATGCTGGCCAGGCCGTCCGGCGACTCCGGCCTTGGCCTTCTACGACCGGTGGATCTCGCTGATCGGATTCCTGGTCGTGGCGGGTACCGGCCTGATCTACCTTCTGGTCGCGAAGCCGTACCGGAACTCGGACGCTCCCGAAGGAGACGCCTTGGACATGATGCGCGGAATCCAGACCGTGGAGAATACCCGCCTGACCACCGCACCCGCAGAGGGGCACATCCATGACTGAGCTGACCGGTGGGCAAATCGTGGCCCAGGCGCTGAAGAAACCGGACAGCCCATGGCCGCCGTGACCTCGATCGGCGCCGGGGCGAGCAACACCGTGATCGGTATGGCCACGGCCTACACCGACTCCACCAGCACCATCCTGATCACCGGTGGCCCGCCGACCCATATGCGCGGCCACGGTCTCCTCCAGGAGCTGGAACGCTTCACCGCGAACGACTTCCCCAAGGTCGCCGAGGCGGTGTCGAAGCGGCACTGGGTGGCCCAGCGCGTGGACGGCTGCCGTTCATCATGCAGCGGCTCTTCAGCGCCATGAAGACCGGCCGGCCGGGACCGGTCCACCTGGAAAGGGAGATCCTGCGGCTCGCGAGCACTGGTGGGTGCCGGTCGTCACGACCTGGAACGGCAAGGGCGCCTTCCCCGAGGACCATGAACTCTTCGCCGGAAGCGTCGGCCAGACCGGCACTCCCACCGGGAACGCCATCGCCGCGTCCGCGGATGTGGTCATCGCCGTGGGGTGTCGCTTCACCGACTGGTCGGCTTCCAGCTATGCGAAGGGGGTGTCGTTCTCCATCCCGGACTCCCGGCTGATCCACATCGATGTCGACCCGCAGGAGATCGGCAAGAACTACCCCGCCACCGTGGGCATCGCCGCCGACGCCAAGGTGACGGTGGAGCAGATCGCCGACGCGCTGCCCAAGGCCCGTCCGGACCGCTCGGTCTACGAGGCCGAGCTGTCGGAGCGGAACGCGGCGTGGGAGGCCCAGTTGTCCAAGCGCCGCGATTCCGACCGCTTCCCCTTCACCTGTCAGCGCCCGTTGGGGGCCCTGCGCAAGGTTCTGCCCCGGGACGCCATCATCGTCGCTGGCTCCGGCAACACCCAGGGAGCGGTGAAACAGACGTTTCCCGTCTACGAGCCGCGCACCCACCTCACCTCGGGCGGCTTCTCCTCGATGGGCTGGGCCGTGCCCGCCGCCATAGGGGCCAAGCTGGGCGCTCCGGACCGTACGGTGGTCTGCGTGCTCGGCGACGGTGACTTCCTGATGACGGCCCAGGAGATCGGCCTGTGCGTCACCAACGACATCCCGGTGGTGTTCGTGGTGCAGGACAACTCGGGCTTCATGTCGATCCGGGGCGGCCAGCGCAAGCAGACCAACCGGCACATCGGCACGGAGTTCAACCGCCCCGACGGCACGCCCTACAGCCCGGATTTCAAGGCCCTGGGCGAGGCGTTCGGACTGGTCTCCTTCCGGGTGGAGAGCGACGCGGAGCTGGAGGAGACCCTGCGCAAGGCGGTCGCTCTCGAGGAACCCGTGCTCGTGAGCGTGCCCACGTCCCGGGACGCGGCCGGGCCCTGGGTGCCGGGCTGGTGGGACTTCCCCATCCCGGCCTATGCGCAGGAGGGCCAGGAGGAGTACCGCGCGTACCGCGGCACGGAGCAGCACCTCTGACGGCGCGCACCCCGCACGCCGAGCCGCGGCCTGGCACCTGACCGGCTGCCCCGAGGGGCAGCCGGTCCCCGGCCGCTCAGCTCTCGGGCGCGTCCCCGAAGTCGGGGATCTCCAACCGGACTCCGCCCTGCCGCGCGGACTCGTGCGCCACGATGCCCGGCAGGGTGTAGCGGGCCGCGACCCATGCGTTCACCGAGGGCAGCGTGCGGGTGTTGACCGCGGTCACGAAGTCGTCCACCAGGAAGTGATGGCTTCCCTCGTGCCCGTTGTGCAGATGGTCGAACTCCCGGGGCAGCCGCGACCGGTCGTGCACGGGCGCGGAGCCCGAGGTGAAGGCGGCACGCAGGGCGGGCGCGATGTGCTCGAGCGACGGGTCGTCGGGAGCCAGTGTCGGCTTGGGCTCCAGCAGCTCCGTGATGTCCTTGACCCCCGTCTTGTCCTGCCAGAAGCTCACCGTGGCGAGCTGTTCCATGCTCGCGTCCGTCCCGAAGAACCGGAAACGCGATTCGCGGATGTGCGAGGGATAGCCGACCCGCCGGAACTCATTCGTACGGAACGAGCCCCCACCGGCCACCTCGAACAGGGCGGTGGCGTTGGAGATGTCGTTCCCGAACTGGCTGACCTGCTGGTCGAAGACACCGTCCCCGCGATCGTCCTTCACTCCGATCGCCGACACGCTCACCGCGTGCGTCTGCCAGGCGCCGAGGACCCCGCCGACGGAGTGCGTCGGGTAGAGCAGCGGCGGATAGCTGGCGGTCGCCTTCCAGTTCTCGCCGCCGCTGTACTGATAGGCCTCGTAGAAGCCGAGGTCCATGTCGTGTACGTAGTCGCCCTCGGCGTAGAAGAGCCGTCCGAAGGCGCCGGCGGCGATCTGGTCGCGGGCGTGCACGGTGGCCGGGTTGTACTGGCTCGTCTCACCCATCATGTACGTCAGGCCGGTGGCGCGTACGGCCTCGATGATCGCCGCTATCTCCTCGCGGCTGATCGCCATCGGCACCGCCGAGTACACGTGTTTTCCGGCGTTCAGGCCCTGGAGTACGAGCGGGCCGTGTGTCCAGCGCTGGGTGAAGATGGCCACCGCGTCGACCGCCTTCGACTCCAGCATCGCCTCGTAGGAGGGGAAGGTGCCCGACAGTCCTTCCGCGGCGGCCAGTTGCTCGGCCCGCTCGGGCAGCAGATCGGTGACGTGGACATCGCCGACGCCCGGGTGGGCGAGGAACAGCTTGGCGAACTGGCCGGAGAACTGCCCGGCGCCGACGATGCCGAGGGAGAACGTCATGTGGTGATGCCTTTCGCTGGTCTACGGTTGCTGATGCGCCGGCCGAGCCGGTGCCGGTTCACTGGCTGAGGATGAAGTTGATCTGGCTGTTGGTGCTGTCGAGGTCGCTCGCGGGCGCGCCGCCCGCGTAGAGGTCCTGCATCGCGGGGCGCATGAGCGCTTCCACGTCGGCGGCGTAGTTGGTGATCGGGAACGAGAAGGTCGTGAAGTTCTTTTTGTCGGCCACCGGTTGGGTGAAGGCCTTGGTGTCGATGCCCTTCTTCTCATAGGCGGCGACGGCGGCCTTGGTGCCGGCCCGGGTGGCGGGGAAGACGATCCCGTACTTGCCGACGACGGTCTGGCACGCGTCGGAGGCCAGGTACTTCACCCACTTCCTGGCGCCTTCCTTGTTGTGGGCGGCCCTGGAGATCGAGTCGGCCAGGCCGTTCATCATCGTGGCCCGCTTGCCGGTCGGGCCGGCCGGGGTGCGGGCGGTGCCGACGTCGAGGCCTTTGGCCCCGTGGTAGGTGGAGAGCAGCCAGGCGCCGTCGAGGGCTGTCGCGGCCTTGCCGGCGGCCATCTGCGCGTTGGGCGGGTTCGCCGTGTCGCCGTAGACCTCGAGCGGTGCGAGGTAGCCCTTCTTCGCCAGCCCGAAGTACCACTTGATGACGGACTGGAAGGTCTTGCTGTCGTAGTTGTACTTCGTGCCCCACCGCTTCTTGTCGGTGTAGGACCAGCCCGCGGAGCCGGTGAAGGCGCTCCACTGGATCTGGCCGGAGGCGTCGCCCCCGCCACCGGTGGCCAGGCCGTAGACCTTGACATTGTTCTTGTCGAAGCCCGGTTCATCGCCTCGCCTGCCGTGTTTGTCGATGGTGAGGTGCGCGATGGCCTTCTCGAACGTACCGCCGTCCTCGGGATTCCAGGAGAGGGTGTTGAACTTCCCGGCGGAGATCCCGGCGGCTTCGGCCATCTTCCTGTTGTAGAAGAGGGCGACCGTGTCCCAGTCCTTCGGGGCGCCGTAGCGGTGGCCGTCCTCGCCGATCCAGTTGTCGGCGAGTCCCGGCTGGTAGTCGGACTTATCGATGCCCAGGTTGTCGAGCGGCTCCAGCACCTTCAGGTCGCTGAACTGCCCGAACTGCTGGATGTGGTCGGTGAACACGTCCGGCTGGGTGCCCGCGATGAAGCTCGCGGTGAGCTTGGTCCAGTAGTCTTCGAAGCCAATCTGAGTGATCTTGACCTTCAGGCCCGGGTTCTCCTTCTCGAAGCCCTTCGCGCAAGCCCGGTAGGCGGGCAGCTGGTTGGTGTCCCAGAGCCAGTACGTCACCGTGTTCCTGGACGACCCGGCGGGTCCGCCCCCGGCGCATCCGGTCGCCAGGGACAGCGCCAGCGCACCGGTCAGTGTCATGACCGTACGAAATCGCATCACTGTCCCCCTACTTGATCCCGGTGAAGCCGATGGAGCTGACGATGCGGCGCGCGAAGAGCCCGAAGAGCGCGAGCATCGGGAGCGCGGCGATGAGGGTGGCCGCCATGAGCCCGGACCAGTCGGTACCGGTCTGCGGGGTCTGCGCCCGGAAGGTGGCCAGTGCCACGGTGAGGACCCGCGAGCTGTCGCCGTACGACACCATCAGCGGCCAGAAGTAGTCGTTCCAGGAGGTGATGTAGGTCAGGACCGCCAGGGTGACGATGGGGGTGGACGCCATCGGCAGGAGCACCCGGAAGAAGATCCGCACCTTTCCTGCGCCGTCAAGCAGAGCCGCCTCCTCGACCTCCCGGGGCACGTTCATGAAGAACTGCCGCAGGAAGAACACCGCGAACGGCGTCATGAACATCGTCGGCAGGGCGATCCCGAGCAACGTGTCCACCAGGCCGAGTTGCTTGATGAGCACGAAGTTCGGCAGCAGGGTGAAGATCGTGGGCACCATCAGACCCGCCAGGAAGAGCCCGAACACCTTGTCCCGGCCCCGCCACTTGAGGCGCGCGAACGCGTACGCCGCCATCGAGGAGCAGAAGACCTGACAGACGGTGATCAGGGTCGAGACCATCACCGAATTGAGCAGATAGCGCCAGAAGGCCAGCCCGCTGCCCGCACCGCCCTGTGCGATCGCCTCCTCGGCGGACTGCAGGCCGAGGGCCCGTTCGAAGCCACCGCCGGTGAGGTCCACCGGCAGCGGATTGGCGGGGTCGGTGGCCAGTGCCGGGTTGGTGGAGAGCGCGGTGCGCAGGATCCAGTAGAAGGGCAGCAGGGTGATGAGGACGATCAGGCCCATCACGGTCCAGGCCATGGCCCGTCCGAAGGAGAGCCTGCGCCGGACGCGCCGGACGCCCGGTGTCGCTGTTGTCATGGCAACCATGCCGGTCTCTCCCCCCTCAGCCGAGATCGGTCTGGCCGGCCCGGGTGAGCCGGTACTGGACGATGGTGATCACGCTGAGCACGACCAGAAGGGCGACGGACATCGCGGACGCGTAGCCGAACTGGAAGCGGCCGAAGGCCGCGCCGTAGATGTAGTACTGCAGGACGTTGGTCGCGTTCGCGGGACCACCCGCGGTGGTCACCGCGACGGTGTCGAACACCTGGAACGAACCGATCACGGTCATGATGAGCACGACCGCGAGCACCGGCCGCAGCAGTGGCATGGTGATCCGCCAGAACATCCGCCACTCGCTCGCGCCGTCGACCTTGGCCGCCTCGTACATGTCGTTCGGTATCGCCTGGAGGCCGGCGAAGAGGAGGAGGGCGGTGTAGCCGACGTGCCGCCAGACGTTGATCAGGGCGATGGTGGGGATCGCCCAGGCCTCGTCGGCGAGGAATGGAATGCGGTCGAAGCCGAGGGCCTGGAGGATCTCGTTGCCGATGCCCAGCTGGGTGTCGAGTATCCACAGCCAGACGATGCCGGCGACGACGTTCGACATCAGATACGGGGTGAGCACGATGCCCCGCAGTACGGCCGACTGCGTCAGCCGCTGGAGCAGCACCGCGACGGCGAGGGCCGCGACCGTCTGCACACCGATGTTGATGGCCACGTACTCGACCGTGACCGCCAGCGAGTGCCAGAAGACGGGGTCGCGGATCATCCTGTCATAGTTGTCGAGGCCCACCCACTCGGCCGGAGTCAGCAGATTGAAACGGGTGAAACTCAGATAGATGCCCCGCAGCGTCGGCCAGAGCAGGAAGACCAGGAAGCCCAGCAGGGCAGGAGCGATGAAGACGACCGCGAGGGCTCCGTCATCACCGGCTTCCCGGGCTCTGCGGATCTTGAGTTTCGATGCGGCTCCCCCGGCGCGGCGCAGGCGCGCGGGAGGGCTGCTGGAGGCGACGGTCATCAGGGGACTCTTTCGTCTGCGGCTCGTCCTCGAACCCCACTTACTTTTGACGCGAAAGAATCGTGTCGTCAAGAGTCGTGCAAGCATCCTTTCGCGGCACCTTGTAGCAACGTAGAGTGACCCTATTAGTTCCGAAGCAAAAGAAAAAGTGGAGGATCTGGCCTCTCATGACCACCCTTGACGCCAGTTGGCTGCCGCTGAGCCCCGGGGAACGTGCGGTGGCGATCGAGGTGCTCGTGCACGGTCCGCTGTCGCGCACCGAACTCGCCCGTCGGCTCAACCTCTCGGCGGGCAGCCTCACCCGGCTGACCAAGCCGCTGATCGAATCGGGTCTGCTGGTCGAGAAGGGCACCGAAGGCGCCGCATTGGCGGAGGTGCGGCAGGGACGGCCCTCGCAGCCGCTGGACATGGTCGCCGAGTCCCGGCTCTTCATCGGCTTCAAGATCACCGAGGACATGGTGTACGGGGTCGTCACCACGCTCCGCAGCGACATCATGGCCCGCGCCGAGCGGCGGCTGGCCACGCACGAGCCCGCGGTGGTCGTCGATCTGCTGCGCGAGATGACGCGGGAGTTCACCCGGGCCCATCCCCGGGCGGCCGGGATCGGCATCGGGGTGGGGGCCGGCGTCCGGGACCGCTCGGTCGTCATCCGGTCGCCCTTCCTCGACTGGGACGAGGTGCCACTGGCCGAACTGGTCGAGGAGCGGACGGGGCTGCCGACGGTCGTCGAGAACGACGTGGCGGCGCTGGTCGAGGCCGAGTGCTGGTTCGGCGCGGGCCGCGGCCTCGACCGGTTCGCGGTGCTCACCATCGGGGCCGGACTGGGGTACGGACTGGTCAGCGGCGGCCGGCGGGTGGTCTCTTCCGAGGACGGGCTGAGCGGCCGGGGACGGCACTGGATGGTCGATCGCCACGGCCCGCTCACCCCGTACGGAGAGCGGGGCAGCGCCGTCTCCCTGCTGACCATCCCCAGCATCCGCTACCAGCTCCAGGCCGCCACCGGCCGGGAGATGACGTACGAGGAGATCCTCGGCCTCGCCGCCGATGGCGAGCCCATGGCCGCCCGGGTCGTGGACGAGGCGGCCCGGGCCCTCGGCACGATCGTCTCCCAGATCGCCAATTTCGCGATGCCCCAGAAGATTCTGCTGGCCGGCGAGGGCGTGGGCCTGGTCGACGTGGCCGGGACGGCGGTGGAGGAGGCCATCCTCGCCAACCGCCATCCCCAGGCCGACAAGGTCAACCTCGAAACCAAGGTCTCCGACTTCCACGACTGGGCCCGCGGCGCCGCCGTCCTGGCCATCCAGGTGCTGGTCCTGGGCTCGGCAGAGGCGTGACGCGTCGTTTCCGGAGAGGCACGCAGGCGATCCGCAGGGGCACGGGAAGGCGCTCCCGCCCGGCGAGCCGGGCGGGAGCGCCTGCGAGCGGACCCAGGGCGAGTCGGCCGGTACGGCCGGTACGCCGGGGTCAGCTGCCGGGCGTGAGCTCGAGCGTGTCGAGCACCCCGTACACCCCGAGGAAGGCGATCGCCACGCTGCTGAGGACGAGGGCGGCGGTCAGCCAGGGGTTGGCGCGGAAGCGGGGCGGGACGCCGGTGTAGCGCAGGCGCCAGACCGCGACCACGACCGCGAGCAGGAAGATGCCACCGCCGATGCCGCCGATCTGCACCATCAGGACCGGGGACTGGACCCACAGGAAGATGCACATCCACACCGGGGGCAGACAGCAGGTGAGGATGCGGATGGTGCGCGTGCGCACGCGCATGTCCTGCCAGTTGATCACTCCGAGCAGACCGAGGGTGTTGGTCCACAGGCGCGGGACGCTGGCCGACGAGGCGACGGTGACCGAGAAGAGGACGGCGATCGCCCCGGCCAGGAACAGGTACTCCGCCCATGGGCCGAGCGTGTCGGTGTAGATGTGCGACAGCGTGGTGATCATGTCGTTGCCCTCGGGCACCAGGCCCTGCGGGTGGAGCACCGAGGCGCCGATCACGTAGAAGGACAGGGTGCAGATGGTGCACACGAGCCAGGAGACGCCCACGTCGAGCCGCATGACCTTGAGCCAGCCCTCGGCCCGCCGGGCGCGCTGCTCGCTGCCGTCGTCGGGGCCGGTCCAGCGGGCGTAGCCCTTCTCCAGACACCAGTAGGTGTACGTCGTCATCTCGTCGGCGCCGACACCGGTGATGCCGAACATGGCGAGCGCGATGCCGACCGTGCCCGCGGGGATCTCGAAGCTCAGTCCGCCGGCGAGCTGCTCGGTGCCGTACCCGAAGGCGGTGAACGGCAGGGCGAGGGCCAGGCCGAAGGTGATGATCGTCTTGAGGGTGATGCCGACGATCTCGACCCGCTCGACGACGGGGTACTTGCCCGTCTGCAGGATGAGGATGGCGGCGCCGGTCACGATGAGGGCCCAGATCGTCAGCGACGATGTGCTCAGCGACGCCCCGTGGATCGGCAGCAGGATCGAGCAGGCCGCCGCGGTGCCGCCGATGATGCCACCACGCTGGAACATCTTGGCGAAGTCCATGCCGATCCAGAGCCAGTTGATCCAGCTCAGCCGGCCGATCCGGGGGCCGACGTCGCGGAAGCCGTCGAGCGCGGGCCGGCCGTTGAGGATGGTCCAGCGGGCCAGCTCCATCTGCACCCACACCTTGACCGCGGTCGAGACGATCACCAGCCACAGCAGGGCGAACCCGGCCTTCGCACCGAGCGAGGTGGTGGTGATCAGCTCGCCGGAGCCGACGACGGCGGCGGACAGCACGAGCCCGGGGCCGAGGTGGCGCAGTCGGCCGCGGAAGGTCTCGGGGGCCGGGCGGGCGTCTTCGGCGCGCAGCGCGTACGGGTCGGCCTGCACGGGTGGCGGCGCCGCCGTGGCGCCGTCGGTCGTGGTGGACATATCGGTCCTTAGAGGATCTTCCGGCGCCGTCGCCGGTATCCGGAATGGGGACAGGGGTGGTGTGGGGGGGCGTGTCGTGGTGCCGGGTGCCGCGGTGCCTCAGCGCGCTGGGTGGTGCGGCTCCTCACCCGCCAGTACGCGGACGACGTCCTCGGCCACCATCGCGCCCATGGCCTGGTTGGCCTCGGGCGTGCAGGCGGCCATGTGGGAGGTGAGGAGGGTGCGCGGGGCCTCGCGCAGCGGGTGGCCGGCGGGCAGCGGTTCGGTGCCGAACGCGTCGAGGGCCGCGGCCCCGAGGTGCCCGGAGCCGAGCAGGTCGGCGAGCGCGCGTTCGTCGACGAGGCCGCCGCGCGCGGCGTTGACCAGGATCGCGCCCGGCTTCATCGCCGCCAGGCGGGAGCGGTCGAGCAGCGGGGTGCCGGACGGGTCGGGCGGAGTGTGCAGGCTGACGGCATCGGCGCGCTCCAGCAGGGCGTCGAGCGCGACCGGTTCGGCGCCATGGGCGCGGATGTCGGCCTCGGAGACGTACGGGTCGTGGGCGAGCAGGTCCATCCCAAAGGCACGGGCGTAGCCGGCCAGCAGGCGGCCGATGCGGCCGAAGCCGACGATGCCCAGCGTCTTGCCGTGCAGTTCGGGGCCGAACAGCTTCGGCCAGCCGCCCGCCGCCACCGCGGTGTGCGAGGCGGTCAGGGAGCGGGTCGCGGACAGCAACAGGCCGAAGGTGTACTCCGCCACCGCACGCGAGTTGCTGCCCGGGGCGCACACCACGGGGATCGCGCGCGCGTGGGCGGCGGCCACGTCGATGGTGTCGACGCCGACACCGTGCTTGGCGATCACCTTGAGGCGGGGTGCGGCATCCATCACCTCGGCGGTGATGGGGTCCATGCCGACGATCAGCGCGTCCGCTTCGGCCGCGTGCGCCAGGAGCTCGGCGGTGGGCAGCGCCGCGTCCTCGCGGGGACGCAGGGGACCGGCTCCGGCCTCCTCCAGGATCTGCCAGGGCCGCGCCGAATGCCGGGCGAAGGTGGGCGTCGTGATGAGCGTGGTCGGCATCAGCGGGCCTCGCCGCGTGCCGCCCGGAGGTGGGATGTCGCGATCTGCTGGAGGTGCACGACGTCGGCCGCGACCGTCGCGAACGTGAAACCCTCGGCGAGGCGACGGGCGGCGCTCTCGCCGTCGGCGTTGTGAATGCCGGCCGCGATGCCTACCGCCTCGGCCGCCTCGCGGACGCGGGTGAGGGCCTGCTCGAACTCCTCCTGTACGGAAGGGTCGGTGGACGTCGCGCCGCCGATGGCCAGGCGCAGATCGGACGGGCCGATGTAGACGCCGTCCAGGCCGGGGGTCGCGCAGATCTCCTCGACGTTGGCCAGGCCGTCGGCCGTCTCGATCATCGCAAGGACGGCGGTCTGGTCGTGCGCGTCGGCCGGGTTCGGGCCGATGCGGAGCTGGGCGCGCATCGGGCCGTACGAGCGGCGGCCCAGCGGCGGGTAGCGGACGGCGGCCACGGCGTCGGCGGCGTCCTGGGCGGTGTCGATCATCGGGACGATCACGGCGCTCGCCCCCGCGTCGAGCGCCTTGCCGATGTAGGTGAGGTCATTGGCCTCGACGCGCACCATGCCGACGGCGGTGCTGCCCTTGGTGTCGGTGGCGAGGAGGTTGTTCAGCATGCCCTGGTAGCCGAAGAGGCCGTGCTGGGCGTCGAAGGCCAGGTAGTCGTAGCCGACGCGGGCGAGGCGCTCGGCGGCGATCGGCGAGTCCAGCAGGGACCAGTAGCCGATGAGCTGCTCGCGATTGCGCAGTGCGGCGATGAACTGGGCGGAGGTGCGGCCGGCGGCCATGGGGGTCTCCCTTGCGACGGGGTGAGGTGGGCGGCGGATCAGCGGTTGTAGGCGGGCATCGGGCCGCGCAGCCGGGCGCCGACCTCGTCGCAGGCGGCCAGGACGTCCGCGGGCAGCGGGCCTTCGGACGCGGCGGCGATGTTGGCCTTCAGGTGCTCGACCTTGGAGCCGCCGAGCAGCAGCGCGTCGGTGGAGGGCCGGGACAGCAGCCAGCGCAGGGCCAGGTCGGTCAGCGGCAGGCCCGCCCCGGAGGCGATGCGGGTGAGGTCGGTGACGGCCTGGAACACCTCCTCGTTCCAGTACCGCTCGCGGTACATCGCGGCCACCTTGGAGTCGCCGAAGCGCCCGCCCGCCGGGACCTGATCGAAGCGGTGGCGGCCGGTCAGCAGGCCGCCGCCGAGCGGGTTGTAGACCACCGTGCGCAGTCCGGTGGTGGCGGCGAATTCGACGTACTCCTCCTCGATGCGGCGCGCGAGGAGGTTGTGGAGCTGCTGGGCGACGACGGGGCGGGGGGCGCCGACCTCGTCGGCCACGCGGTTCAGCTCGGCGATCTGCCAGGCGGCGAAGTTGGAGACGCCGAGGGCGAGGACCTTGCCCGCCTGGACGAACTCGGCGACGGTCGCCAGGGTCTCGGCGAGCGGTGTGCGGCGGTCCGGCTGGTGCAGGTAGAAGAGGTCGACGTGGTCGGTGCCCAGGCGTCCCAGGCTCCCGTCGAGCGCGGCGCGCAGGCCCTCGGGGGAAAGCGGCGCGTGCTCGCCCTGGTCGGGGTGCGGGATGCCGGCCTTGGTGGCGAGCACCACCCGGTCGCGGCGGCCTGGCAGCAGCTCGGCGAGGATGCGCTCGCTCTCGCCGCCCGCGTAGCCGTTGGCGGTGTCCACGCCGGTGATGCCCGCGTCGAGCGCGGCGTCCACCATCGCGGCGGCCGTCGCGCGGTCGGCGGTGTCGCCGAAGGTCATCGTCCCGAGGACGAGAGGGGACAACGGGACGGGCACGTGCGGGAGTGCGAGGCCGACGGTCAAGGCGGGTTCCTTCCAGGGCGGGCGGTGCGGGTGGTGCGTGGTGCGGGTGGTGCGGACGTTGCGTGGTGGGGTGGCGTGTGGTGCGGGTGGTGCGTGGTGCCGGTGGTGCAGGTAAGACAGGTGGTGCGGTCGTACTCGTAGGCGATCACATGCGTGATGTGCGCATCGAACATGGCGCCGTGCGGCTGTGTGGCCTCGACCGGTCGCCGCGGCGGTTTCCGGCGACGCGCCGCGCGGCGGCCGAGTGTGGTGCGATGCGATCCGCTGGGTAAGCCGGTCCGCCTCGCGTCCACGATGGCGAGACGGTCCACGGGTGACGGCCGTCGGCGCCATGGGAACGCTCGCACGGTTGCGTAAATCACGCAAGATCTGTCGCGCAGTTCACGCAGCTTATGCCATGATCCTCACTGGGCCTGACCGTGTTGTCCATCGACGGTGCCGGGGACTCGCCGCCGCGCATCGCTGTCGCGCCGCGGCCCCGTCCGGCTGCCTCCACGGCAGCCACCCGACCCTCACCGTCCGCCCCCGCCTCCCGCCTAGGAGTTGTTCACATGCCCACCCCCCTCCCCCTCATCGCCGTCACCATGGGCGACGGTGCCGGTATCGGCCCCGAGGTCGTCGTCGCGGCCCTGCTCGACGACGCCGTCCTGACCCGGTGCCGCCCCGTCGTCATCGGTGACGCGCGGCGGCTGCGCGAGGCCGCCCGCGTCCTCGGCCTGGACTGCGAGATCACGGCCGTCGACCACCCGCGCGACGCCGGGTTCACACCCGGCCGCGTCAACGTGGTCGACCTCGGCCTGCTCCCCGCCGATCTGCCCTGGGGCAAGCTGTCGCGGGTCGCGGGGGACGCCGCGTACGCGTACATCGAGCGCGCCGCCGAACTCGCCGTGGCGGGCGAGGTGCACGCCATCTGCACCGCACCCCTCAACAAGGAGGCGCTGCACGCCGCGGGCCACATCTACCCCGGCCACACCGAACTCCTCGCCCACCTGACCGGGACCGAGGAGGTCTCGATGATGCTCTCCACCGAGAAGGTGAAGGTCATCCACGTCACCACGCACATCGGCCTGATCGACGCCGTCCACCGCATCGAGCCCGGCCTCGTCGAGCGCACCGTGCGCCGCGGCCACGAGGCGATGGTCCGCGCCGGCACCCCCAGCCCCGTCATCGGTGTCTGCGGCATCAACCCGCACGCGGGCGAGAACGGCCTGTTCGGCCACGGCGAGGAGGACGAGAAGATCGTCCCGGCCCTGGAGAAACTGCGCGCCTCCGGCGTCGACGCCCGGGGTCCGCTCCCCGCCGACACCGCCTTCTTCCTCGCGTCACGCGGCGACTACGACCTGATCGTGGCGATGTACCACGATCAGGGCCACGGCCCGGTCAAGGTGCTGGGCATCGAGGCGGGTGTCAACCTCACCGTGGGCCTGCCCGTGATCCGCACCTCCGTCGACCACGGCACCGCCTTCGACATCGCCGGAACGGGCACGGCGGAGGCGGGCAGCATGGTCGAGGCGCTGCGCCAGGCGGCCGAGATGGCCACGGTGCCGGTCCCCCCGGCGGCCTGAACCACCGCCTCCGGCAGGGGGACGGGTCAGACGTGGCTGCCTCCTCCCGGCCGTCAGGCTTGCACGGTGGGCCGGACGACGACCTCGCTGATGTCGATGCCGGCGGGCTGCTCGATCGCGTAACCGATCGCGGACGCGATGGCGGAGGGCGGGATGGCGATCTCGTCGCGCTGCCGGACTGCCGCCGCCGCTGCCTCGGGGCTCGCCCCCTTGCCCACGCCCTCGGTGTTGGTGAATCCGGGTGAGACGAGGGTGACGCGCAGATCGGGTCCCGACTCCTGCCGCAGCCCCTCGGTCAGCACCTTCACCGCCGTCTTGGTGGCGGCGTAGACGGCCTGCGGGGGCTTCACGACGTAGGCCGCGGTGGAGGCGATGTTGACGAACTGGCCGGAGCGCTGCCGCCGGAAGACGGGAAGTGCCGCCCCGATTCCGTTCAGCAGGCCGGTGATGTGCGTCGCGACCATCGCGTCCCAGTCGTCCTGGCGCAGTTCGTCGAACGGTGACACCGCCATCGCGCCGGCGTTGGAGACCAGGACATCGAGCCGGCCGAACCGGTTGACCGCCATGTCCGTCAGCCGCTTGAGGTCTTCGCGGCGCGTCACGTCGATGACGGTCCCGACGGCCGAGCCGCCCCGCGCCGTGATCCGGTCCACCACCGCGTGCAACCGGTCTTCCCGCCGGGCCCCGAGCACCAGCCGGGCGCCCTTCTCGGCGAGGTACGTCGCCGTCGCCGCTCCGATGCCGCTGCTGGCACCCGTGATGGCCACGACCTTGCCTTCGATGCCTGACATGGCCAACGTCCTCCAAGGGGGATGTGCGCAGGTCAGACCATGACCTACAGTGGAACTGGGGGCGCCCCCAGTTACCCGAGCCTAAATGGGGACGCCTCCGTTCAGCAAGGCGAAGGAGACCGGAGAGGACATGGCAACCGCTGATGACCGGCAGTGCACCACGCCCGTTGCGAGCTGACGCGCGGCGCAACAGAGACAAGATCCTCGCGGCCGCGGTGCGCGTGTTCGCCGAGGAGGGGCTGGACGCGCACCTGGAGCGCATCGCCAAGGAGGCGGGCGTGGGCAGCGCGACGCTGTACCGGAACTTCGCCACCCGCGAGGCGCTGATCGAGGCGGTCTACCGCAACGAGGTGGCCCAGCTGTGCGACGCCGTCCCCGATCTGCTCGCCGAGCAGCCGCCCTACGAGGCCCTGCGCGCCTGGACACGCCTCTTCCTGGACTACGTCACCGCGAAGTTCGGCATGGCCGACGCCCTGCGCGCCATCGCCGCCACGGGAAACAACCCCTACGGCCACAGCCGGGACATGATCCAGGCCGCCATCACCACCCTGCTGGACGCCTGCGCGGCCGCCGGGGCGATTCGCACCGACATCAGCCCCACCGACATGGGCGCCGCCCTCGAAGGCATCGCCCTCACCTCGGCCGAACCCGAACACCGGGAACGTGCCGAGCGCCTGCTCGACCTCACCCTGGACGGCCTGAAGGCCCGTCCGTGACGGCGGCCCTGCCGAGGGGCTTGCGGTGCGGGTGCAGCTCGATGGTGAGTGAGGCGGCGGTGAAGACGGAGGAGTAGGTGCCGACCGCCAGGCCGATCAGTAGGGCGAGGGCGAAGTCGGCGAGGGTGTCGTCGGCGAGGACGGCGAGGGCGGTGAGGATGAATGCCGCACCCATGCCGGTGTTGACGGTACGGGGCAGGGTCTGCACGATCGCCTGGTTCGTCAGGCGGGGAAGTGGTGTGGCGCGGTCGCGGCCGAGCAGTTCGCGGACGCGGTCGAAGAGGACGACGGAGTCGTTGACCGAGTAGCCGATGACGGTCAGCAGGGCGGCCAGGAACACCCCGTCGATGGGCTTGCCGAGCCAGGCGAAGGCACCGATGAGGATCACCACGTCGTGGGCGAGCGCGACGACGGCCGCCGTACCGAAGAACCAGCGGAAGCGGACCGCGAGATACAGCAGCTGGGCGCCCAGCGCGACGGAGAGTGCGATGAGGGCGTTGCGGCGGAGCTCGTCGCCCATGCTGGGGCCGATCAGCTCATCGCGGACCTTCTCCGTCTCGCCGCCGAGGGCGCCGATGGTCTCGGTGACGGTGGCCTCGTCGGCGTTGGTCAGGTTCTCGGCGCGCACCGTGAGCCCGGTGTCGCCGGAGGACTGCACGACCGCGCGGGGGAACCCGGCGTCGGTGAGGGCGGTGCGGGCCCGGTCGGGGTCGACGGGTGCGCTGGTGGCGTACTCGATCAGCCGGCCGCCGGTGAACTCGATGCCGAAGTCCAGGCCGCGGACGAGGAGGCCCGACGCGGCCACGACGGCGAGCGCGGCGGAGACGGCCAGCCAGCGGCGCGGACGGCGCATCAGGAACGGGTCGCGGCGCAGCAGCCGGTCGCGGACCCAGCCGGTGCTCGCGATGCCGGTGATACGGGGCCGACGGCGGACCGCGGAGCGGCCCACCGCGTACTCGGCGAGCACCCGGCTGATCACCAGGACGCTGACCATCGAGGCGAGGACGCCGATGGCGAGGGTGATGCCGAAGCCGCGCACCGGGCCGGAGGCGAAGGCGAACAGGAGGCCCGCGGCGATCAGAGTCGTGATGTTGGAGTCGGCGATCGCGCTGAGGGCACCGCGGAACCCGGCCGTCAGTGCCGAGCGGGGGCTGGGGCGGCTGCGGGCCGCGTACTCCTCGCGGGCCCGTTCGAAGACCAGGACGTTGGCGTCCACGGCCATGCCGATCGCCAGGACGAACCCGGCGAGGCCCGGCAGGGTCAGTGTGGCGCCGAGCACGGCCAGGGCGGCGTAGGAGATGAGGCCGTAAGCGGCCAGGGCCACGGTCGCGAGCAGGCCCAGGAGCCGGTAGACGGCGATGATGAACAGTGCGGTCAGCGCGGTGCCGATGACGGCGGCCCAGGCCGCGGCCTCGATGGCCGCGTCGCCGAGCGTGGCGCCGACGGTGCGCTGTTCGACGGTCTCGACCGGTACGGGCAGGGCGCCGCCGGAGATCAGCAGGGCCAGTTCGCGGGCTTCGGTGTCGTCGAAGGAGCCGGTGATCTGGGTGGTGCCGCCCGGGATGCCGGTCCCGCACGGTACGGAGGGGTCGACCTGCGGCGAGGAGATGATCTTGTTGTCGAGGACGATGGCGACCCGGCGCTGCGGGTCACCGGCCGGGTGACAGGCGGCCCGCGCGGTGACCTGCCGCCATCGGTCCTGACCGGTCTTGGAGAAGTCGACCGTGACATGCCATCCGGCACCGCCCTGCTGGTCGAAGCGGGCGTCGGCGCCTTCGACGTCCCGCCCGGTCAGATCGGCGGCCCGCAGCCGCAGGGGCTGTCCGGAATCATCCGGCAGCACGCGCTCCTCGGCCGGATCGGCCGGCGGGGAGGTGGCGCCGTCACCGGTCCCGGCCGGGCCGAGGACCGCGTGGACGGTGAGCTGCGCGGTGCGCCCCAGCACGTCGGCCGCCTTCTTCGGATCGTGAACTCCGGGCAGCTCGACGAGGATGCGGTGGTCGCCGGAGCGGACGAGGGTCGGCTCGGCGACGCCGAGCGCGTCGATGCGGCCGCGCAGCACCTCCACGGTGCGGTCGGTGGCCGCGGCGTCGGCTTCGGTGGTGGGGCTGGAGCGGGTTTCCAGCATGATCTGGGTGCCGCCGCGCAGATCGAGGCCGAGGCGGACCGGCGTGGTGAGGGCGACGGCCACCGATCCGGCGATCACGGCGAGGGCGAGCAGCGCCCGCATGCGCAGGGACTTGTTTCGTTTGTTCCGCTTGTTCCGTTTGTTGTGGCGTTTCGACACGTTGTCGCGGCGTTTCAACACGAGCCTCCGGCAGGCATGTCGCGGCAGCGGCGCACGCGGCCGCGACGGAGGAAAGGGTGATGGGTGGCGTCAGGTACCTGCGGGCGCCGGAGGGGCCCGGCCGTGGTCGTGGGCCGATCGGCCGGGCGAGACGGGGGCGTATGCGGAAGGCGCTGAGGTACGGGTCCCGACGGCCGGACCGGCATCCGTAGCGCGGGGGTCGGTGGCGTGGTGATCGGGTGGGCACGGGCGCTCACCGAGGTGGTCGTGGCGGACCCTGGCCTGGGCCGCGCAGCCGGCGGCACACGGGTCGTCCGCGCGGGGCCCGGTGTCCGGTCGCTCGGCGCCCGTGGCCGCCGGGGCCGGAGTGGCCGCCAAAGCCGGAGTGGCCGCCGGGGCCGGATGGGGCGCCGGACCGGATGCGGCGCGCGCGGTATCGGCGGGAACCAGCGCCAGCAGGACGGCGAGGAGCGCGATGAGCGTTCCCGCGAGCCGGTGACCGGCGGTCGGGGTGGCGCGGGGTGCTGGACGCATGGTCGGGGGCGGGGCGGACGTCAGGGTTCGATGAGACCGGCGCGGATGGCGTAGCGGGTCAGCTCCAGCCGGTCGTGCAGACCGAGTTTGTGCAGGAGGTTGGCCCGGTGACGGTGCACGGTCTTGACGCTGATGAACAGGATCTCGGCGATCTCCTTGGAGGAGTGCCCTTCGGCGACGAGTTTGAGGACCTCCTCCTCACGAGGGGTGAGGAGCTGGTCGGGGTCTTCCTCGCCGTGGCGGACGCGGTCCAGGTAGTTGCGGATGAGGGCGGTGACCGCGCCGGGGTAGAGGAACGGCTCATTGCGCATCGCGGCCCGGCAGGCGGCGACCAGATCGCGGTCGGCGACCGACTTCAGCACATAGCCGCAGGCCCCAGCCTTGAGCGCCTGAAACAGGTACTGCTCGTTGTCGTGCATCGTCAGCATCAGGATCCGCAGGCCCGGTTTGAGCGCCACCAGCTCACGGGTGGCCTGGAGTCCGGTCAGGCGCGGCATGGCGATGTCGAGCACCGCCAGGTCGATCTCCTGGCTCCGGGCCGCCTCGATGGCCTCGGCGCCGTCCCCGGCCTCGGCGACGACCTCCAGGTCGGGTTCCCGGTCGAGGATCAGGCGTACGCCGCGGCGTACCAGAGCGTGGTCGTCGGCGAGCAGGATGCGGATCGGCGTCGCGGCCGTGGGATGCGGCGTCGCGGCCGTGGTGGGTCCGGGCGGGGTCGGGTCGGGCATGGTCAGAGCTGCTTCCTGGGGGCGGGTGTGATGAGGCGGATCCGGGTGCCGGTGCCGGGCGTCGAGGTGATGTCCAGGGTGGCTCCGGCGAGCAGGGCCCGTTCGCGCATGCCGCGGATCCCGGCGCCCTCGCAGGCGGCCTCGATGCCGCGGCCGTCGTCGGCGATCTCCAGCGCCACCGCATCGCCGACGCGGCGCAGGCTCACCTCGACCTGCCGCGCGTCCGCGTGGCGGGCCGCGTTGGTCAGGCTCTCCTGAGCCACCCGGTACAGCACGAGCTCGCTCTCCTGGTCGAGGGTGGGCAGGTCGGCGTCGAGGCGGCGCACGACCCGCAGCCCGGTGTGGGTGGCGAAGTCCTGGGTGAGCGAGGTCAGCGCGCTGACCAGGCCCAGGTCGTCCAGGACGCCGGGCCGCAGCCGGCGCACCAGGCGGCGGACCTCGTCCAGGCTCTCCCGGGTGATCTCCTGGGCCTGCTGGAGGTCCTCGCGCAGCGGCTCGGGGGCGTCGTCCGCGGTGCGCCCCAGCACCAGCAGGATCGCGGTCATGCTCTGCCCGACCTCGTCGTGCAGTTCCTGGGCGATGCGGCGGCGTTCCGCCTCCTGGGCCAGCAGCACCCGGGCGCTGGACGTGGCGCGTTCGTGCTCCAGCCGGTCGAGCATGGCGTTGAAGGTGCGGATCAGCTCGGACACCTCGCTGCCGCCGCCGGCGCCGGGCACGGGCAGCCGCTGGCCCGGGCGCAGCAGGTCGACGGTGGTCATCAGCCTGGTCAGCCGGTCCAGCGGGGCCAGACCCCAGCGCAGCAGGGTGCCGTTGGCGACCAGCATGACGGCGAGACCGCCGACCAGGATGATCGCCTCGGTCAGCACCACCGGCACGGAGACGGTCACCGGCGCCCACAGCAGCAGCGCCGTGGCGGTGCCCAGCACCAGGGCGTTGAGCCCGAAGATCCGCCAGAACAGCGACACCGGGGAAACTCCTCCTTCTGCGCTCCGAGTGTGATCAGCTCTACTGTCGCTCATCGCGCCCCCGGACCGAGCCGCCGCGACTGATCATGGCCGAGCCCGACCCAGCCTGCCTCCCCCACCGCGCTGGGTCGATGGGGTCCGTTCCCCATATCCGGGGTCGTCGGGTACCCATGCGCCGTTCCCCGCCATCGCCCCGTGGTCACCGCCGTCCCGGGCAAATGGGGTCCGCGCCCGATGGGCTTCCGGCGCCGAGTCGAGCAGAGTCGAAGAAGATCGAGCCGTCCGGTACGGCCACCTCTCGCGGTCGTGGAGACCGCGGCCGACGGAACCGGGCGGCCGCTGCCGCGCTCAGCGCGCCTTTCGCGAAAGGACCACACCGTGCCGCTCGACACCACCCAGACCGGCCCCCCGGCCCCGGGCGGCTGACCTCTCATGAGGCCCGCCAGCGCCTCGAACACGCCCGCAACAGCCGCCTGGCCCAGCTCCGCGCCCTCGACGAGAGCGCGCAGCTGGGCGCTGGTGGCCTTCCTGACCGTGACCCTCGCCGGTGCCGCCGCCTACCGCTGCGCCGCCGTGGTCCTGCGCCGGCGCAATCTCGCCGAGTGGGACACCGAGTGGGCCGAGACCGCGCCACGCTGGACCACGTCGCCCTGAGCCCGGCCGACAGCGGCCTCGACGCCGGTGATACGTCAGCCGCGGAGGGGACCCTCACAGGTGTAGTCCGATGTGCCCGCCCGCTGGTCGGCCCAGATGTCCACCTCGCCGAACCAGCAGTTCATATCGGTCAGGTTGTTGTCGCCGCCCGCGGCCCGGTCGAGGAGGAAGTAGTCGACCGTCTCGGACATGTCCTCGAAGACCGCGTCCGTGTCACGGGCATCGGTCAGGTTCGCGGTGATCCGGCCGGTGCAGACGAACCGGGGACGCTCCGCCGCGCCGGTGGCACGGCAGTCCGGGTCGGACGCGGTCATCGCGGTGAAGGAGGAGCGGATCTGGTCGGCCGAGCTGTCACGGAGCTCACCCAGGGGCGTGTAGGTGGTATGGGGCACGTACAAGTCGGCTACGTGGGCGATCTGTTCGTCGAGGAAGCGGTCGTACGCGCTCTGGAGCCCCGCGTCCCCGCCGAGCCGGTGGCGCCAGGCGTCGAAGGCCGCCGGATCGTCGGAGCGCAGATCGCGGTACATCTCCCGCAAGAGGGAGGGGCGTTCGAGCCACAGGAACTCGAAGAAGGTGCCCGCGTAGTCGTAGAAGCGGAAGCCGTCGCCGTCGTACGTCGCGTGCAGGAGCTGGTTCACGGTCATGCGCGGCCCGCCGCCGACCGTGTCGTCGATGATCCCCTGAACCAGGGACCTGCGGACCCGGATGCCGTCGTCGCGGGTGGCGCCGTCGAAGAACTCGGCGGTGCCCTCGTCCATCGCGGTGGTCCGGTCACCCTCGTACCAGGGACCTTCGCCGAAGCTGCCGGGCACCGCCCAGCGACCGTTGAGGTAGTGGGTGTACTCGTGGCGGAACAGCTCCTCCAGGGTCAGTGAGGAGTCCTGCGGGACGCGGCGCTGGTATGTGTAGAAGGTCGCCCCCCGCTCGATGTAGACGCCGCCGTTGTTGGTGTCCATGCCGGTGAGGAGCGGGTGGAAGTTCTCGTAGTCGGTGCGGGAGCCGTACAGGACGATGTGCAGCGTGGTGTTGGTGTCGTCCGCGAGGGGCGTGTCCGTGCCGAGGACGCGGTGGAACTGCGCCTTGACCTGCTTGCTGGCGTAAGTGAGCTGGTCGACGGTGTCCCGGTCGAGGGCGGCGCGGACCTGAATGCCGTCGGTGCCTTCGGTGCCGTAGACGTACGTGTGCGGGAAGAGACGCCTCTCGATGTCGTCCCTGCACACGTGGTACGGGGCGCAGGCTTCGAGCACCCCCAGCCAGGTGGCGACCTTCGCCCAGGGCGCGCTGCTGTCCCCGAAGTTGCGGGCGGTGGTGTCCAGAAGGGTGCCGAGGCCGGAGACGATCTCGTCGCGCAACCCTTCGATCTGGCCGAAGCGGCCGTACTCGCTGAGTGCGTCGCGTATCACCCAGGCGTTGGGCCCGCCCTTGAGGTGGGTGTGGCCGGCGAAGGAGCTGAAGGCCGCCCGGTACGAGGGGTCGGCCGTCACCGCGGTGTGGAAGGCGGCGTCCTTGTTGCCGGGATAGACGCCGAGGTAGTTCACGGTGAGCGCCGCGAGGGCGGCACCGGCCCAAGAGGTGTCCTGGGCAGTTTCGGGGTGCTGGGCGTCCATGGTGGCCAGAACCCGTTTGACCAGGGGAAGTTGGTGCTGACGCAGACCGGGCGCGGAGGCCGCGTCGAGCGCTTCGCGCAGGGTTTCGGCGTTGGGTCGGGTGACGTCGAAGGTGTGGGCGGCCGAACCGAAGGCGTCGACGGCCTCGCGCATGGCGTTCACGGTCGGCGCGTCGGTGATGTCGATCTCGTCGTGCGAGAAGTCCTGGTAGGCCACCGCGTGCAGGTAGGTGAACATCTCCAGCAGATGGCTGCCGTCCTTGCCGTCGTGGGAGGCGGCGAGTTGGGTGACGCGGCGGGAGACGGCCTGGACGTGCTCGTCCGACATGACGGGGACGAGTCGCTGGTCCCAGGTCCACAGGATCGAGCGCAGACAGCCGTCGGCGGTGACGGCGGGGTCGGCCAGGAAGTCGGCGAACCGCTCCGGCGGCAGGCCCGTGACGCCGTCGAGCGTGCAGGGCACGGATGCCGTGCCGAGTGTGGCGTGCGGAGTGACGGCGCCGCCCCGGCTCTTCGGCTCGGGCGTCCGGGCTCCGGGGACACCGCCACCGGTGAGGCCGCCGGGGGCCGGGACCATCCGTGCCCGGCCCGGGGCCTTGGCCAGGCGGTCGACCCTGTCGAAGGGGCCGGACGAGGCGGCCGTCCGTAACGCCGAAGGCCGCGCGGGAGCGGGGGCGGCCGCGTGACCGGACGGGGTCGCCGTCACGCAGAGCGTCACCGCCACCAAGGCCGTGAACAGACTTCCGCGCGTGGACCCGTGCGTGAATCCGCGCGGGTTTCTCGACTGGAACACCGTTGGCTCCTGTGGGGGAGGTGGCAAGGGCTGTGGGGCAGCGGTGCCTCAGGGCCTGAATTGCCCTGTGCGGGGCTGCACATGAGAGCGCGTGGTGCCATGTGATGCGTAACGTAATAATGTGAAATTGCACAGGCTGCAAGGCCCTCGACGCGACGGACCGCGGAGAGCTTGAGCCTGTCAACGTACGGATCAAGGAGGACCGATGCACGATCCCCTGACCGGCGCGCCTCGGACGGCCGGCCATGACCTGCCCGTCTCACCGGAGTTCGAGGTCTTCATGGCGGGTGGCTGGGCGCCGACCCCGCTGCCCGCGGACATCCGGCCGGACGCCGCCGACTTCACCCCCGCCCGCCGCGCCCGGCTGTCCGCCCGCTTCCCGGGCGAGCGGCTGGTCATCCCCGCGGGCGAGCTGAAGGTCCGCTCGAACGACTGCGACCACCGCTTCCGGCCGTACAGCGCGTACGCCTGGCTCACCGGTCTGACCGGCGAGGAGCAGGCCGGGCATGTCCTGGTCCTGGAGCCGGACGGGCCCCACCGGCATGAGGCGGTCCTGTATGTGCGGCCCCGTTCGCCGCGCACCGATGGCGGCTTCTACCGGGACCGGCGCTACGGCGAGTTCTGGGTCGGCCGGCGCCCCGACCTCGACGAGACCGCGCGCATGACCGGCATCCGCTGTGCCGACATCGGCGACGGGGCGGAGCCACCGCCGGGCCGGGACGCCACGGTCGACGCCGAACTGTCCGCGGCCTTGAGCGAGTTGAGGCTGATCAAGGATGCCTGGGAAGTGGGGCAGCTACAGCTCGCCGTGGACCACACGGTCGCCGGTTTCGAAGACGTGGTACGCGCCCTGCCGCGCGCCCTCGCCCATCCACGCGGCGAGCGCTGGATCGAGGGCGTCTTCGCCCTGCGCGCCCGCGCGGAGGGCAATGGCACCGGCTACGAGACCATCGTGGCGTCCGGTGCCCACGCCTGCGTTCTGCACTGGACACGGAACGACGGGCCCCTGGACGCACGGCGGTTGCTGCTGCTGGACGCGGGCGTGGAGACGGACAGCCTCTACACCGCCGACATCACGCGCACCCTGCCACTCTCCGGACGGTACTCCCCCGTGCAACGGCAGGTGTACGACCTCGTGCTCGCCGCCCAGGACGCGGGCATCGCGGCGCTCAGGCCGGGCGCAAGCTTCCGTGACTTCCACCGGGCCGCGATGCGCGTGATCGCGGAAGGGCTCACGGAATGGGGTGTGCTCAAAAGCCCCGAGGGCGACTTCCACCGTCGCTACACCCTGTGCAGCAGCGGGCATATGCTCGGGCTCGACGTCCACGACTGCGCGCAGGCACGCGCGGAGACCTATCTGGACGGGGTGCTGGCGGAGGGTCAGGTGCTGACGGTCGAGCCCGGCCTCTACCTCCAGGCCGACGACGAGACGCTCCCGGACGAACTGCGGGGCATCGGGGTGCGCATCGAGGACGACCTGGTCATCACCGCCAAAGGAGCACGGCTGATGTCGGGCGCCCTGCCGCGCACCCCGGACGCGATCGAGGCGTGGATGGGGGAACTGATCGAGAGCCGCTGAATCGGTGGCGGTGGCCGCATCCGCACACGGGCACCCACGAGAACAACACCCGTGAGAACAACATGACATTGTACTCTGGTGATCCTCTCGGCCGAGCAGGCACGGGGCACGAAGGGAACACCAACCGTCATGGGCCACCTCAAGCAGCGCAACCTCATCACCACCAGGGAGCGGCTGCGCGACCAGGTGGCCCACGCCCTGCGCGCCGCGCTGATCTCCGGCGAACTGCGCCCCGGCGAGGTCTACTCGGCGCCCGGCCTGGCCGAGGACTTCGGCATCTCCGCGACACCGGTGCGCGAGGCGATGCTCGACCTGGCCCGCGAGGGCCTCGTCGAACCCGTACGCAACAAGGGCTTCCGCGTCACCGAGGTCAACGAACGCGACCTCGACCAGTACACCGAGATTCGCGCCCTGATCGAAGTCCCCATGATCGGCCGGATCACCCGCGCTGCCGCCCGCGAGGACCTGGAGGCGCTGCGCCCGGTGGCGGAGGACATCGTGCGCGCCGCGCGCGAGCACGACCTCATCGGCTATCTGGAGGCCGACCGTCAGTTCCATCTCTCCCTGCTCGCGCTCGCCGGAAACGAACGGCTCGTCGAAACCGTCGGCGACCTGCGCAAACGCTCACGCCTGTACGGACTGACCACACTGGACGAGCGCGACCAGCTGATCCCGTCCGCCGAAGAGCACATCGAACTCCTCGACCTGATGGTCGCGGGTGATGTGACGGGCGCCGAGACATGCATGGCCCGCCACCTCGGCCATGTGCGCTCGCTGTGGGCCAAGCCCGGTCCACGGACAGGCCCTGGCACCTGACCGGCTGCCCCGAGGGGCAGCCGGTCCCCCGGCCGCTCAGCTCTCGGGCGCGTCCGCGAAGTCGGGGATCTCCAACCGGACTCCGCCCTGCCGCGCGGACTCGTGCGCCACGATGCCCGACAGGGTGTAGCGGGCCGCGACCCAGGCGTTCACCGAGGGCAGCGTGCGGGTGTTGACCGCGGTCACGAAGTCGTCCACCAGGAAGTGATGGCTTCCCTCGTGCCCGTTGTGCAGATGGTCGAACTCCCGGGGCAGCCGCGACCGGTCGTGCACGGGCGCGGAGCCCGAGGTGAAGGCGGCACGCAGGGCGGGCGCGATGTGCTCGAGCGACGGGTCGTCGGGAGCCAGTGTCGGCTTGGGCTCCAGCAGCTCCGTGATGTCCTTGCCCCCGCCTGAAGGCCCGCGAAGAAGAGGAGGGCGTTCTGCGCCCGCGGCGTCGCAGTCCTGGCCATCCAGGTGCTGGTCCTGGGCTCGGCGCAGGCATGACGCCGCGTTGTCCGAGAGGCTCGCGGCGATGACGGCGGCCGCGCAACGGCCGCGGCCACCGGGCCGCGACCGTTGTCATCGCCGGGTCAGTCGTGCGGTGTGGTTTCGGCCCGCTGGCCAGCAGTGGGCCTGGCCGTCGGCTTCTTGTGCGGGCTGAACAGGAAACAGCACAGGGCGGCGGCCACCAGGACCCCGGCGCATGCCACGAGGGCGGTCCGCATGGCGTCGACGAAGCCGGTGGCGAACGTGTCGGCGGTGACGCGGTCGTACGTGCCGGGTGGTGCTGGAGACTCCGGAGGCCGCCCCGGCCAGCCGGGGATCGACGCCGCCCATGGTGGCCTGCTGAAGTGGTGCGAACGTGGCACCACTGGCGATCCCGATGATGGTCAAGCCGGGCAGCAAACTCCATTGGAAGACGAACCCGACCCCGTTGCCGACCGCGAAGTTGCGCGCGCGGAACAGGGCCAGGGAAGATGTCACCCAGCCGCCCGGTGGTGATCAGCAGCACCGAGAAGAGGAGCAGATAGCCGTCGATGACCCACAGCACCTGGTCGTAGGAGGCGTCCATGCTGTGGATCAGCATGGGGATGGCTACGTTGACGATGGATCCGTCGAGCAACGACCCGGGTGAAGCTGGCGGAAAGCCCAACGGTGAGAAGCCGGTTCGGAGCTTAACCCGCCGTATTCCGCCCGCGCGCACAGGAGATGGCCCGGAGCCCGGCGTGGCGGAGCTGGGTCAGGCGGGCGTGGCGGATCGGGGTCAGGCGGGGTGGCGGATCCGGGTCAGGCAGGGGTGGCGGGGACCCGGAAGTAATGGCCCTTGTCGAGGTCTTCGAGGAGGCCGGGGTGGGTGGGCCGCCAGTCGAGCAGTTCGCGGGTCAAGGCGTTCGACGCCGGGATGTCCTGGCCGAGGAAGCCGCCGAGCCAGGTGAAGTGCTCGGCCGCGGCCTCGGGGGCCACAGAGGTCACCGGTACGTCGAGATGACGGCCGATCACCTCGGCGATGTCCCGGATCGGGACACCCTCCTCCGCGACGCCGTGCAGCACCGATCCCGCCGGGGCCTTCTCGACCGCCAGGCGGAACAGCCGTGCGGCGTCGAGGCGGTGGACGGCCGGCCAGCGGTTGGCGCCGTCACCGATGTGGCCGGAGACACCCTTGGCCCGGGCGATGGCGACCAGGGCCGCCATGAAGCCGTTGTCCCCGTCACCGTGGCAGGTCGGGGACAGTCGCACCACGGACGAGCGCACACCGCGCGAGGCGAGGGCGAGCACCGCCTGGGCGGTGGCCGCCCGGACCGACACCGACGAATCGTCGATCGTGGGCGTGTCCCGCTCGGTCGCCACCCGCCCGGGCGCGAGGCCGGCCAGACCGGAGGCGAGGACGAAGGGGCGGCCGGTGCCGGAGAGCGCGTCGCCGAGGGTGTCGACGGCGCGGCGGTCGGCCTCGGCGGCGCCCTGGAAGTCGCCGGTGAAGGCGATGTCGTGCTTGAACGCGAGATGGATCACGCCGTCCGACGCGGCGGCGGTGCTCCCCAGGACGTCGAGGTCGTCAATGGTGCCGCGGACCACTTCCACCCCGGCGGCGGTGAGCGCGGCGGCGGAGGTGTCGGAGCGGGCGAGCCCGACAACCTGGTTCCCCGAGCCGATGAGCTCGGGAACGACGGCGGAGCCGATCCAACCGGAGGCTCCGGTCACGAAGACGCGCATGAGAGATGCCCCAAATCATTGATGTCAGTGACTGTCATCGAACTCTAGCAGCTGATGTCAGCCACTGTCATCGCGGTAGGATCCGAGCATGGGTAGATGGGAGCCGAACGCGCGCGGACGCCTGGCGAAGGCGGCGTTGGAGCTCTATGGCGAGCTCGGCTACGAACAGACCACGGTGGCGGAGATCGCCAAACGGGCCGGCCTCACCGAGCGGACCTTCTTCCGGCACTACGCCGACAAGCGCGAGGTGTTGTTCGACGGATCGGGCGCGTTGCAGGAGCTGTTCGCGACCGCGGTCGCCGAGGCACCGAAGTGCGTGGCGCCGATCGACGCGATGATGGCGGGGCTCGAGGCGGTCTCCACGATGTTCGAGGGTCGGCGCGAGCACGCCCGGCAGCGACAGGCCGTCATCGCGGCGAACGCGGAACTCCAGGAGCGCGAGCTGATCAAGCTCGCCTCGATGTCGACCGCGCTCGCCGACGCCCTGCGCCGACGCGGTGTCGAGGAGCCGGCCGCGAGCCTGACCGCCGAGGTGGGGGTCGCCGTCTTCAAGATCGGTTTCACGCTCTGGCTCACGGCACCGGCCGAACGTGAGATGTCGCAGTTGATGCGGGAATCGCTGGCCGGACTCAAGACCGTGACCGCGCGCGGCGGCACCTTTTAAAAGCGGCCCAGTTGCGCGCGCAACGCCTGCGAGAGCGCGTCAACGGTCACGTCCACTACGGCCAGGAGCTGTGCCGGGCTCGCCCCGGCTCTGCGACCGGGCCCGCGACAACGACGGTTTCCACGACGCGATCAGCGCGGCATCGGGCAACCCCCGGCTGCTGGCGGCGATCCAGGCCAACCGCCTGTTCCACTTCAACTCCCGGCTGGCGGCTCTCTACAGCCCCGATGAGCTCGCCCGCCTTGTCCTCCCGGCAGCACGGCGAGCTCATCACCGCGGTCTGCGCGCGCGACGCCGAACGGGCGGCCACGATCGCACGCGAACACGTCGAGTTCTTTTTGGAGTTGATCCTGGGCCATGAGTCAGGACAGCCAGGTGTCGTAGAACTGCGACCGGGCCACGGCCTCGGTCCGGAAGTCCTGGACGTTCGGCCGCAGGCCGAAGACCCGTGCCTCGTCGTACAGCGGAATGGCCAGGGCGTTCTTCATGACATAGTCCTGGAAGGCCTTGATATCCGCCGTACGCTTCGCCGGGTCGAACTCGGGCGACCTGGGCCTCGAGCAGGTTGTTCAGTTCGGGGAGCTGGGTGTACGTCGCGTTGGTCAGGTGGCTGTGCCACTCGGACCGGAGCACATCAGGCTCGGCGCGGGAGAGCTGGCCCTGGGTGAAGACGGTGTTCTTGCCGATCTTCCGCCTCGTACTGACTCATCGACGGGCTCTTGAGTCTCACCTCGACCCCGACCATTTTCCACTGCGACTGCAACACTTCCACCACGGCCTGGGAAACCTGGTAGTACGGCGTGACATAGAGAGTGAACGAGAGCCGCTTACCGTTCTTGGCCCGGATTCCGTCGGAGCCCGCCTTCCAGCCGGGCTCCCCCAGGAGCCGTTTGGCCTTGGCCGGGTCGTACTTCAGATACGCGCTGCCATCCGGTCGCCTCGGTGTGCCGTGGACGAGGATGCTCTTGGCGACCCCGTAACTGGGCGAGAGCGCGATGTCGTTGATTTCCTTGCGGTCGGTCGCCGCCTGGAGCGCGCGTCGCACCTCGAGGTCCCGGGTGGGCGCGTTCGCCGCCAGTGAGATGTGGAGTTGGTTGCTCTCACCCTGCGCGGGGAACGCCTTGACCTGACCGTCGGCGCCCTTGACCGTTTCCTCGTCATCGGGCGCGATATTGCGCACGACGTCGGCTTGTTGCGATTGCAGGGCGCCCACGGCAGTGCTCTGCTCCGGCACCGTCGTGTAGTGGACCTCCGACAGGTACGCCTTGCCCTGGTGCTTGAAGCTCTTCGAATGGCGGATCCGGGATGTCACGTCGCAGTACGGGCGCGATGTCGGACTGGAAGAGCTCGAGCGAGGCGCGGTGCTGGGCGTCGGTGAGCCCGCCCGCGTCCGCGTGCAGGTGCAGCACGGTGTGTCCGAACTCCTCGTGGTAGCGGTGCACCTTCTCGATCACCTGCTGGGGGCTGCCGATCAGGGCCGAGCTGCGCTCGACGAAGTCCTCCAGGGTCGAGAACACCGGTTCCATGCCGAGCTGCTTCTGGAAGGCGAGACGGCCTTCGAACACCGGGCGGTAGGCGGCGGTGGCCTCCTGTGAGGTTCGGGCCGCGTAGTAGCCCGCCGTCCCGGCGCCGACCACGGCACGCGCGGGGTCGTGGCCGTATGCCTCCCAGCGCTCCCGGTAGTGGCGGATCAGCTCGGCGTACGGCTCGATGGGGTGGGTGACGTTGGCCGAGAACAGCGGGTCGCCGTGGCGGGCGGCGAGGTCGACCGACTCCCGGCTGGTGGCGCTGCCGTGCCAGACCCGGATGGGCCGCTGGAGAGGTCTCGGCCACACCTCGGCCTCGGTCAGCGCGGGCCGGAAGCCCGGTGCAGCGGTCACCTTGTCCTGCCGCCAGATGCGGCGGAACAGCTCGTAGCCTTCGGCGTTGCGGTCCCACTGGTCCTCGGGGGTGACCTGGAACAGCTCGCGCTGGGCGGTGCCGTTGCCCTTGCCGATGATCAGCTCGAGACGACCGGCGGAGAGGTGGTCCAAGGTGGCGTAGTCCTCGTAGGCGCGCACCGGATCGAGCAGGCTGAGCGTGGTCACCGCGGTGAACAGCCGGATCCGGGAGGTGAGTGCGGCGAGGTGGCTGAGCACGACCGGTGGTGAGGAGGAGATGAACGGCCGCTCATGGCGTTCGCCGACGCCGAAGCCGTCGAAGCCGAGTTCCTCCGCCAGCAGCGCGTTGTCGATCACCTCGCGGAAGCGCTCACCGGTGGTCTTCTGGATCCCGGTCACCGGGTCCGGGGCGTGCACGATGAGGGTGATGGCCAGGAACTTCATGACGCGGCCCGGTTCTGGTGGGACTCGGTGCCGGGGTGGGCCAGGCCGAGGTGGTCGCGCAGGGTCGTGCCCTCGTACTCGGTGCGGAACACACCGCGCTCCTGCAGCAGCGGGACGACGGTGTCCGCGAAGACGTCCAGCCCGCCGGGGGTGATGTGCGGTACGAGGATGAAGCCGTCGCTGGCGTCGGCCTGGACGAAGGAGTTGATGGTCTCGGCGACCGTGGCCGGGGAGCCGATGAACGACTGGCGGTTGCCGGTCTCGATGACCAGGTCACGGATGGACCACTTGTTCGCCGCCGCCAGCTCCCGCCACTCCCGGGCGACGGCCAGCGGATCGCGGTACATCCGCACCTGGGCGCGGCCGCGGGCGATGGTGTGCTCGCCGGGGTCCGGGTCGATGTCGGGGAGCGGGCCGTCCGGGTCGTACGCGGACAGGTCGCGGTTCCAGACGAACTCCAGGTGTTTGATCGCGGTGGCGCCGCTGACCTGTTGGCGCCGCACCTCGTGGGCCAGCTCCCGCGCCTCGGCGTCGGTGTCGCCGAGGACGAAGGTGGCGGCGGGCAGGATCAGCAGCTGGTCATGGGTGCGGCCGTGGCGGGCGAGGCGGCCCTTGACGTCCGTGTAGAACGCCTGCCCTTCCTTGAAGGTGCTGTACCGGCTGAAGATGGCGTCGGCGGCGGCCGCGGCGAACTCCCTGCCTTCCTCGGAGTCACCGGCCTGGAAGATCACCGGGCGGCCCTGCGGGCTGCGCGGGACGTTGAACTGCCCGGCGATGTCGAAGTGCTGTCCCCGGTGGGCGAAGGCTCCGGCCCGCGCGTCGCTGAGGAAGGTGCCGGATGCCTGGTCGGCGACGATCTCGTCGCCCCGCCAGGAGTCGAACAGCTCGGTGGCGGTGGCCAGGAACTCCTTGGCCCGGGAATACCGCTCGTCCTGCGGGAGGAAGCCGCCGCGGCGGAAGTTCTCCCCGGTGAAGGCGTCCCACGAGGTGACGACGTTCCACGCGGCGCGCCCGCCCGACAGGTGGTCGAGGCTGGCGAACTGGCGGGCCACCTCGTAGGGCTCGTTGAAGGTGGAGTTGATGGTGCCGGTCAGGCCGAGGCGGTCGGTGACGGCGGCGAGCGCGGACAGGACGGTGAAGGTGTCCGGCCGCCCCACCACGTCCAAGTCGTAGATCTTCCCGCCCTGTTCGCGCAGCCGCAGCCCTTCGGCGAGGAACAGGAAGTCGAACTTGGCGCGCTCGGCGGTGCGCGCGAAGTGGGCGAACGAGCTGAACTCGATATGGCTGCCCGCCTCCGGATCGCTCCACACCGTGGTGTTGTTGACACCGGGGAAGTGGGCCGCCAGGTGGATCTGCTTGAGCGGTGTGCTCATGGTCGGTGGTCCCTCCGGCTCAGACGGTGGCGTAGCGGTTGGCGGGGCGGGCGAGGCCCAGCAGCCCGCGCAGGGTGTCGGCCTCGTAGGACCGGCGGAATGCGCCGCGGCGCTGGAGTTCGGGCACCAGGCCGCGGGTGATCGCCTCGAGGTCGTGGCCGATCACACCGGGGCGCAGCCGGAAGCCCGACAGTCCGGTCCGCTGCCAGCTCAGCAGCAGATCCGCGAGCTGTGCGGGGGTCCCGGTGAACACCTTGGCGTCGCTGGTGTACGGGTAGCCCGCGAGGGCGTCCAGGCGCTCCAGCCGGGCGGCCGCGGCACCCGGTTCGTCGTCGAGGAACACCACCAGGTCGCCGAAGAGGTGCACGGGCTCCGCCGCGCGGCCCGCCGCGGCCTGGGCGGCGCGGACCTCGGCGACGGTGGCGCGGGCCTGGTCCGTGTCGTGCGGGGTGAGGTAGCCGATGTCGGTGGAGGTCGCCACCAGCCGGTAGGGCACGCTCTGATGGGCCAGGGCGCTGATGACCGGCTGTCCCTGGGGCGGCCTGGGGGTGATCGAGGGGCCCTTGACGCTGAAGTGCCGGCCCTCGAAGTCGATGTAGTGCAGCTTGTCGCGGTCGATGAAGCGTCCGGTGGCGACGTCCCGGATCTCGGCGTCGTCCTCCCAGCTGTCCCAGAGGCGGCGTACCACCTCGATGTAGTCGGTGGCCTCCTCGAAGAGCTCGGCGGTCAGCTCCCGGACCACCGGGCTGTCCAGATCCTCGGGGCCGAAGCGTGGAATGGCGCGGCGGCCGAAGTGTTCCGCCTCGTGGCTCCGCCTGGACACCCGGATCCGCAGCCCGGCGCGGCCGGTGCTGACGTAGTCCAGGGTGGCGATCGCCTTGGAGATGTGGAACGGCTCGGTGTGGGTGGCGACGACGGTCGGCACCAGCCCGATGTGCCGGGTCAGCGGCGCCACCCGGGAGGCGATGAGCACCGCGTCCAGCCGCCCGCGCACCTGGTCGGTGCGGCCGTCGGGCTCGGTGCGGTGCGAGGACTGGAGCGAGAGCCCGTCCTCGAAGGTCACGAAGTCGAGCAGCCCGCGCTCGGCCTCGGTGACGACATCGGTCCAGTACGCGGCGTCGAACAGCTCTCGGGGGCGGGCCTGCGGCTCGCGCCACGCGGCCGGATGCCAGCCCGCCCCGTCAAGGGCGACGGCGAGGTGCAGGGGTGTGGATGAGGATTCGGACACGAAGGGTGCCTCCCTGGTCGGCCATGGGTGATCACCGCCCCTCATCGGGAGGGCGCGGTGTCCTCGAGGTGATCAGGTCAGCGGCGACAGAGCGCGCCGGCGACGCGCAGCAGGTCGATGTGGTGCCGGGAGTACAGGCGGACACCCCGGCCCAGGGCCGGATTCGGCGCGGACGGGCTGGTCATCGGCCGCGACACCATCGCCTCCCGTTCCCGTGTCCGACGGGCCTTCGGGCCCTGGCTGATATCTCGGAACGCTACGTGAGGCCGGTGACCTCACGCAATCGTCAACTCGGACGGCGCCGCGACATATTCCCCGACGTCCATGGGCAATCCGACGAAGTGTGGGCAGCCCCACGGACGCACGACCTCACGGACGCACGACCTCACGGACGCACGACCTGACGACCACGCGGGCCGACCGGCGCTCCGCGCTGGCCCAACTGGCCGATGGCACCGAGAGTTACGCACGCGGCATGGTGGAGCGCGGCTGGTTCCCCGCGGGCCTGGGCCTCGAAGGCTATCTGCGCCGCGCCCACGCCCACTACGGACACCCGGAAGAGGTGGACCTGCTGCTGCCCGATACCACCGAGCTGATCGTGCAGGTGCAGCCGGGCGCCCCGACCTTCGACCAGATCCTGTGCGTACTGGAACTGATCGCACACGAGGTGGTGCCGTCCCTGCGGGAACGGCTGAGCCACACCCCCGTTCCCGCCTGAGCCACCGAACCCCCGAAAGGACGTGGGGACATGCCCACCACCACCGGCTCCCGTTCCTCCGCGAACGGCTCCACCACCCCGAAGAAGAGTGCCGCCGAGCACGATTCCGCCGCCGCTCCGGAGGCGGAACTGCTGGGGACGGCCGAGAACCCGCGGCCCGGTCTGCGCGCCTATCTGGCCGTCAAACGGGCGGCGCTGCTGGCCCGCCGCAAGGCACTGCGCGCCGATCCGCCCACCGCGCCCCATCGGCTGCGGGCCAGGACGACCGCGGAGGAACGCAGCGGCGTACGCCGGATCCGCATCCGCCACCACCAGATCCTCAGCGACTCCCCGCCGGACTTCGCGGGCTACGACCTGGGCCCGGCGTCCCCGGAGATCCAGCTCGGCGTGCTGTCCAGCTGCCTGACGCACATCTTCCTCATCCAGGCGGCCGACCTGCGGATCCCGCTGGACTCCCTGGAAGTGGAGGTCGAGGCCGATCAGGATCCCCGCGCGGGTCAGAAGGGTTTCGAACGGGTGCCGATCTATCCCCACAACATCTCCTACACCGTGCACCTACCTCCCCGACGTCGACGTCAAGAAAGGGTCAAGCACGCGTTCATATTTCCGGAAGGCGGCAATGACGACTTCGTACGGCTGCCATGTTCGCGTTACATGACACCCGGTCGAGTCCCCGCGGTGTCCGTTTCGCGGAAGCCGAGGAGGGCTCGTACCGCCTCGATGGTGGCTCCGGTCAGGAGGGGGTCGCAGCCGCCGCGGGCTCGGGCGCTGAGGCGGACCGGGGGGACGGCGGGGAGGTCGTGGCGTGGCGCGAGGCCATCGGGGTACGGACCGCCGGGGACGGCGAGCAGGGCGGCGCCGAGCCCGGCGCGGGCCGCGTCCAGGACTCCCGCGAGGTATCCGGCCTCGGCGACCACGGTGACGGCCGTGTGGTGGGAAGCGAGGGCGGTCAGGGCGCGGCGGCGGATCACGCAGGGATCGCTGATGGCCACCAGGGGCAAGGGGGCGGGAGGGGCGGGTGGTTCCCAGCCGGGAGCGGCGTACCAGCGCAGGGGGAGTTCACCCACCGGGGTGCCCGGGGCGGACGCCGCCTCGGTGACGTAGACGGCGAGGTCGAGTTCACCACGCGCGACGGCGTCCGTCAGCCGCGCAGAGCGGTCGATGCGCACCCGGACCTCGACACCGGGCCGGGTGTCGCGTACGGCCGCGGTCAGGACGGGAAGGATCTGGTCGGCGCCGTGTTCGGTGGCGCCGATGATGACGGGTGCCGCGCCGGCCGGGTCCTCCCCCATGAGCCGGCGGAGGGCCGCGTCGTGTGCGCCGACGATCTGCTGGGCCTCTTCGAGCAGCCGGGTGCCGTGGGGGGTGAACCGGGTCTTCCTGCCGTCACGTTCGACGATGGGGCGGCCGAGGGACTTCTCCAGCCGCCGGATGTGCTGACTGACGGTGGACTGGCTGAGGGCGAGTGCGCCGGCGGCGCGGTGGAAGCCTCCGTAGTCGGCGACGGCGATGAGGCTGCGCAACGCCACGATGTCCAGTACCGGTCGCATGTGCGCAGGCTAGCAACCGATCGATCGGAAATCACGATCGGTTTTGATGGCAAATCATCGTTGGACGGTTGACTCCGGCCTCGTGCATCCTGAGGTCATGCCGCGTACAGCGTTCGTGGCGGCCCACGGGCCGCGCACCCACCGCACCGGATCCGGGCCGTCGGCCGCCGGACCGGCGGTGTGCCGCGCCACGGGCGCCCGGCTGACCCGGCGGCGCGTGGTCGACTTCGGCCGCACCGGCGCCATGCGCTGTCGCTGACTCAACGCTTTCCCGGCGCGCTCGCCGTCGGCCCCCGCTCGCCGCCCGTTGATCCCTCCGCGCTTTCGCGTCGGCAGGCGCTTCCCGCCTGCGTCTCTTCCCTTCCTCGCTGCGTCTCTTCCGTTCCCGCTGCGTCTCTTCCGTTCCCGCTGCGTCTCTTCCGTTCCCCGCCGCACCTCCGCACCCGCACAGGCCGCTCCACCTCGCTCGTGGGGGTGTGCGGGCGCGCCGCTGTCGATGAATCGAGTTCTCATGTCCTCTGCTCAGCCTGTCCACTCCTGGGACGAACCGGCGGGAATCGCCCCGCGCGGCACGCTCGTGCTTCTCCCCGGACGGGGTGAACACGGCGGTGTGTACGAGCGGTTCGGCCGCCGGATCGCCGCCGACGGCTATCGCGTCCGCGCCCTGGGAGACGCCTCCTCCGCTCCGGAGGCCGTCGCCGAAGCGGCCACCAAGCTGTTGCGCGATGAAACGCTCCCGGGCCCCCGCGTGCTGGTCGGCTCCGACACCGGGGCCTCCCACGCGGCGCGGCTCGCCGCCCTCGACGCCTCCGGACTGGACGCGCTGATCCTCGCCGGGCTGCCGGCCGGGCCGCGCCCCGCCGAAACGGCCACCCGGGACTGGGAGGAGGAGTTGGAGCTGCGCACCGCCTGCCCCACCCATCGGGGCAGGCTGACCGACGACACGGCGTTCCGGCGCGGCGCCCTGTCGGGCCCGTCGGCGCCGGAGTCGCCCACGCTGGAGGGGATCTCCGTTCCCGTGCTCGGTCTGCACGGTGCCGAGGACACCGTCAGCCCGCTCGGTGAGGTCCGCCGCGTGTTCCGCGGGCTGCCCGGCGCGGAGCTGGTGAGTCTGGCCGGTACCCGGCACGACGTCCTCAACGACGTGACGCACCGCACCGCCGCCGCCACGGTGGTCCTCTTCCTGGAGCGGCTGCGGCTGGACCCCGGCCTGACGCCCATCGCCGTGCCGGAGGCCCTCGCGTGACCGCCCCCGTCCTCACCACTCCGGCCGAGCTGTACTCCCGGCTGTTCCACGGTGGCCCGGCGCCCGTCGTCCTGGACGTACGGTGGCGGCTCGGCGATCCGCACGGCCATGAGCACTACCGCGCCGGGCACATCCCGGGCGCGGCTTACGTCGACCTCGACACCGAACTGGCCGCCCCGCCCACTCCGGCCGGCGGCCGCCATCCGCTGCCGGACCCCGCCACGTTGCAGCGGTCCGCGCGGCGGTGGGGACTCACCGCCGACCGGCCGGTGGTGGTGTACGACGACAACGGCAACACCGCCGCCGCCCGCGCCTGGTGGCTGCTGCGATGGGCCGGGGTGGAACGGGTCTCGCTGCTGGACGGGGCGCTGGCCGCGTGGCGCGCGGCCGGACTGCCCGTCGAAACGGGCGAACCCGCCCCACCGGCCGAGGGGGATGTCCGGCTCACCTCGGGGCGGCTGCCGGTCCTGGACGCCGACGCGGCGGCCGAGGTGGCGCGTACCGGCGTCCTGCTGGACGCGCGGGCGGCCGAGCGATACCGGGGCGAGACCGAACCGGTCGATCCGCGCGCCGGACACATCCCCGGCGCCCGGTCCGCCCCGACGGGCGACAACCTGGCACCGGACGGCACGTTCCACGGCGTGGAAGAGCTCGCGCGGCGTTTCACCGCGCTGGGTGCCGACGGCACGACAGAGGTCGGTGTCTACTGCGGCTCCGGCGTCACGGCCGCCCACACGGTCGCGGCCCTGGCCCGCGTCGGCATCACGGCCGCGCTCTACCCCGGCTCCTGGTCCGCCTGGTCCGCCGACACCGCCCGCCCCGCGGCCGTGGGTGCGGCGGCGGGCTGATCCACCGCCCGCACACCTCCCTGTGAACACTTCCCGACCGAGAGGCCGCACCATGCCCTCCTCGCACTCCCCCGTGTCCGGGGCCTCACCGCCCCCGCGCACGTCCGCACCACCACCCCCCGGTGCGGCGAAGGACCCGACCCCGCCCGTCAAACCCGCCACGGCGCGGACATCCCGACCCACCGCCGCGCCCACCCGGCCCCGCCTCCGGGTTCCGCGCGGGGTCCGGCGCGCCTCCGGGCCCGTCGGACTGCTGCTGATCTGGTATCTGGCCGCCGCGACGGGCGTGCTCCCCGAGACCGTACTGGCCTCCCCCGTCGACGTCGTGCGGCGCGGTGCGGACCTCATCGGCACCGGCGAGCTGCCGCGGGCCATCGCCGCCTCCGGCCGGCGCGCGGCGATCGGCTTCCTCATCGGCGCGGCCGTGGCGCTCGCCCTGTCGCTCACCGCCGGTCTGTTCCGGCTGGGCGAGGACGTCATCGACGCGTCCATGGGCATGTTCCGGGCGATTCCCTGGGTGGGCCTGATCCCGCTGTTCATCGTCTGGTTCGGCATCGACGAAACACCGAAGATCGCGCTGGTGGCGCTCGGCGTCACCTACCCGCTGTACTTCAACATCTACGGCGGCATCCGATCCGCCGACGCCCAGCTGATCGAGGCCGGGCGGATGGTGGGCCTGGGCCGCATCGGGCTGATTCGGTACGTGATCCTGCCGTCCGCGCTGCCCGGGGCGCTGGTGGGGCTGAGGTACGCGCTGTCCACCGCGTGGCTGGCCCTGGTCTTCGCCGAGCAGGTCAACGCGGACGCCGGTATCGGCTATCTGATGAGCAACGCCCAGCAGTACTTCCAGACGGACGTCATCGTCCTGTGCCTGGCCGTGTACGCGGTGCTGGGGCTGCTGTGCGACTTCGCGGTGCGGCTGCTGTCCCGGCGGCTGCTGGACTGGCGGGCCTCGTTCGACGGGGAGGGAGCATGACCGCGGTGAACGGCGCGAACAGCGTGGAGGTCCGCAGGCTGAGCCGCGCCTTCGGCGACAAGACCGTACTTGACGGACTCGACATCACCATCCGCGAGGGCGAGTTCGTGGCCCTGCTCGGCCAGAGCGGCTGCGGAAAGTCGACGCTGCTGAGGATCCTCGCGGGGCTGGACAGCGAGACCGAGGGCGAGGTGGAGGTACCGGAGCGGCGCTCGGTGGCCTTCCAGTCGCCACGGCTGATGCCGTGGCTGCGGGTGTGGCACAACGTCGTGCTCGGTCTGCCGGATGGGGACCGCGCGCTGGCCGGGCGCTATCTGGCCGAGGTCGGCATCGAGGAGTACGCGGGTGCCTGGCCCCGGACGCTCTCCGGCGGTCAGGCCCAACGCGTCTCCCTGGCCCGCGCGCTGGTGCGCGAGCCCGAACTGCTGTTGCTGGACGAGCCGTTCGGCGCGCTCGACGCGCTCACCCGCGGCAGGGCGCAGCGGCTGGTGGCCGATCTGTGGCAGCGGCACGGCTGCTCGATCCTCCTGGTCACGCATGACGTCGAGGAGGCGCTGCTGCTGGCCGACCGCGTGCTGGTGATGGACGGCGGGCGGATCGCGTACGAGGCGGAGGTGGGCCTCGCACGCCCGCGTGACCTCGGCTCCCCCGACTTCGTGGCGCTGCGCGGCGAACTCCTGCGACGGCTGGGCGTCGACGACGCCTCGGCGCCTTCGCGCCATCGAGAAGAGGTGACCGCATGAACCACACGCACCGCATGAACGGCTCGCACCGCATGAACCACTCACACCACATGAACCGCTCACACACCGGAAACCGCCGGGCCACGGCGACGGCCACGGCGCGGGCGCTCGGCGCCGCGCTGTCGCTGACCGCCCTCCTCGCCACCAGTGCGTGCGCGGGCGACAGCCAGGCGGCGTCCGAGACCGATCCGTCGAAGGTCACGCTGACCCTCGGTGACCAGGCCAAAAACCTCAAGACGCTGTTCGACGCCTCGGGTGCCCTCAAGGGGACGCCGTACAAGGTGAAGTGGGCCGAGTTCGAGGGCGCCGCACCGCTGTTCCAGGCCGTGCAGGCCGGGGCCGCCGACACCTCGTACGCCGCCGATCTGCCCACACTCCAGGCGCTCTCCGGCGGAGTGCGGGTGAAGGCCGTCGGGGCGCTGCACAACGACGGCACCCACACCGGGATCGTGGTCCGGAAGAACTCACCGGTGAAGAGCGTCAAGGACCTCAAGGGGAAGCAGGTGGTCGTCTCCTCGGCCAAGGGGTCCATCGCCGAGTATCTGCTGGCGCACGCGCTGGAGCAGGCGGGACTGAGCTACTCGGACGTCCATGTGCGGTATCTGCTGCCCACCGACGCCCAGGCCGCCTTCACCTCGGGCAAGGTCGAGGTCTGGGCCACGTTCGGCGTGTACAAGACGGTGGCCGAGCAGCACGGGGGCCGTCTCCTGATCAATGGGGCCAACGGGCGGGTGAGCGGCTACGGCTTCATCGGAGCCTCCGAGAAGGCCCTTCAGGTCCCGGCGAAGAAGAAGGCCATCACCGACTATCTGCGCCGCCTCGACAAGGCGCTGGCCTGGTCCCGTCGGCACCCCGCGGAGTACGCCAAGGCCATCCAGCACACAGGCGGGGCCTCGGCCACGGTCGCCAAAGCCCTCGTCGACCAGGCCAACAGTGAGCTGCTGCCGGTGAACGAGCCGGTGATCCGGTCCGTGCAGAAGGTCGGCGACACCATGCACGACATCGGTGTGCTCACCCCCAGGCCGATCCTCGCCGACCACACCGACACCAGCCTCGTCAAGGAGTGACCGCGGCCATGCCCGTCGAATTCATCAGCGCCGTCCACCCCAACCCCGCCACCGAGGGCGACCCCACCGCGGGTTCCGGAATCGATGTGGACTACGCCCGCCGCTACGCCCGGGCCCTGGACGACGGCGGCTTCGACTACACCCTCGTCACCTACCACTCGGCCGCCCCGGACGCACTGCAGCTGGCCCAGTTCGTCGCGCACCACACCGAGCGCATCAAGCCGGTCCTCGCCCATCGCCCCGGGGTGGTCTTCCCCACCCACGCGGCCCGCGCACTGGCCACGTTGGACCGGATCAGCGCCGGACGGCTGGTGGTGCACATCATCTCCGGCGGCAACGACGAGGAGCAGCGCCGCGAAGGCGACTATCTGGGCAAGAGCGAGCGGTACGCCCGCTCGGACGAGTACATCCGGATCCTGCGCAGGGTGTGGGAGGCCGACGGGCCGATCTCCCACGAGGGCCCGTACTACCGCTTCGAGGGCTTCCGCTCCGATGTCACCCCGTACCACGGCACCATCCCCATCTCGGTGGGCGGTTCCTCCGAGGACGCCTACCGGGTGGGCGGGCAGCAGGGCGACATCTTCGGGCTGTGGGGCGAACCGCTGAAGGAGACCGCCGAGCAGATCGCCTCGGTGAACGCGTACGCGGACGCCGCGGGCCGGCCCCGGCCGCGCATCTGGGTGTCCTTCCGGCCGATCATCGCCCCCACCGACGAGCTGGCCTGGGAGAAGGCCCACCGCACCCTGGGCGCCGTCAAGGCCAACCACGCCGAGCGGGCCAAGCGCCGGCACTACCCGGCGGTCGGCCGGGGCACACCGGCCAACGTCGGATCACAGCGGCTGCTGGCCGTCGCCGAGCGCGGCGAGGTGCACGACCGCTGCCTGTGGACCGCGCCCGCCGCGGCCACCAATGCCGCCGGTGCCTCCACGGCGCTGGTCGGCTCCCCGGAGACGGTCGCCAAGGCGCTGCTCGACTACGTCGACATCGGCTGCGAGCTGCTGTCCATCCGCGGCTACGACCCGCTCAACGACGCCATCGACTACGGGCGTCACGTCCTGCCGCTGGTCCGTCAGGAGCTGGCGCACCGCGCCGCCACCTCGGCCGCCTGACGCCCGGCCGCCGTCTCCTCCTCGTCCCCCTCGTGAAAGGCGTTCCCCGCATGTCCAGGCCACCGGCCCGCTCCCGTTTCCGGCGCGCCCGCGCCCGTACCGCTCTCGCCACCGTCGTGGCGCTGGCCGCCGGTGCACTGAGCGCCTGTGGGGGCTCCGCGGGAGCGGGCGGGGACGGGAAGGGATCCTCCGTCACCCTCCGGGTAGGTGCGACCGGCTGGAAGGAAGAGGAGGCGCTGCTGAAGTTCGCGCATCTGGACGACACTCCGTACCAGGTGAAGTGGAGCCTGTTCCAGGGCGGCGACAGGCAACTGGAGGCGGTGCGCGCCGGTGCGCTGGACGTGGCGAGTTCCAGCGAGATCCCGCCGGTCTTCGCGGCGGCCGACGGAAAGCCGAACTTCAAGGTCGTCGCCGTGAGGCGCGGCAACACCCTCAACCAGGAGGTCGTGGCTCCCAAGGGGTCCTCGATCACCTCGATGTCGCAGCTTCGGGGCAAGAAGGTCGGCTACGTCAAGAACACCACCGCCCACTACTTCCTCTACGAACTGCTGAAGCGGGCCGGGCTCGGCTGGGACGACATCGAGGCCGCCCCGCTCGATCCCGACAAGGGGATCGCCGCGCTGAACGGCGGTTCCATCGACGCGTTCGCCGGATACGGCAACGCGGTCATCACCGCCCACCAGCGCGGTGCCCGCACCATCGGTTCCGGCAAGGACATCCTCTCCGGCAACTTCCTGTGGACCGCCTCGAACGACACCCTCGGCAGCGCGGCCGAGCGCAGGGCGCTGGCGGATCTGCTGGCCCGTATCGACAAGGCGTACGCCTATGTGCGCGACGGACGCCAGACGGAGTACGCGAAGGTCATCGCCGCCGCCACCCACCAGCCGGTGGATCAGGCACGGGAGGAGTTCACGGCAGGAGAGGCCCAGCGCAGGACCGGGATCCGGCCGGTGAGCGCCCGAGCCGCCGCCTCCGAACAGAAGGTCGCCGACGCCTTCGGTGACCTCGGTGCGGTGAAGGGGAAGCTGACGGTGACCGATTTCTGGAGCGACCGGCTGAGCCCGCGGCTTCGGAAGGCGCTCGCCTCATGACCGCCGAACTCGCGCTGCCCGTCCCGGATCTCTCCTCGCTGGCCACCGTGACGCGGCGGCTCGCCGCGACCGCAGCCCGTTACGACCGCGAGGGTGCGTTTCCGGCCGAGGGGATCCGCACCGCGCACGAGGCCGGGCTGCTCACGGCCACCGTCGGCGAGCGGTATGGGGGTCCCGCCCTCGGAGTGGCGGACACCGCGCGCATCCTGCACGCGCTCGGCGAGGGCGATCCGTCGGTGGCGCTGATCGCCGCGATGAGCCTTTCGATCCACCGCCGCCAGGCCGTGCGGCCGCACTGGCCGGAGGAGCTCTACGGACAGGTGGTGGCCGAGGCCGCTACGCGTCCGGTGCTGCTCAACCACGTCCGGGTCGAGCCCGAACTCGGCTCGCCCGCGCGGGGCGGGCTGCCCTCCACGGTGGCCCGGCACACCTCGGACGGCTGGTCGCTCAGCGGCCGCAAGCGCTTCGCGACCGGTGTGGAAGGGCTGGACTGGCTGCTGGTGTGGGCCACCACGGACGAGCCCACGCCACGGGTCGGGACGTTCGTGGTACCCGGCACCGCGCCCGGGATCGAGATCACCCACCGCTGGGACCATCTGGGGCTGCGCGCCAGCGGAAGCCATGACATCGCGCTGCGCGACGTCGAGATCCCCGCGGGGAACGTCATCGACCTGACCGAGCACGGCGCCGCGGCCGAACAGGACAACCGCGCGGGCGCCGCCCTCCATCTCCCGCTGGCCGCCCTCTACTTGGGTGTGGCGCGCGCCGCCCAGGGTTACGTCCACCGCTTCGCCCACGAACGGGTCCCCGCCAACCTCGGCCACCCGGTGGCCCGTACGGAACGCTTCCGGCGCGTGGCCGGTGAGATCGCGCTGCGGCTGGACTCGGCCGAGCAGCTGGTGTTCGGGGGCGCGCGGCGAGTGGACGCGGCCGACGGCTCGTACACCCCCGAACACGCCCTGGGAGCCCGCGTCCTGGCGGACCGGCACGCCACCGAGGCGGTCGCCCTGGGGCTCCGGCTGCTGGGGAATCCGGGGCTGTCCCGCGACAACCCCCTGGAGCGCCACTTCCGGGACGTGCAGTGCGCCCCGGTACACGCCCCGCAGGAGGACACGGCGCTGCTCGCCATCGGCACGGCCGCGCTCGGCACACGAAGTGAGAGGCCGACATGACCGTCCCGCCGTCCGATCCCGATACGGCCGACCGCACCGGCTCCGCACCCGCGCATGCCACCGATGCGGATGCCGCCGCCGCGCTGCTGGCGGCGCTGCGCCGCGACCTGCCCGCCGGGACACTGGGCACCGGCCCCGAGGCCACCGGTCCCTTTGCCACCGACCGCTCCGGAAGCCGCCCGGCGGGCCTCCCGCTCGCGGTGGTGCACGCCACGCGCACCGAGCATCTCAAGACCGCGCTGCGGCACGCGCACGCCCTGCGGGTGCCGGTCGTACCACGCGGGGCGGGGACGGGTCTGTCGGGCGGCGCGAGCGCGGGGGCGGGCAGTGTCGTCCTCGATCTCTCCGGGATGAACCGGATCCTGGAGCTGAGCCCCGAGGAGCAGATCGCCGTCGTCGAACCGGGGGTGATCACCGCCGACCTGGACCGCGCGGCGGGAGAGTTCGGGCTGGCTTACGCTCCCGACCCGGCGAGCGCGGCGATCTCGACCATCGGCGGGAACATCGCGACCAACGCCGGCGGTCTGCGCTGCGCCAAGTACGGGGTGACCAGGGACGCCGTCCTGGGCCTCGACGCGCTGCTGGCGGACGGGACGCCGATACGGACCGGCAGGCGCACCGTCAAGGGCGTCACCGGCTATGACCTGACGGGCCTGCTCACCGGCTCCGAGGGCACGCTGGGTGTGATCACCGCCGCAACCGTGCGGCTGCGCCCGGTACCGGAGGAGACCGTCACGGTCGCCGCGTACTTCGCCGGCTTCGCCGAAGGAGCCGAGGCCGTCTCCGCGCTCACCGCCGCCCGGATCGAGCCCGCCATGGCCGAATTGCTCGACGGCCCCGTGCTGGGCGCGGTGGACGACGCCCAGGGCACGGATCTGCGGTCGCGCGGCGGCGCCCTGCTGCTCGTGCAGTGCGACGGGCGCGGCGCGGCCGCCGAGGCCGACGCGGCCGTACGGCGCTTGCGCGGACGGGCCACCTCGGTCGAGGTCACCGAGGATCCGGCCGAGGCGGAACGGCTGCTCGCGGCGCGTCGGCTCGCCCTGCCCTCGCTGGAGCGGCTGGGCCGTCCGCTGATCGAGGACATCGCCGTTCCCAGGAACCAACTGGCAGCCGCCGTACGGGAGATCGACGCCGCGGCGGACCGGCACGGGGTGCGGATCTTCACCTTCGCCCATGCCGCCGACGGCAACCTCCACCCCATTCTCGTCCTCGACCCGGCCCTCCCCGCCGTCCCGGACGCCGCCTGGCGGGCGGCGGGCGACATCTTCTCGGCCGCGCTCCGCCTCGGTGGCACGCTCACCGGCGAACACGGCGTGGGCACCCTCAAGCGGCGCTGGCTCGGCGAGGAGCTCGGCCCGGACCAGCACGCGCTCCAGCGTCGCCTCAAGGCGGCCTTCGATCCGCGCGGCATCCTCAACCCGGGCAAGGCGCTATGAGATCACCCGTAGCCGGGGCCGTCGTGCCGATGACCGGCACCGGTCCTCGCGTCCCCTCCCTCCGATTCCGCTCCTTTCTCGCTCCTTCCGCTCCCCCAACTCCTTCCGCACCGACGTTTTCGAGGTGAACCCCGCCATGCCCACCATCCTCTCCATCTCCGGCAGCCCCTCCCCCACCTCCCGCACCGCCCGGCTCCTGCGCAGCCTGGACTCCCGGCTCACCGTCCAGGGGCACCAGGTGATCCTCCTGGACATCCGCACGCTTCCGGCCGAGGCCCTGCTGCACGCGGACTTCGGGCATCCGGAGATCGTTCGCGCCACGGAACTCGTCGCCCGGGCCGACGGTGTGGTCATCGGCACCCCGGTCTACAAGGCCGCGTACTCGGGGCTGCTGAAGTCGTTGCTCGACCTGCTGCCCCAGTTCGCGCTGGAGGGCAAGACCGTGCTGCCGCTGGCGACCGGCGGCAGCACCGCGCATGTGCTGGCCATCGACTACGGGCTGCGCCCGGTGCTCGCCTCCATGGGCCCCGCACACATCACACCGGGCTGGTTCGTGCTGGACCAGCACATCGAGGTGCGCAAGGACGGGGGCGTGGTGGTGGACCCCACCACGCGGGAAGCGCTCGAACGGCTCGTCGACCAGTTCTCGGCGGCGCTGGGCGGCTCACCCTCCGCCGGCGCGGTCGCCGCGTAACCGCGGGCCGGGGTTCCTCCACCGGCGCGCGGCCGGGCCCATGTGTGTGGGCCCGGCCGCGCCCGGTCAGTCGGCGGCGAGTCCGGTCCGCCAGCTCGGTATCGAGGGCTTCCAGTCGAGCGCCTGCCGGATGCGGTCGTTGGACGCGCCGCGCATGGCGGTCAGCTGGTGGCCGGTGAGCCAGCCCAGCAGCCGCTCGGCCAGTGGCGCCGGCACCGTACGGGGCGGGGGCGCTCCGAGCAGTCGGGCGTATTCGGGCAGCCAGACCGCGGCCTCCGCCGGGTCGTCATCGGCCACGTTGAACACGCCGTCGGTATCCGCCTCGACGGCACGGACCGCGGCCCGTGCGGCGTCCTCGACGTGGAGGAAGGAGGTGACGCCGGTGGCGGGCTCGGGCAGCGGCAGTCTGCCGCGCGCCACCGCGTCGCGGATCGCACCGCCACGGTGGTAGAGGGTGCCCGGCCCGTACAGGGTTCCGTAGCGCAGGACGATCCCGGAGAGGTTCGCGGCGCCCAGCACCCGCTGCTCCAGTTCGGTGATCGCGCGGACGGTGAGCGCCCAGCCCGGATCCGGTGCGTCGAGGTGGAGCGGTGCGTCCTCGGTGAGCACCGGCCCGCCGCGGGGAGCCGTGGCGAAGGCGATGCTCTGGGCCACCATCCGCCGCGCTCCGGCCGCCTCGGACGCCGCGATCAGATGCGCGGTGGATTCGGTGCGCAGCCGGGCGGTGCGCTCCAAGCCCTCCGCGGTGGGCCCCCGCAGCGCGGTCAGCTGATGCACCACCACCTCGGGCCGGGCCGAGAGCACCGCCGCGCGCACCGCCTCGGCGTCCAGCGCGTCGGCCACCACGACGCCGTCCAGGCCCAGACCGGCCGCGCCGGACGGCTCCCGTACCAGCGCGGTCACATGGTGGCCGCGGGCGCTGAGCAGCGGGACCAGCGCCCGGCCGATCACTCCGGTGGCCCCGGCCACAAGGACCCGCGCCGTCATGCCGGGCCTCCCTGGGCCCGCATCAGCAGGCGGCAGGCGGGATCGCCGTTCCGCAGACACGCGGTGGCGCGGTTGCGGGTGAGTTCGACCCCCAGCCCCTCCGACCAGCCGGCGTGGATGTCGGTACAGGGGCACTCGTAGCCGTCGAGCGAACCGGCCATCCGGACCATGGTCACGGCGAAGTTCTGCCGCATGGTCAGCTCGATATCGCCGTCCGGGAGCACCGCGGTCCCGCCGTCGCGCAGTTCGTTCGGGAACATCCACTCGGAGCAGGCATCGTACCGGCGGCGGAGTTCCTCGAGGTCGGCGGCCGGTTTTCCGCCGAATTGGCGGCGGATCCGCTTGCCCACCTGGATGGCCACATACCGCAGCGCCTCGGCGTTGATCTCATTCGCCACGTCGTGTCCGAACCTCTTCGCCACGCCCTGGTACCAGCGCGCGTCGTGCAGCCACCACTGCCGGTACACGTCCAAGGTCCTCGGGCGCGGGCTCGTGCCGTGGCTCGTATGGTCGAGCGCGGTCATCGCACCTTCCCGTCCAGCTCGCCGTCGGCCGCCCGGGCCCGGAACCGCTCGCGCATCTCCCGCTTGAGCACCTTGCCGGTGGCTCCCTTCACCACCTCGCTCGCGTCCATCCGGAGCGCCCCGGTCAGCGGCGGGAAGCCTGCGGCGGCCAGCACCCGGTTGACGTCGGCCGTCCATCGGGCGTCGTCCCCGTCCGTCCGCGCCGCATCCGCCGTGTCCGCGCGCACCTGCAGCAGGGCGTAGGCGTCGGCGGTCCCGTCGCCGTCCCAGTCCGCGCGTACGCCCTCGGGCGCGACCGCCACCACCGTGCAGTCCTCGAGCTCGGGCAACTCGCGCAGCAGCAACTCCTCGGTGCGGGTGCTGAACACGATGCCCGCGGGGGTGCGGATCGCGTCCGGCGCGCGGTCCAGGTGGTAGAAGTTTCCTTCCTCATCCCGATAGGACAGATCGCCGGTGAGCCAGTAGCCACCGAGCCGCAGCCGGTGGAAGGTCAGCGAGTCGTTCCAGTATCCGGGGGTGAGCGTGGGTGAGCGCACACCGAGGCGGCCGATCTCGCCGGGCGGCAGCGGTGTGCCGTCCTCGGAGAGCACCGCCGCCTCGGCGAAGCTCATCGGTTTGCCGACGCAGCGGGAGAACGACGACTTGCCGGGCCGGTGTCCGTTGTGGAAGAGCGAGTAGCCGGTCTCGGAGGAGCCAAGTCCGTCGGTGAAGACGGATCCGGGGACCCGGCACCGCTTCAGGTCCCGGCCGACCGTCTCGTGGCTGCCCTGCTCGATCAGCGCCTTGATGTGGGCCTCGTGCGCCGCGTCCCCGGTGTTGTACCACGCCTCCACGCTGGACAGATCGCGGACGGAGAGGTCCTGGGCCGCCATCTCCCCGTACGTTCCGGCGAACGCGAACACCGTGGTGGGGCGGAACGACTCCATGGCGTCCAGGACGTCGACCCCCCGCTGGCTGGACAGCATGAGGACGGGCGAGCGCAGCAGGAAGCCGAACAGCATGACCGAGATGGCGGCGTTGTGCGAGCCGGGCAGCGCGACCAGCAGCCTGCCCATCGCGGAGCCGACCGACAGCTTCAGCCGGTGCAACTGCGCGTACAGCAGGGTTTCGTGGGTGTGCGGCACGGCCTTGGGCATACCGGTGGTGCCCGAGGAGTGGGAGATGATGATCGGGTCGGTGGCGTGGTGGGCGTACGGGTAGGCCGCGGGGAGTTCGCGGTCCTCCGCGCGGATGTCGGCCGCCGTGACGCAGAAGCCGAGGCCCAGTTCGGCCCGGTCGCGGGCCAGGACCGCGTGGTGGGCATGGTCGGTGATGGCGCCGACGGCGCCCTGGCGCCGCACGTACGCGCGGGCGATCTCCGGGCGGAGGTTGCCGTTGACGAACGAGGGGATCGCGCCCAGGGAGGTGAGGGCGAGGAAGTTGATGGCGAACTCGGTGCTGGACCAGGTCTGGATCGCCACCGGGTCGCGGGGCCCGACACCCTGTGCGTGGTACCAGCTCGCGTAGATCGCCACGGTCTCGTGCAGCTCTCCCAGGGTCAGTACCCCGGGGTGGCCGCCGTCCGGGGCCTGCCAGGTGGCGTCGGTCCACAGGACCTGCTCGTCGAGCGGTCTGCCGTACGCCTTCAGCCGGTGGATCACATTCCCGGCCCCCAGGGTGGCGTCCTCGCTGATCTGCGCGCGTTCCTGCTTGGAAATCATGGTGTGGTTCCTTGGATTCGGGCGGCCAGCTCGACCAGGCCGCGAAGGGTGCCGTACTCCCCCGAGGGGGCGGGCGGGATGTCGGACGGCGGGCGCGGGACCGGATCCTCCCGGTCCAGCACGATGGCCACGGCCAGGTCCGCGGCGGGTGGGCCGGTACGCAGCTCGCGGTACGCCGCCGTGGTGCGCTCGGTGCCGGTCAGCTCGACCCCGATGAGCACGACGCGGTCCAGGTCCTCGTCCTCCAGCAGCAGTTCCGCGGCGGCCAGCAGCTCACCGGCCGGGTCCGTCACGGTGGACAGGCAGAGCAGCGGCCCGGTGATGGCGAACTCCCGGCTGAGCTGCCCCAGGACCGCGTTGGCGGTGGACTGCATGAACAGCAGCGGATTGTGCACCTGCCCGGCCACCAGCAGCCGGCTGCCGAGGTCGAGGGTGGCGGCGTCCCCCATCGTGCTGACCAGGACCATGGCGGTCCTGGAGCCGTCGCCCGGCCGGGCGGTCAGGCATCGCTCGACGGCCTGGTACACCATCGGGTTGAAGGCGGACTCCACGAAACCGGCGACCGGCGGCGCGGAGGGGCCGGACATCGCGGCGATCATGCTCGCTCCAGTACCAGCGCGGTATTGGCGCCGCCGAACGCGGCGTTGACGGTGAGCGCGCACCGGAGCTCGGCCTTGTGCGGACGGTTGGGCACATAGTCGAGGTCGCAGTGCGGATCGGGTTCAGTGAACCCGGCGGTGGGCGGCAGCACCCCGTCCCGCAGCGCGAGCAGGGTGATCACGAGTTCCACGACTCCGGACGCCTCCAGCAGATGTCCCGTGGTGCTCTTCGTCGAACTCACCGGCGTCCGGGCGGCCGCCGCGCCGAGGAGCGTGTGCAGCCCGCGCGTCTCGGCGGGGTCGTTGTACCGGGTGGCGGTGCCATGCGCGTTCACGTAGTCGATCCGCGGGCCGCCCGCACGCCGCAGGGCCCGGCCGGCGGCCCTGACCAGCCCGGCACCCTCCGGATGGGGCCGGGCGACGTGGTGGGCGTCACCGGCGGCGCCCCAGCCGGTCAGCGCGCCGAGCGCACGCGCTCCCCGGCGACGGGCGCTCTCGGCGGATTCGAGCACCACCGCGGCGGCTCCGTCCCCGAGCAGCAGACCGCTGCGGTCGGCGCAGAACGGACGCACCATCCCGTCCCGGGAAAGGGCGAATCCCGAGTCGAACTTGGCCAGGTTCTCCTCCTCCACCAGGTACGCCCCGGCACAGATCGCGGTGTCGGCCCGGCCGGAGGCGATGAGCCGGCAGGCGTGCGTGATCGCGGTGGCCGAGGCGACGCACGCGCTGGTGAACGCCAGCCGGGGGCCGCGCAGGCCGAGGGTGTCCGCGAGGGTCTCGGCCTGCCACGCGGGCACGGTCTCCACGGCGCCGCCGGAGTCCACCGCGTCGGCAGAGCCGGGAGCGCCGGGTGAGCCGGGAGAAGCGGGTGAGCCGGGTGAGCCGGAAGACCCGGGAGCGCCGGGTGCGTCCGCGGTCCGCCAGAAGCGGGTCAGGCCGGTGAAGTCGCCCGCGGTCCCCACCAGGACGGCGGCCTCGGCACCCGTCGGCAGCCCGGCCATGGCGACCGCCGCCCCGGCGACTTCGGCCAGCACCTCCCGCAGCGGGGCGGCCGGGCCGCCGGTGGCGGCCAGGCCCGTCCGGTACGGGCCGGTGTCGAAGCGGGTGATCGGCCCGAACGCGGGTCGCCCGTCGAACACGCCCTCCCGCACGGCGTCCGCCCCGGTGCCGAACGCCGTGCGCACCCCGAATCCGGTCAGCAGCACCTCACGGCCCATGGACGCCCACCAGGTAGTCGGTGATCCGGCGTATCGAGGTGAATTCGGCGAGGAACGCGTCGGCCGGCTCGATCTCCAGGCCGTAGCGCAGCTCCAGTTGGTGCAGGAACCACACCAGCCCCAGCGAGTCCAGGGCGAGTTCGGCGTCGTCGTCCAGGCCGGGCGGCAGATCGGCGAAGATCTTGGGGTCGGACAGCAGTTCCCGGACGGCGTCGGTGGTGATCCTCGGCCGGGCTTCGGATTCCGCGGTCATGCCGTGGCGCCCCGCTTCACGACATCGTTGATCAGGTCGCCCAGGTTCATCGCGCCGGCCTGCTCGATGTCGCTGTCGGGGAACTTCACGTCGAACCGGCGCTCCAGGCGGAGGAGCAGCTCGATCAGGCCCAGTGAGTCGATGTCGATTCCACCGGTGCCCATGGGGCTGTCATCGCTGATCTCGTCCGGGGCGAGCGGATGGTTCATCTCCTCGCTGATCGTGCTGAGCACGAACTCGCGGATCTCCTTCTGCAAGGCCGTCTGCGTCTCCATGGTGCGCAACCTTTCTGTGCCACAGGGGTTGATGCGGGGTGGGCGGCAAGGGGCGGTCAGCCGGGTCAGCGGTCGGGAGCGCGGGCGAGCAGGGCGTCGCGGCGCCTGACCAGCTTTCCGTTGGAGGTGCGGGGCAGATCCGCCAGGACGTGGACGACGCGGGGCACCTTGTAGTCGGCCAGCCGGTCCCGGCACCAGCGCAGCAGCTCCCCCGCCGAGGGGCCGTCCGGCGCGACCGAGACATAGGCTTCGGTGGCTCCGGCGTGCACGACCACGGCCCCGCTGACCCCGGGGTGCCGGCACAGCACGGCCTCCACCTCGGTCAGATCGACCTTGAGGCCACCGATGACCACCAGGGAGTCGCCCCGGCCCAGCAGCCGCACGGCGCCGGAGGGATCCAGTTCGGCCCGGTCGTGGGTGCGCAGCCAGCCGTCGGCGTACCGGTCGCCGCCGGAACCGTGCAGATACGGCGAGCCGTCCGGCAGCCAGACGTCCAGCTCGCCCTCGCGGATCCTCAAGCGCACACCGGGCGCCGCCCGGCCGACCGAGGGCCGCGAGGCGCCGCTGACCTCCATCGCGATGAAGCCCGTTTCGGTGGTTCCGTACGACTCGCCGACGCCGATGCCGAACCGCTCGGCGAACCGCGCGGCGGTCTGCGGCGGCATGATCTCCCCGCCGGAGACCGCCGCGCGCAGCGAGGGCAGGGCGGGCAGGCTCCGGGCGGTGCTCAGCAGTTCGTAGTGGAACGGGGTGCCGAAGATCACGTGGACGTCGTGGCGCCCGGCGGCGCCGAGGATGTCCTTGGCCGACACCCGTGGCGCGAAGACCGCGGCGACGCCCGCGACGAGGGAGTGCAGCACCCCGGCGATCAGGCCGAAACTGTGCGCGGTCGAGCTCAGCAGCAGCACCCGCTCGCCCAGGACCGGCATCCCCTCGATCCGGGTGAACCGCTCGATCTCGGCCGACAGGGAGGCCGCGGTCCGTCCGATCACCTTGGGCAGCCCGGTGGAACCCGAGCTGAACTGCACCAGCCGGTGCTCGGTCGTCGCCGGGCGGCCGTCCGGGTACCGGGAGGTGATCACCTCGTACCTGGGCTGGAACGTGAGCGGTGAGCGGCCCGCCGTACCCGAGCCGACCAGGAACTGTGGGTGGCACAGCGAGCGCAGGGCGTCCACTTCGGACGGTTTGAGCCGGTGGTCGACCAGCATCACCTGGGCGCCCAGCCGCCACAGCGCGAGCAGCACCTCTATCTGGGTGCAGCTCGGCGGTATCTGGAGCATCACCGTATGCCCCTCGCCGATGCCGTGCCCGGCGAAGACCTCCGCCTCCATGTCCACGGCGGCCCGGACCTCACCGCGGCTCACCGGGTGGTCGCCATGGACGAGATAGGGCAGTTCGTCGGGATGGGCGTCGAAGAGCGTGTCGACGAGCTCCCTCATCGGTGCGCTCATCAGTGTTCCTTGCAGAACTCGCCGATGGGGAAGCCCACATGGCGCTGGTCCGTGGCCAGGTAGCCGAGCAGTTCGTCGCCGCGCCGCAGCTCGGTGACGTTGTGGACCTTGCCGCCGGGCCCGAGCACCCGCACATGCCAGTCGTCCTGGACGGTCAGGCTCACCACGGTGTCGTCGGCCGACCGCGCGGTGATGGTCAGCAGCGGACGTGACTCCAGCTTGGCCCGGCCGACCGTGACCGGCCGGGTCCGGCCCTCGGAGTTGACGGCCAGGGTCGTGCTGCCCGAGCCCAGCTCGCTCAGGTAGTTGGTCCGGTTCTCCGGGCCGAGCACATAGGAGTGCAGGGCGCCGGCGTTGACCCGGAACGGGCGGGTCGGCATGTACGGCAGCGGATGGGTCTCGCTGCAGCACAGGATGAAGCCGGTCGAGTACGAGCCGACCAGGATGCCCTCGTCCTCGGCGAAGTGCGTGCAGGTGTCCACGCACACCCGGTCGCCGAGCCCGTGGTGCTCGATGCGGTCGACGGTCAGCGTGGTCAGCTCCAGCGGAGAGGTTCCGGCCTCCAGCAGCCGGGCCAGCGCGAACACCTCCCCGGCGTCGGAGGGAGCCAACAGGACCCCGTCCGAGCCGCGTTCGAGCACGTCCAGCACGGTGGCGGCCTCTTCCAGGTCCGCGCAGACGGTGATCAGCTTTCCGGCGGAGCGGTCCGCCGCGGCGAGCACGATCTCCAGGGGGATCTTGGTCGGGTCGGCGAAGCGGACGACGGTCTGGGGCAGCGCGACCGCGGCGGCGCACGCCAGCCGCAGCGACGGTTCGTCGTGTACGTCGACCCAGGCGGCGGTGTCGGCGTCGAGGTCGTACAGCTGCTTCTCCTCGGTCACCGCCGCGGTGGTGACGGCGGTGACGGTGGGGGGCAGCGCCTTGAGGACGGATTCGTCATCACAGAGCACGCCCTGCATCCGGGTGTGGATGGCGGCGTCCACGACGGACTCGAGCCGGGCCTGCGGAACGGAGCGGAGGTCGATCCATGCGAACTTCATGCTGCTCCTGTCGCGATCGTCGAGGGGTGGTGGGTCGTTCCGGCTTCGGCGGCGTGCACAACGGCGGCGAGCCGGGCCACCAGCGAGGAGGGTGAGGGCGAGGAGAAGATCCGGCGGCCCACCGCGAGTCCCCGGCAGCCCGCGAGCATCAACGAGGTCCCGTGGCTGACCAGGTCCGAGCCGTCGGGCGGGCCGCCCGCGGCGAGGATCGGCAGCGGACAGCTGTTCACCACCTCGGCCATCCGGTCCATCGGCAGGGCGATCGAGGTCTTCACGAGGTCGGCGCCGAGATCCGCGGCGATGTTGACGGCGTGGGCGAGCAGCGCCGGGTCGTGCGGATCGGCGATCCGCGGCCCCCTCGGGTAGACCATCGCGAGCAGCGGCATGTTCCAGAGGTCGCACGAGGCCGCGACGGTCCCGAGGTCCCGCAGTTGCCGGTGCTCGGTGTCCGATCCGAGATTCACATGCACGCTCACCGCGTCCGCGCCCAGCCGTACGGCCTCTTCGACGTCGCCGACGAGCACCTTGGCGTCGGTGTCGGCCGCGTGCACGGTTCCCGCGCTCAAGTGGACCACCAGGGCGCAGTGGCGCAGGATGTCCGGTGCGATCGCCCGCGCCCGGCCCTTGTGGACGACGACCGCGTCCGCGCCGCCGTCCACCAGTGCCCTCAGCAGCCCGTTCCAGCGGGCCTGGGACACCACCGGCCCATCGGACACACTGTGGTCGAGCGGGACGAAGAGATACCTTCCGTCCCCCGCGGCCGAGAGCCTGCGCATCCGGAATGATTTACCAATATCGGTCATGTGCCAGGCACACCTCTCCCAAGGGGCGAACCGCGCAGAGGATTGCGGAGACAGAATGGCACGGCGCCGCAAAAGCGAGTGGATATCGAATCTCCATAACTTCGCGGTTATGCGGTTCTGAGGAATTTCTGAGATTGCTCTGACAGGCTGTCCGACGGCTATTTCGCCGGAGCCGAAACCGCGTTTTCCAGGAGGCTGGTTTGACCGCCTTGACCGACCCGGTACGCATCTCGATCGCCTGTCACGGCGGACGCGGTCACACCGCCAGGCTGGGTGAGGCCGTACGAGCCGGGGCGAGCCGGGTTCCGCACACCGAGGTCACCTCGGTCCGGGTCGACCGGATCACCGATCAGGAATGGCATCGGCTCGACGACGCCGACGCGATCATCTTCGGCGCCCCGACCTATATGGGCACGGCCTCATCGGCCTTCCACACCTTCGCGGAGGCGAGCGCCAGACGCTGGCTCACCCGCCGCTGGCAGGACAAGCTGGCGGCGGGATTCACCAACTCCGGCTCGATGGCGGGGGACAAGGCCGGCACCCTGGGCTATTTCGCCACCTTCGCCGCACAGCACGGCATGCTCTGGGTCAGCCTCGGGCTGGCCCCGGGCTGGAACTCCTCCTCCGGCAGCGAGTTCGACCCGAACCGGCTCGGTTTCTACCAGGGCGCCGCCGCGCAGTCCCCCGTGGACGACAGATCGGGGACGGTGCACAAGTCCGACCTCGCCACCGCGGAACACCTCGGGCACCGGGTCGCGGAGCTCACCCGGACCGTCGTCGCGGGCAGACGAGCGCTACAGCCGTGAGCCACCGGCCCGCCGCGCCGGCCGCGGCCGGGGACGAGGGCGGTGCCGGGGCGGCCCCCGCCCGGCAGTGGTGGACCGTGGCCGTGGCGGTCCTGGCGCAGACACTGGTCCTGCTGGACAACACGGTCCTCAACGTGGCGATGGAAACCCTCGCCGACCCGGTCCACGGACTCGGGGCGAGCGCGGCGGACCTGGCCTGGGCCAACGCCTCGTACTCGCTGGTCTTCGCCGCGGGCAGCTTCGCCGGTGGCGCGCTCGCCGACCGCTACGGACCGCGTCGCACCCTGGTCGCCGGGCTGGCGCTGCTGGCCTGCGCCTCCGCGCTGGCCGCGTTCTCGGACGGGGCCACGGAGCTGATCGTCACCCGTGGTTTCATGGGCGCGGGCGGGGCGCTGATCACCCCGGCGACGCTGGCGATCGTCACCCGCGGTACCGCGCCGGCCGACCGGACCCGGGCGATCGCGGTCTGGGCCTCCGCGGGCGGCGCCGCCGTCGCGCTCGGACCGGTGGTCGGCGGTGCGCTGCTGACCCGGTTCTGGTGGGGCTCGGTGTTCCTGGTCAACCTTCCGGTGGTGGCGGTGTGCCTGGCCGGCGCGGGTCTGCTGGTGCCCGAGCTGCGCTACGCCGAGCGCAGGGTGCTCGACCCGCTGGGCCTGGCGCTCTCCGTACTGGGGCTGGGCCTTGTGGTGTACGGCGTCATCCGGGGCGGCCGCCCGTCCGGCTGGACGAGCCCGGCCACGCTGCTGCCCGTGGCGCTCGGCCTCGTCCTGCTGGCGGCGTTCGTGGTATCGCAGAGCCGCCGGGCCGCGCCGGGTTTCGATGTGCGCCTGTTCACCGAGGCGCGCTTCGCGGGCGGCAGCGTGACCCTGCTGCTGCTCTTCTTCGGCCTGGCGGGGCAGCTCTTCTACTGCGCCTTCTATCTCCAGGGGGTGCACGGACTGTCGGCGCTGGCCGCCGGGGCCGTGATGTCGGCCGCCGCGGGGGGCATCGTCCTCGGCAACCAGGTCTCGCCCGCGCTGTCCCGGCTGCTGACCGTCCGCTGGTGCGCGGTCGCCGGGATACTCCTGTCGAGCGCCACCTTCGGTGGCTATCTGCTCTTCGACGCGGACACCCCGGTGGCCTGGATCGCCGGGACGCTGTTCGCGCAAGGAGCGGGTATCGGTCTTGTGGTCGCGCCGATGACGGCGAAGATGATGGCCGCCCTGCCACCGCGGTACACCGGCGCCGGTGCGGCGATCAACGCCGCGGCCCGGCCGGTGGGCAGCACACTCGGGGTCGCGGTGCTCGGCTCGGTCCTCGCCACCGCCTATCGCGGGGCCGTCCGGCCCGCGCTCACCGGGCTGCCTCCCGGGCCACGGGAGAAGGCCCTGGACTCCGCCGAGGCCACCCGGGCGGTGGCGAGGTCGCTGAACCGGCCCGAGCTCCTCGCCGCCGCGGACCGGGCCTATCTGCACGCCATGTACGTCACCGCCTCGTGGACGGCGCTGCTGTCCCTGGCCGGTGCCGTCCTCGTCATCGGATATTTCCGGCCGCGACCATCAACGACGGAGGCAGGAAGTGGATATGGGGCTGCGCCATCTTCGAATCGTGCTCACCGTGGCTGAATCCGGCAGCATCAGCCATGCGGCCGCCACGTTGAAGATCGCCCAATCCGGACTGTCCACACAGCTCAGACGCATCGAGCAGGAATTCGGCGGGCCGCTGTTCCGGCGCCGCCCGAACGGCGTGGTGCCGACCGAGCTCGGGGTCCATGTGCTGGGGAGGGCCAGGCAGTTGCTCGACGAGTTCGGCGATCTGCTCGCCACGGCGCGGACCCTGGCCCAGCCGGCCGAACCGCCGCGGGCCGTCGGACTGGGCGGAGTGGACAACCCCTGGGTGCCGCTGATCGCCGCGCTCATCCGGGAGCGGCTGCCGCACCACGAACAGCTGACCTATCTGGAGCCCTCGTCCCAGGCCGTGCTGGAGCTGCTGCGCACCGAGAAGATCGCGCTCGCGGTCATCAGCGAGTTCCCGGACGTCGTGCCGCCCGCGGTCCCCGAGTTCGCCGTCCGCGACCTCGACACCGAGCCGGTGCTGATCGGCCTGTCCCCCGGCCACCGGCTGGCCCACCGCCAGCTGATCACCCTCGAGGAGCTAGCCGAGGACACCTGGGTCGCGCCCGGCGACCGCTCCGACGGGCTCGGCCTGAGCCTGAGGATCGCCTGCGAGCGTGCCGGATTCACCCCCCGGTTCCGGTACTTCGGCGCCGACCAGACGACCGCGGCGGCCATCGTGAGCGCGGGGAACGCGATCGGGGCCTTCTTCGCGCCGGGCGACCACTGCCCGGGGGTCTCCTTGAAACGGCTGGCGAACGGCCGGCTGTGGCGCCGCACACGGCTGGTGTGGGACGCCGAGTCGCCGCTGGCCGGGCTCGCCGAGGACCTCGACAGCGGCGCACTCGACTGGCGCCGGCCGTACGCCTCGTGAGCCCGGCCGCGGACCCGGCCGGCTCAGCCCCCGGGAACGTCCGGCCGTCTGCCCCCGACGGAGAGACACGACGCGATGGTCCGCTCCCGCGGAACCGCCTCCCCCGCCCGGGCCGCCGGCAGCTCCACGGTGAACAGCGCACCGTGCCCCGGCCGCCCGTCGGCGGTGATCCGCCCCCCATGGCTTTCGATCACCTCGCGGGCCAGCGCCAGTCCGAGCCCGAACCGTCTGCCGCGGCCGGCGGAACCCCTGGCGAACCGCTCGAAGAGGCGCGCGGTCTCCTCCGGTGCGAACCCCACTCCGGTGTCGCGTACGGACAGCGACACGATGCCGGGAAGCGGGGCGTCCACGGACACCACCACCTCCCCGCCGGGCGGGGTGTGCCCCATCGCGTTGTCGACCAGCGCGGCGATCACCCGGCGCAGGGCGGGCGCGGTGCCCACCACCACATGCCGCCCCGGCCCGGGCCGCAGCCGCACGGTCAGCCCCATCACCTGGGCCCGGGCGTCCTCGGCGGACACCGCCTCCTCGGCGAGCGCCGCCAGGTCGACCAGATCGCGCGATCGCGGCGACTGGGGCAGCCGCGCGGACAGCAGCAGGTCGTCGATGACGTCACCGAGCTGCCGGGTGCCGGTCACCAGGCGCTGGAGGTCGGTGGCCAGCTGCTGGGGGGTCTCCGAGCCGGAGCGCCGGGCCAGCAGCTGGGCGCGGGTGTGCAACTGGGTCAGCGGGGTGCGCAGTTCATGGCTGGCGTCCGCGACGAACCGCCGCTGCCGGTCCAGTGCCTCGGACAGCGGCTCCATCGACCGCCGCGCGAGCATGCCGCTGGCGGCCCCGACGAGCAGCAGGCCAACCGCCTCGGCCGCCGCGAAGGCGAGCAGCAGATGGTTGCGGTCGGCGCGCTGGAACCGTTCCCCGTACGCCGCCTGGACGAGCTCCGCACCACGCCGGGCGGTGCGCACCGTGTACAGCTCACCCCCTCGCTCCACCCGCTCCAGCACCGGAGGAGCGCCCGCGCGGACCGCGGCCAGGCTGGATCGCACGGGCAGCCCGGCGGGGGTGCCGGGGGTGCTGCTGGCCACTCCGCCCCGCTCCACGGTCATCCACACACAGACCGGCGGGCTGTCGACGGTGTTGTGGTCGATGCCCCACTGGGTTTCCCGCTCCGCGTCGGCGCGCTGGGCGAACAGTACGACGGTGTAGACGATGGCCCCGACGATCAGCATGATCACGGACATCACCAGCGAGATCCGCCAGGTGATCGTCCACTGGGCGGAGGCGAGCCTACGCTGCTCGGGGCTCCGCGCCGGGCGGCGCGGGAAGCGGATCGGCATCGCGTTCACAGCGCCCCCAGCTGGTAGCCGCGCCCCCGAACGGTGCGGACGACGTCGCGGCCCAGTTTCCGCCGCAGGTAGTAGACATAGGTGTCGACGATGGACTCGGCCGAGGTGTCGGGGAAGACCCGCTCGCGGAGGTGGGCACGCTCGTGCACCATCCTGGGGCCCTCGGCGAGCGCGTGGAGCAGTCCGAATTCCCGCAGGGAGAGTTCGACGTCCGTGCCGTCGGCCAGGCGCACCTCGCGGCGCCGGAGGTCCAGCTGTCCGTCGCCGAGCGGCAGGACTTCGGCGTCGATGAGGTCGCGTCGGTGCAGCGCCCGCACCCTCGCCAGCAGTTCGTCCACTTCGAAGGGCTTGACCAGATAGTCGTCCGCGCCGGAGTCGAGGCCGGTGACACGCTCGTCGAGTGCACCCAGCGCGGACAGCACCAGCACCCGGGTGGTGACACCGACCCGCCGTAATCGTTTCACCAGGTCCAGGCCCTCGATGCCCGGAAGCATCCGGTCGATGACCATCACCTGATGTCGTCGTCCCAGAGCGAGATGAAGCCCCCGTTGCCCGTCGAACGCGACATCGACGTCGTAACCCTCTGAGCTGAACAACTCGGCCAGCATGTCTGCGGTTTCCCGGTCGTCCTCGACCAGTAACAGCCGTGTCTGATCCGCAGTCGACCGGTCTATATCGGCTGGGTAGATCATTCGCTCATCTTGGCCCAATCGGCGTCGGTACGACGTCAGGGGTGCGCAACCGGTCCTGAAGGCGCCGGAAATGGCTCGGAGACTGACCTCCGCCGTCCCTCCGCCGTCCCGGTACCTCGGACCAAAGCGAACCGGAACCCGTTCCGGATACGAGCTGGGCCGGGCCCCATCAGCCCGGTGTCCGGCGCGGAGTGGCCGCCCAGGCGCTGGACACTCAGCACGCGGCCCGCCTGTGGCAGATCTCGCTCGACCTGCTCGCGGCCGCCGCGGCCACCACCTGACCACGCCATCCCCTACGGGCCGGGCGGAGCGGTCTATCGCTTGTACGGATCCCCGTCAGGGAGCCATGCGTCCGGCGCGTGGATGCCGAAGTCGCCGACGCCTTCCGTCAGGGCGTCGACGGTGGTCAGTACGGCCGGGCGGAGTTCTTCCCGGCGCCAGACGAGGGACCAGGTCCAATAGACCTTCGGCTCGACCACGGGCCGCGCGACCAGATCGGGCGGCAGTGAAGTGGTCTGCCCCTTGGGCGAGTTGAGGACCGGCCGCCCGCGGCGGCGTACATGGTCGAAGAACACGGGACCGGTGATGCCACCGTCCGCGATGCGCACCGCGGCGGCGCCGGTGTCGGCGGCCAACCGTTCCGCGTAGTCGTTCCAGGACACCCATGTGGTGGCGTCGTCGTCCAGCAGCACGGCGGTGTCCCGGGCGCGGACCTCGCCGGTGTCCCGCCCGGCCGAGACGGCGTAGAGCCGGTCCGCGCCGATCAGCCGGGCGCTGAGTCCGCGCTTGTCGAGATCGTCCGTACGAATCCAGCACACCGCGAGGTCGAGACTGCCGTCCGCGACGCGGGCGGCCTGGGCGTGGGAGGGCGCCACCCATGCGTCGATGTGCAGGCGCGCCACGGACGAGGCGCGTGCGGTCAGGTCCGCGGGCAGCCAGTTCACATAGCCGAGCCGCACCGGTTCCGAGCCCGCGATCCGCGCGGCGCGGTTGCGCAGATCGTCGGCGCGGTCGAGCAGGTCCCGGGTGTGCGGGAGCAGGGCCGCTCCGGCCGGAGTGAGGGCCACCGAACGGCGGTCGCGGTCGAAGAGCCGGACGCCGAGGTCCCGTTCCAGCGCCTTGATCTGCTGGGACAGGGAGGGACCGGCGATGAGAAGCCGCTCCGCGGCCCGGCCGAAGTTCAGCTCCTCGGCTACCGCGACGAAATACCGCAACTGGCGCAGCTCCACGCTCGCCATGCTACCCGCGGTGAGGGCGGCACCCATGAGTCGATCAGCGGTTGCCGCCTCAGGCGCCGACCGGTTCCTGCGGTGTGCGGGCTCCCAGCAACGCCAGGCAGTTCGGCCATACCGCGCTGAGCCGGGAAGCGTTGTTGTAGAGCTTGGCGAACAGGACCTGACCCTCGAGCTGCGCGACCACGGACCGAGCGGCTTCGCGGGTGTCGGCGACGGTGACCTCGTCACGCTCGACGGCATCGGCGATGACCGAGTCGACCATCTCGACCTGGGTCTCGAAGATCTCCTGCAGCCGCTCGCGGACGGCTTCGGTCTGATTGCTCATCTCCAGGGTGAGGTTCCCGAACATGCAGCCCGAAACGGTCCCGCAGCTCCGCTGGCCGGCGCGCTGGGCGGCCTCCGTCTCCTCGAACAGCTGCCGTAGCCGTTGCAGCGGCCGCGCGCCGCTGTTCAGGATGCGGGTCCAGTCGTGCCGCTGGGCGGTCCAGTGCTCGTCGATCACGGCCAGCGCGAGGGCCTCCTTGGACTCGAAGAAGTAGTAGAAACTGCCCTTGGGCACACCGGCCGTCTTACAGATCTCGGCCACCCCCAGAGCCGAGTAGCCGCGCAGCTCGATGAGCGACCGCGCAGCGCTGAGGATCTTCTCCCTGGCATCACTCGTCCGTCCCATGTTGCCAGTATACGACCGATCGACTACCTTTTTACTAGACCGGTCATCTACTGCCCGTCCGAGAACGAACGCCCCCGACTCTCCGCTGGAGGAGCAGACGCCATGAGCACTGACGCAGCGAACGACCCGATGCACGAGGTGCTGAGGCGCTGGCAGGCCGCTTTCGACAGCCACCAGGCGGACGTCATGGCCGACCTGTTCACGCACGACGCGCTCTTCCAGGGATTCGGTCCCGAGACGATCTCCGGCCGGGACGCGGTGCGCGGCTACTACGAGGCCGTCCCGGACTACCGCAGAGCCCATCTCGGGGACGTCCACGGCTACCGGATCGGCGAGCACGTGGCCGGTGGCTTCGTCGATGTCACCTTCCGGGATCCGACGGGCTGGGAGGCCCCGGTGCACCTGTCGTTGGTCCTCCAGCACGAGGGGGACGATTGGCGGATCCGCCAGTACCACGTCTCCCGGATCGTCGCAGATCACTGAGGTCGGCGACGATCCACGCAATGCCCGGCCGGGCGTGCCGCACGCCCCGGCCCGCGGGGGTCCGAGAGAGGAAAAGCCATGAAGGAGTTCCTGGTCGAGCTCACCACCGCCGTCCCCGAGGGCACCGACCCGGCCGAGGTCGACCGTCGCCGTGCGGCCGAGGCGGTACGGGCCCGGGAACTGACCGCCGCCGGCCACCTGGCCAGGCTGTGGCGTCCGGTGGGTGAACTGCGCAGCATTGGTCTGTGGCGGGCCGCCGACGAGGCCGAGTTGCACCAGAAGGTGCTCGGTACGCTGCCCCTGTGGCCCTGGATGACGGCGGTGGTCACCGCCGTTCAGCCGCACCCCAATGACCCGGGTGGAGCCGGCGTCACCGGCTGACTCAGTGTCCGGCGTTCTGGCCGCCGTCCACGTGCATGATCTCGCCGGTGACGAACGGGGCGTTCTCGAGGTAGACGATCGCGTTGACCACATCGTCGATCTCCCCCATCCGGCCGAGCGGGTGCATCGCGGCAAGGGCCTCTTGCGCCTCGGCCGCGTGCATGGGGGTGCGGATGATGCCCAGTGCGACGGTGTTGACGCGGATGCCACGGGCCGCGTACTCGATCGCCAGCGCCCTGGTGACCGCGTTCAGTCCGCCTTTGGTCAGCGAGGCGAGCGCCGAGGGCGTCTGTGAGTTGGCGTGGTCGACCAGGCTCGTGGAGAGGTTCACCACGTGGCCACCACCGTCCCTGGAGAGCATCGCGGCGACGGCGCTGCGCGAGGTTTCGAAGAAGCCACGCAGGTTGACCCCGGTCACGAGGTCATAATCCGCGTCGGTGAAGTCGGTGAACGGCTTGGAGACGAAGACCCCGGCGTTGTTGACGAGCGTGTCGATCCGTCCGAACCGGGCCAGGGTCGCGTCGACGATATGGGCGCCGACGCCGGGCTCGGACACGTCACCACTGACGGTCAGCACGCTGGGATCGCTCGACTCGTCCAGGGAGCGGGCGGTCGCGGTAACCGCGTAGCCGAGCTCGCGGTAGGCGGAGACCAGGGCGGCGCCGATTCCTCGGGAAGCCCCGGTGACGATGGCGACCTTCTGCACGGTGTTCATTCGACCACCGCTCTCTCCGGTTCAGGCGGTAGGTGCGATCGGGGCCGCGGCGCCGGGCAGGCGCGCCGCGGAAGTGCGCCCACTTTGCCGAGAGGCCGCTCGACGAATTCAGGTCCCGGGCGCGGTCGTTCCCGTCGTTTCCATCATGCGCCCGGCAGATGCGCACCCGCACGCCGGGGCGCCGGCACCGGGGATTCCCCCGGCGCCGGCGCCCCGGCGTGTCACGTCAGGTGACAGGGCAGGCGGTCCGGGGTCAGTGACCGGCGCTCTGGCCGCCGTCGACGTGGAGGATCTCGCCGGTGACGAACGGGGCGTTCTCCAGGTAGACGACGGCGTCGACGATGTCGCCGATCTCGCCCATCCGGCCGACCGGGTGGAGGGCGGCGAGTGTGTCGTGGTACTCCGCCGGGTGCATCGGCGTCCTGATGATGCCGAGGGCTACGGCGTTGCTGCGTATGCCGCGGGTGGCGTATTCGATGGCCAGGGCCTTGGTGGCCGACTGCAGTCCGCCCTTGGTGAGGGAGGCCAGTACGGAGGTGACCGCGGAGTGGGCGTGGTCGACCAGGCTGGTGGTGATCTGGACGATGTGTCCGCCACCCTGGCGGAGCATCTGCTCGGTGGCGAGCTGGGTGATGCGGAAGAAGCCGCTGAGGTTGACGCCGGTGACCGCGTCGTAGTCCGCCTGCGTGTACTCGGTGAAGGGCTTGGCGACGAAGATGCCGGCGTTGTTGACCAGGGTGTCGATGCGGCCGAAGCGCTCGATGGCGGCACCGGTCACGCGCTCGGCGGTGGCGGGGTCGGCGATGTCGCCCTGGACGGTGAGGATCTCGGGATCGGAGGAGGCGGCGATCCCGCGCGAGGTGGCGACGACGGCATAGCCGAGCTTGCGGTATGCCTCGACCAGGCCCGCGCCGATGCCCTGGGACGCGCCGGTGATGACGGCGACCTTCTGACCGGAAGTGCTCATGGTGACTGTCTCCAGTGGGGGTGGGTTGTCCGGACCGGCGCTGCTCACCGGCTCTTCACGAACATAGACGACCGGTCGACAAACATCCAGAAACGGCGAGCGCGCTCCATCTCCCCCGCACCGCTGTGACCTGCGGTGGAATGCAGCGCCTACCAGATGGAAGGAAGCCGGTCACAGGGATGCCGCGGTCAGACCGGTCCACCGAGGCATCAAGGCCGAGGAGAGGAGGAGGTCCGCACCTGTGTATGCGTGGTGGCCGTAAGAGGCCGTGCCTACCAGGAGGGAGGAAGCCGATCGTGGCATTCGCCCTGGTGGCGGGGGCAGTCTGAGGCCGTGGGAGCGCAATGCCCCCCAGGCTTCCGTATCGCGAAACCGTCAAGGATCACATCGTGACCGCAGCGCCTCCGCGCCACCACGCCACCGGCTCCCGGGGCGTTCACCACTCGCCCTGGACCCATGTCGCGCAGGCCGCCGCCGCGCTGGGGGCGGGCATGGGAGTCGGCCGATTCGTCTACACCCCGATTCTTCCCCTGATGCACGCTCAGGCCGGGCTGTCCGCCGCGACGGGTGCGCATCTCGCCACCGCCAACTACGTGGGCTATTTGATCGGCGCGCTCGCCGGGACCTTCCTGCCGCGTCTGATGCGCTCCCCCGCCGTGCTGCGGAGTTGTCTGGTGGTGCTGGCGGTGTCGCTGGCCGCGATGCCACTGACGCACGCCACCGCTGTCTGGCTGTTGCTCCGGCTGTGCGCGGGCGTGGTCAGTGCGGTGATCTTCGTCATCGCCGTCAGCTCCCTGCTCAGCCATCTGCGCGACCATCCCGCCCACCTGCCCGGGTGGGCCTTCGGCGGGGTCGGGGCCGGTATCGCCCTGTCCGGGCTGCTCGTCCTCGCGCTGCGCACCATCGCGGACTGGCAGGCCGCGTGGTGGGCCTCCGCCGGGCTGAGCGCGCTGCTCGCCCTCCCCGCATGGTTCCTGCGGCCGGAACCCGCGCCCCCGTCGGCGTACGCCACCTCCGGGCCCGAAGCGGAACGGCAGGCGAGCGGCCCGCGCACCCATCGCTGGTTCACCGCGCTCTTCGCCTCGTACACGCTGGAGGGCGTCGGCTACATCATCGCGGGCACCTTCCTGGTGGCCGCGATCGAGCAGAGTTCGCCCGGCTGGATCGGCAGCGGTGCCTGGGTGCTGGTGGGCCTCGCGGCCATCCCGTCCTCCGCGCTGTGGGCCGGGTTGGGGCGGCGCTGGTCCCGCCCCAGCCTCCTGCTGGCCGCCCTGGGCGTCCAGGCCGTCGGCATCGCCCTGCCCGCGCTGATCGGTGGCGTCGCCGCGGCGCTGATCTCCGCGGTGCTCTTCGGCGCCACGTTCATCGGCGTCAGCACCCTCGCGCTCGCGACCGGCGCGCATCTGCGCTTCCCCCGCGCGGTCGCGCTGCTGACGGCCGGATACTCGGTGGGCCAGATCCTCGGCCCGCTGGTCGCCACCCCGCTGCTGCGCCACGGGTACCACCAGGCCCTGATCCTCGCGGCCGTCGTCGTGCTGGCGTCCGCCGTCGCGGCCGCCCTCCTCCGGATCGGGTTCCCCCACCACATGCCCGCGCTCGGCCACCCGGTCGTCCGCGCGGAGCCCGCACCCGACCGGCAGTCCACGGGCCCCGACACCGCCGAGGCCCGGGCGGACTGACCTCCGCTTCAGTCGACGAGGTCCAGCGCGGCGGTGACGATGCTGTCCGCGTCGATGCCGTGGTAGCGGTAGACGTCCTCGATCGAACCGCTCTGGCCGAACCGCGTCACGCCGAGGGTGGTCACGGGCGTGTTCCGGATCGTGCTCAGGAAGGCCAGGGTGTGCGGATGGCCGTCCAGGACGGTGACGAGCGGGGTGGCCCGGTCGGCGGGGAAGACCTGGTCGAGGATCCAGCTCGGGTCCCGCGACAGGCCGCGGCGGGCCTGGAGCGCGCGGAAGAGCAGGTCCGGGCTGGTCACACAGACCACGTCGGCGCCGTGGCCGAGGGCGGCGAGCCGGTCGGCGGCGGCCAGGGCCTCCGGGACCAGGGCGCCCATCGCGGCGAGGGTCACCACCGGCTTCTCGTGCCGGCGCAGCCGGTAGGCCCCGGCCGTCACCTGTCGGCGGCGGCGCTCGCGGGCGGCCGGGTCGCCGGGCACATCGGCCGCGGACTGGTCGACGGGCCGGGTGGACAGCCGTAGATAGGCCGAACTCCCGCCCGGCCGACCGAGGTTGCCGAGCGCGGCGAGCAGACACCATTCGGTGTCGATCGCGAACGCGGGCTCGAAGGTGACGCAGCCGGGCTGTTCGATGCCGAGCGAGGGTGTGGTGATCGACTGGTGGGCGCCGCCCTCCGGGGCGAGCGTGACGCCGGACGGTGTGCCGACCAAGATCGACTGGCCGCCCGCGTAGATGCCGAACGACCACGGCTCCAGGGCCCGGTTGACGAAGGGGTCGTAGACGACGCCGATCGGCAGCAGCGGCTGGCCCCAGCGGCTCCAGGTGGCGCCCAGCTCGCCGAGCATGCCCACCAGGTTGGTCTCCGCGATACCCAGCTCCACATGCTGGCCCGTGGGCCGCTCCCGCCAGTGCAGGATCGTCTCGGCGTCATCGGCGAACCAGTTGGGGCGCTCGGTCGGCGACCACACACCGACCTTGTTGAGCCAGCCGCCGAGGTTGGTGGTGGAGCTGACGTCCGGGCTGACGGTGACGATCCGGGCGGCCGCCTCCGGCGCCCGCCGGGTGAGGTCCAGCAGGACGCGCCCGAGGGCCTGCTGGGTGTTGCCGGAGCCGGTCGGGGCTGGGCGGGCGAGATCGGCGGGGACCGCGGGGGCCTGCCGCGACGCGCGCCCGGGGCGGCGCAGCCGCCTGGCGGCCGCCGCGCACCGGGCCGCTTCCGGCGATCCGCCGGCGAAGGCGGCCCACGGGCGGTCGGGGTCCGTTCCCAGGCGGTCGGCCAGGGTCCTCATCTGGTCGGCGGTCAGCAGGGAGGAGTGGTTCTGCGGGTGGCCCTCGGTGGGCAGCCCGTAGCCCTTCACCGTGTACGCGAAGATGACGGTCGGCCGGGTGTCGTCGATGCTGTCGAACGCGTCCATCAGCGCGCCGATGTCGTGCCCTCCCAGGTTGCGCAGCGCCGCCAGCAGCGAGGTGTCGTCCAGGGGGGCGATCAGGTCGGCGATCGGCCCGGCGGTGGAGCCGGTGCCGGGCAGGCGCTCGCGCAACTCGTCGGCGGTGCAGCGCAGCAGGCGCTGGTACTCGGGGTTGTCCATGGCCTCGATACGGGCGTGCAGGGCGTCACCGCCCGGCCGCGCGAACAACTCCCGCAGCGCGTGCCCGTACTTGAGGGTGATGACCTGCCAGCCGGCCGCGGCGAACATGCCCTGCAGCCGGTCCGCGGCGATGCCGGGGACGACCCGGTCCAGGGACTGCCGGTTCAGGTCGACGACCCACGCCGCCTCGCCCAGGCCGGGCACCATCGGGTCCTGGATCGCCTCCCAGATCGCGCCCTCGTCCAGCTCCGCGTCGCCCAGCAGGGAGTACTGCCGTCCCCTCCCGGCCCCGCCGAAGTGGCCCTCCACGTAGCGCCGGGCGAGGGCGCCCCACAGGGGGGCGGTGGCACCGATGCCGACCGAGCCGGTGGAGTAGTCGACCGGGTCGGGGTCCTTGGCCCGGCTGGGGTAGCTCTGCAGGCCGCCGAAGGCGCGCAGGGTGGTCAGGTAGGACTCGTCCAGCTCGCCCAGCAGGTAGTTGATGGCGTGCAGCACGGGTGAGGCGTGGGGTTTGACCGACACCCGGTCCTCGGAGGCCAGGGCGTGGAACCACAGCGCCGTCATGATCGAGGTCATCGAGGCGCTGGACGCCTGGTGGCCGCCGACCTTCAGCCCCGAGGGGTTCGGCCGCACCCGGTTGGCGTGGTCGATGATCGCGGTGGACAGCCACAGCACCCGGCGCCCGACCGCCTCCAGCACGGCGAGCTCCTCCTCCCGGGCACGGCCCGAGCCGTTTCCGCCGATCGCTCTCAGCTCCGGGTCCAGGACCATCACCGACCGCCTCCGCTGTCCGCACCACGCCATGGAAAACTGATTTTGTGCTCCGTCAGTAGACAGATAGCTCCTCAACTGCACAAGATGCTTCTCTTTCATTGAGCATTCTGCTCATGCTCTGAGTCGAATGAGGGATATCGATTGAGCACTATGAACAGTGAGCGAGGCGTGGACGCCACCGACGCGCGGATCCTGCTCGCCCTCGCCGCCCAGCCACGGGCCACCGTCGTCGCCCTGGCCGAGCAGCTGGGGTTGTCCCGCAACACCGTCCAGGCGCGGGTGGCCAGATTGGAGCAGGGCGGCGCACTGGGCTCCTTCGAGCGCCGGATCACCCCGAACGCGCTGGGCCATCCGCTCACCGCGTTCGTCACCGCGCGGGTCGATCAGCGCCGGCTGGCCGAGGTGTCCGAGGCACTGGCGGGCATCGCCGAAGTCGTGGAGGTCTTCGGCCTCAGCGGCGAGACGGACCTGCTCGTACGGGTGGTCGCCGCGGACGCGGAGGATCTGTACCGGATCGCGGGGCAGATCCTCGCCGTGCCCGGCATCGAGCGCACGGCGACGGCCCTGGCCATGCGCGAACTGGTGCCGCACCGCCTCACCCCGCTGCTGCGCCGAGCCGCGGCGGAGTGAGTGGTCACCCGGGCGAGTCCGCGGGGCGGGGTTCGAGGACGAAGGTGTGCCGCAGCAGGGTGTACGGCTCGTCGGTCAGCTCGCGGCAGGGCCCGGTGTCGGCCTCGTAGGTGTCATAGGACGTGATCAGCGACTCCTTGACCCCGAACACCGGATCCGTGTCCAGGTACGCGTCGTCCGACGGGAACAGCATGGTGGTCACGCGCTGGAATCCCTCAGCCTCGATCAGCAGGTGCACATGGGCGGGGCGCATGAGCGACCTGCCGGTCGCGCCCAGGAGTTCGCCGACCGGGCCGTCACCGGGGATCGGATAGCTGGACGGGCGGATGGAACGGAAGCTGAAGTGTCCGGCCTCGTCGGTGCGGAACAGCGCGCGCATGGCCGGGTCCACCTGGCCGGGCACCTCCACGTCGTAGTGGCCGTCCCCGTCGCTGTGCCAGACGTCCACCGCCGCGTCGGCCACCGGCGCTCCCGCACGGTCCACGACCCGTCCCTCGAAGAACAGCGGGGTGCCGGGCAGACCTCCGGAGATGTCGGCGGCGTCGGCGTGCCGCGGCCTGTCCTCCCTGAAGAAGGGGCCCAGGACGCTGTTCTGGGTGGTTGCCGTGGGTCGTCGGTTGCTCAGGGAGTCGACCAGCATGGTGATGCCCAGCACGTCCGACAGCAGGATGAACTCCTGGCGCGTCGATGTGCACTTCTGCCCGGTGCGCGTCAGGAAGTCCACTCCCCGGGCCCACTCCTCCTCCGTCAGCTCGACATCACGGACGAAGGCATGGAGGTGCCGCACCAGCGATTCCAGGATCTCCGCGACGCGGGCGTCCTCGGTGTCCCGCATGGTGGAGATCACGGCATCGGTGATGGTGTCGCTGGTCAGATCACGCATGGCACGCTCCCGTGGTGGTGGGGTGTCGATGGCGGAGCCGGTCCGGGGGTGTTCGTCGCCGGATGACGTTCACGGTGCCTCGCCGACCCAGGCGCGGGTCAAGAGGGCGCGCACCGCGATCCGTTCCGCGGGCGGCGGATTCCCGTAGCCGTCCCGCACGGCAGGACGACCGTGTGGATTTCGGCGTCCACGCTTCCGGCGTACGCGACCGCCCTGGATCACGTCACCGCAACGAGTGATTCGGGACCGGCCGCCTCACGCGTGTGAATGGGGACCCGTCCCGAGGCGCGGCCTTACCGTGATGGGCACATGTCGGACCCGGGAGACCCTCATGACACGACCGCGACAGTGCTGGTTCTGCGCGGGTGACACCACCGCCACACGGCACGATCGCATCGTCGGGTTGCACAGGGACGTCGAGGCCGGCCCGACCTGGTATCTGGGCGTGCGCACCACGTGGCAGAGCATCAGCGTGCGTGTGCCACGGTGCGAGCGGTGCCATGTCGGCCATACGATCGCGCAGTCCATGCTGGCGGTGTCCATCGCCGCGCCGATCGCCTACGCCGCCAGCGGTGAGTTGGACACGCTCCTCGGGATCCTGCCGAGCACATCGGCCGGCAAGGTCCATTCGGCGATATGGGCCGTGGTGGCATGCCTTCCCGCACTGGCGTGGATCGCCACCCGCCAGGCGTGGCTGCCGTGGCGCCGCCTCGCGCCCCGCCCGCTGCGCCACGCCCGCCGCCACCCGGCGGTGCAGCGCCTGAGGGAGGACGGCTGGCATTACCGGCCGGGGCCCTTTCCGCATTGGCAGAACGCCAAGGACCCGGACCTCGACCACCTCTCCGGGCCGTCCGCCCGCCCCCGGCGGATCCTCGGCCGCATCACCGGCCTGCTCGGGCTCGCCTCCTTCGTCGTGGCCGTCGTGCTGTATCTGCGGGACAGTGAGTTGGCGGCGTTGTTCCTGGTGATCGCCTTCGGTCTGTTCTTCCTCACCTCGAAGATCGACCCCGAGGTGTGAACGCGGCCGGGGCCGGGCCCACGCGCCGGGCCCGCTGTCGGTGAGCTGTTCACGGATCGCGTCCCTGCGGCCGCCCGGTCGGGATCGGCGCCATGCGCCGTCAGCGCCTCGGTCAGCAGCCGCTCCCAGTCCTCGAACGCCTCGGCGGCGGCCACCAGGGCCGGCGGGACCTCGTCGGCCGGCGCGACCGGGTGCAAGCGGTCGTCTACGCCTACCGCCAGGGTCTGGTGATCTGACGCGCCACGCGGCGGACCCTGCGGCTCATGCCGCGATCAGTTCCTCGCTCAGCTTCCAGAGCCGCCGGGCGGACCGCGGGTGGATGGCGTACGGTACGACGTCGGCCGGAGGGTCCTGGTCGGTGCCGAAGGCGATGGGGGCCGGGTCCTCGTCCAGCGGTGAGATGTCGTTGTCCTTGAGGTAGACACCGCCGATCCCGGCGAGCAGTGGGCTGGCCGCCGCGAACACGATGGTGCTCGCCCCCTGTCGCGGACTCTTGATCCCGCGGCCGGGGTCGACGACGGGCCGGCCGGACTCGTCCAGCAGTCCCATGGCCCTCTGCCGCTCCTCGCCGACCGAGCTGTTCAGTTTCGTGCCGACGACCACGCCCGGGTGCACGGCGTAGCCGCGGATACCGTCCTGGGACCAGCGGCGGTCCAGCTCGACGGCGAACAGCACGTTGGCCGTCTTGGACTGGCCGTAGGCGAGGTGGCCGTCATAGCCCGTGGTGAAGTGCGGATCGTCCCAGCGGATGTCGGAGAGTCGATGGCCACCGGATGACACGTTGACGACCCGGGCACCGTGAGCGGCGCGCAGCGCGGGCAACAGGCCCAGGGTCAGCTGGAAGTGGCCCAGGTGGTTGGTGGCGAACTGCGGCTCGTAGCCACGTGCGTCGCGCACCAGGCGTGCGGGGAGCGGCATACCGGCGTTGTTGACGAGGATGTGGAGCGGGCGGCCGGAGTCGAGGTAGCGGGCCGCGAAGGCGTCGATCGAGGTCGGGTCGAGCAGGTCGAGCCGGCTGACCTCGACACCCTCGATCCCGGCCAGCGCGGCCGCGGCGCGTTCCGGGTGGCGCGAGCCGACGGTGATGGACGCGCCGGCCGCGCCGAGTGCCCGGGTGGTCTCCAGGCCGAGTCCGGCGTGGCCGCCGGTGATGACGACGTGGGTGCCGGACAGGTCGATGCCCGCCAGCACCTCGGCGGCCGTCGACGCCGCGGTGAAGCCGGACCCGAGGGGGTGTTGTGTGTGATGCATGGGTCCACTCTCGGGCGTGTCCCTCGTACTTTGAATCCTTGCACGTTCGGGGTTTTTGCTCGATCGTACGGACATGGCCGACGACCAGCTGTCCGAAGTGTTCGATCACATCGAGATCCGGGGGCTGATGTCGAGCGGCTTCGCGGCCCGGGAACTCTGGGTGGCGCGCGGCACCATCGGCCATCCCCTGAAGTTCATCGCGGTGGCGCGCGGCCGCGCGTGGCTGACCACCGACAGCACCGGGAGCCCCATCGCCCTCGACACGGGCGACGTCGCCATCCTGAACAACCAGGCGTGGCTGGAGCTCCGGGGAGGCGCCGGCGACGGGCCGCCCCGCGACATCGATGTGACCACGGCGAGCTATACCTCCCTCCGCGAGGACGACGCCGACCACGCCGGGGCCGACGTGGTCCTCGGCGGCCACGTCGCCCTCAACTCGGTGGGCCGGACCCTGCTGCTCCAGGCGCTTCCGCCGGTGGGGCACGTCCGGGCGTCGCCCGCGGCGACACATCTGCGCGACAGGCTGGACCAGATCCTCGACGAGCTGACCGGCGGCCGCATCGGCTCCGCGTTCGCCATCCGGCAGCACGGCCAGCTCCTGCTGCTCGACATGTTGCGCGCCTACGTCGACCAGGCCGAACTCCCCTCGGGGTGGCTACGGGCACTGACCGACGACCGTCTGCATCCGGCGCTCAGCCTCATGCACGCCGAACCGGCGAAGCCCTGGCGGCTCGAGACGCTGGCAAGCGCCTCGGCGATGTCACGGACGTCCTTCGCCACGCACTTCCGGACCGTGGCGGGCATGCCGCCGCTCACCTATCTCAACCGCTGGCGGATGCTGCTGGCGCAGCGCGCCCTGCGCGACAGCGACGATCCCATCGGGTCACTGGCATCCGCCCTCGGCTACACGTCCGTGAGCGCCTTCAGCTCCGCGTTCAAACGAGAGGTGGGAGAGTCACCACTGCGCTACCGGCACCGGCTGCGTGACGCGAAGCTCGCCCAATGACGCCGTGGTGAAGCCGAGTTGCAGCCGTTGAGGGCCGTGGTGGGCGGTCACCAGCCGCTGACGCGGTTCCAGACGGCTTGGACGGCGGGTGCGCCCGTCACCGTCCGGCCGCTGTCGATGACGTGGTAGCCACGGTGCTGTGCGGCGGTGGCGCAGGCGTGGTTGGGCAGGACGCGCAGGCGGGTGCCGATGGGCAGGTCGGGCAGGGTGGCGCCGTCGCGGGCGGTGATGGTTCCGTGCTCCTGGCTCGCGGCGCTCATGACCAGGCCGGGGATCAGGCGCCCCGCCAGATCGGTGACCAGGCCGTACCCCTGGTCCTGGGGCTGGGCCGCCGTACCGCGGTCGCGGGACATCGCCATCCAGCCGCCGTCGGTGACGATCCAGCCGTACTCGGGGCGGTGTCCGATGACGGCCACGACGACCGACAGCGCGAGGTCGTCGATCCGGCACACCCCGAGGCCGGCCATCACCAGGTCGAAGAACACGTAGTTGCCGGCGCGCAGTTCGGTGACGCCGGTCAGGTCTTCGGCGGCGTGCGCGGTGGGCGTCGAGCCGACGCTGACGGTCGCGACGGGCAGCCCGGCGGCGCGCAGCCTCTCGGCGGCGGCGACGGCGGTGTCACGTTCGTTCTCCGCCGCCAGCCGCCGCTCCTCCGCCGAGTAGGCGAAGTAGGACTCACCCGCGTGAGTCAGCACACCGTCCAGGCATCCGGCGTCGCGCAGGGTGCGGCCGATGCCGAGGAGTGCGGGGTCAGCGGTCTTGAGACCGCCGCGGTGGCCGTCGCAGTCGATCTCGATCTGCGCGGGGATGCCGATACCGGCCCGGCGGGAGGCTTCCGCGACGAAGGCGGCCTGCTCGGGGCTGTCCAGCAGGACCCGGAGGGTGACGCCGCGGCGCAACAGGGCGAGCACACGGGGGAGTTTGTGGGGGTCGATGCCGACGGCGTAGGTGATGTCGGTGTAGCCGCCGTCGGCGAACGCCTCGGCTTCGGCGAGCGTCGAGACGGTGACGGGGTTCGGGGCGGCGCCGTGCATGAGGGCGGCGACGTCGAGGCTCTTGGCCGTCTTGACGTGCGGCCGCAGAGTGACGCCGAGATGGTCAGCCTTGGCGGCGAGTCGGTCGATGTTCCGCAGCGCCTTGTGTACGTCGACCACCGCGAACGGGGTGTCGGGGTCGGCCAGCGTCCCGGCAGTGGTGGAGGGCGTGGTGGTCATGGAGTGATGTCCATCTTCTCGAGTAGGGCCGGGCCGCGTCCCGCGCTCATATTAATCGACTGAAATTCTACTTCTAGACAGTACTGCTAGATCTGCGGGTGCCGCCATACCCACGTGATCACCTGTCTATGTGGTGATGATTCGCCCTCCGCCTGAGGACGTCTAGGCGTTGACAGTCCAGCTCAGCCACTTCATCCTGATTCCGTCACCACATAAGCCGGTGACGACCACAGATCTCATCCCGCCTCCCCCATCGATGAGGACCCACCTTGCGAGACCAGAGCGAATACCTGTACTTTTTGCGCCGCGCCTTCGACGGGATGCTCGCAGCGCTGGAAGACCTGGGTGATGACCTGGGAAACGTCCGCCCGCCACTTCCCGGCGCCAACTCCGTCTACGCGATCGCGTACCACTGCGCAGGTGTCGCCGACTACTGGGTCGGGCACATCATCGCTGGACGGGAGGTCGACCGTGACCGCGCCGCGGAGTTCATCGCCACGGGAAGCGCACACGAGCTGCGGCGGAAGGTCGACGCACTTTTCGAGCGGCTGGCGGCCGACCTCGAATCGGTGACGCCGACTGCGCTCCCGCGCAACACACCGCCCGCCGAGTTCGAGGGGCCGGAGCGCCCGCTGAGCGTGCGAGGTGTCCAACTGCACGTACTCGAAGAGCTCGCCCAGCACCACGGCCACATACAGATCACCCGTGATCTGCTGACGCGGGGAGCGCGCTCATGAGCGTCACCCCGTCCGAGCCGGTGCCCGGTTTCGATGACCTCAGCCTCGACTGGCTGCGCGCCCGCCGCAGCGTCAAGTGGCACCGCCCGGGACCACGGGTGCTCCCCGCATGGGTGGCGGACATGGACTTCCCCACCCCTCCGGTGGTGGTCGCCGCACTGCGGGAGGCCGTCGACCGCCGCGATCTCGGCTATCCGGACTGGCCGGACGGCAGTCCGCTCCGGCGCGCGTTCGCACGGCGGATGATGGACCGCTACGCCTGGGCGGCACCCGCGGACCGCGTACGTGAGCAGACCGACCTGATCCAGTGCCTGCAACTCGTCCTCCACCTCGCCACGGGCGCGGGTGACGCGGTGGCCATCCAGACGCCCAACTACCCTCCGTTCCTCGCCACGTTGGCGACGATGAACCGGCGCGCCGTGCCCATCCCGATGCGGGACTCCGCCGACGGCTGGTGCATGGATCTGGCCGCTCTCGACACCGCGGTCGCGGAGTCGGGCTGTAAGGCACTGGTGCTGGTCAACCCGCACAATCCGACGGGCCGCGTGCTGACCCGTGCGGAGCTGGAGGAGATCGCGGCCATCGCCCGCCGGCACGATCTGTTGGTCATCAGCGACGAGATCCACGCCGAGCTGGCCCATGAGCCGCATCGCCACATACCGTTCGCGAGCCTGTCCCCGGACGCCGCGGGCCGCACCGTCACGCTCACCTCCGCCACCAAGGCGTTCAACCTCGCGGCCACTCGCTGCGCGGTCACCCACTACGGCCCGGACCGGCTGCTCGCACTGCGCGACGCACAACCACCCGACCTGTACGGCGCCGTATCGCCGCTCGGTGTCATCGCCACCGAGGCCGCGTGGCGAGAGGGCGACGCCTGGCAGCGCGACCTGCTCACCGTGCTGGACCGCAACCGCCGACGGGTCCATCAGGTGGTGAGCACCGAGCTCCCGCGACTGCGCCATCACCTGCCGGAGGCCACCTATCTGGCCTGGTTCGACGCACGGCCGCTGGGGCTCGGCGAACCGCCCGTGGAGAGAGTGCTGAAGGAGGGCGATGTCCTGCTCGACGGTGGCAGTCCCTTCGGCCCGGACGCCGACGGCTTTCTGCGGCTGAACTTCGCCACGTCCCATGCCGTCCTCGAGGACATCCTGGCGGGGCTCGTCCGGGCGCTGCGACCGGGGCCGAGCCAATGAGCTGACGCTGGGAGCGGGGGCGGAGCCATCGAGCCGACTCCGGGAGGGTGAAATTCCCTGGCGTGGCGGCCGGAAGGGCCGGAGACTCGTCTCATGGCTGATACGGGGGCGTTCCGGGAGGCGGTCACCGCGTGGGCGGCCGGTGGCCCGGGCGGCCCCGCGCGCGAGCTGGCCGCGCGGCTGCCCATCCGGGCGGTCGTCCTGCTCGAAGGGGCGAGCGACGCCGCGGCGGTCGGCGCGCTGGCCGCGCGCCGCGGCCGGGACCTGGCGGCCGAAGGGGTCTGCGTCCTGCCGATGGGCGGTGCCATGAGCGTCGGACGCTTCGCCCACCTCCTCGGGCCACCCGGTCTGGGCCTGCGCCTCACGGGGCTGTGCGACGAGGCGGAGCGTCGCTTCTACGCCCGTGGCCTGGAGCGGGCCGGCGCGGCGCGGCAGGAGTTCTTCGTCTGCGCGGCGGATCTGGAGGACGAGCTCATCCGCGCGCTGGGCGTGACACGGGTGGCGGAGCTCGTCCGGGCGGAGGGCGACCTGCGCGCCCTGCGGACCTTCCTGCACCAGCCCGCACAGCGGGGCCGCACCTCACAGCAGCAGTTGCGGCGCTTCCTCGGCACGAAGAAGGGGCGCAAGATCCACTACGGCCGCGTCCTGGTCGAGGCCCTCGACGACGACCGCGTACCCGCGCCACTCGACGCCCTGCTCACCAGCCTCCGACCCCTGGAAGGCCGTGGCCGACCGGACGTCACGGCGTGACGTCCACCAGGACCTTGCCGACCGCGCCGCTCTCCACCGCTCGGTGCGCGTCGGCGGCGCGGTCGAGCGGAAAGCGGACCAGCGGCAGGCCGTGCTCCTCGCCGACCGGCAGCGCACCGCCGCGCACCGCGGCGGCGACGTCCTCGACGGCCGCGGCGAGCGCATCCGAACCGACCGTGTAGAGCACCACGAACTGGAAGCGTGCGTTCAGCACCATGCTCCGCATCACGTCCAGTTCGGCCGGCTTGCCACCGTCGTTGCCGTAGGTCGAGATCGTGCCGCGGGTCCGCAGCACGGCCATGTCCAGTGCGAGGTTCGCGCCCAGCGCCACCTCGGCGACGATGTCGACGCCGTCCGGGGCGATCTCGCGGATCTCGGCGGCCGGGTCGCCCTCGCGATAGTTGATGACGTGGTGGGCCCCGGCGGCGGTGGCCAGCCGGGCCTTCTCCGGGCCGCTGATCGTGCTGATCACGGTGGCGCCGGCCCATCGGGCGAGCTGGATCACCGCGTGCCCGACCGCCCCGGCCCCGCCCGCGGCGAGCACCACCTTGCCGTCGAGCGCCCCGGGCCGCAGACGGCGCGGCCCGTCCTCGGCGACGGTGAGCGCACGGTGCGCGGTGAGCGCGGGGACGCCGAGTGAGGCGCCGACGTCGAAACCGGCCTCGTCGGGCAGCGGCACGGCCCGCTCGGCGGGTACGACGGTGAACTCGGCGGCGGTACCGGTGGGCCGCCCGGCGGCGGCCAGGAACAGCCAGACCCGCTGACCGACCCGGCTCCGGTCGATCCCCTCACCGACGGCGTCGATCGTGCCGGCGCCGTCGAGGTGCGGGGTGACCTCGGGGAAGCGCTTGGGGCCGGTGGCGCCGGAGCGGGCCTTCCAGTCGGTCGGGTTGATCCCGGACACGGCGATCCGGACGCGAACCTCGCCGGGGCCGGGCGCGGGCAGGTCACGGTCGACGAGCTGAAGAACGTCGGGGGCGCCGTTGTCGCGGTAGATGATGGCCTTCATGATCCGTCCTCAGAGCCTGGTGGAGCGGGGTTTCCCGGTGCGGCCTGGCGTTCCGTCAGGGCGTCCGGCGGGTGGTCGCGACCCTGGTCGCGCCGTTTCCGGTCAGCCGATGGGGGCCTCGTTGGAGCGGGACTCGATGGCGTCGAGTGCGGCGAGGGTCGCGTCGTCGAAGGTGATCTCGCCGACCGCCATGTTGGCCTCGAGGTGGTCGGCGTCGGCGGTGCCGGGGATGAGCAGCACGTTCGGGGCGTGGTGCAGCAGCCAGGCGAGGCCGACCTGGGAGGGCGTGACGCCCAGGGACGCGGCCACTGCCTGAACGACCGGTTCCTCGGTGGCCTTGGGCAGGCCGGGGAAGGCCCCGCCGAGCGGGAAGAACGGCACCCAGGCGATGCCCTCGGCCGTGCACAGTTCGAGCATGTCCTCGTCGTCGCGGGAGGCCAGACTGTACGCGTTCTGCACACAGGCGATGCCGGCCGGCAGGGCGCGGCGCAGGCCGTCGAGGGTGACGCTGCTCAGGCCGATCGCGCCGATCTTGCCCTCGTCGCGCAGGGCGGTCATCGTCGCGAGCTGGTCGTCGAGGTCGACGACCTGGTCGCCCTCGGGGCACAGCCCGGGGCCGGTGTCCAGGCGGCGGAGGTTGACCACCGGGAGCCGGTCGACGCCGAGGCCGCGCAGGTTGTCCTCGACGCTGGCGCGCAGTTGCTCGGGCCGTTGTGCCAGACGCAGCGGCAGTCGCCCGCCGGGGTCGGGGTCGGCGCCGACCTTCGTGACGACCAGGATGTCGTCCTCAGGGCGCAGCGCCTCGCGGATCACGTCGTTGGCGAAACCGAAGCCGTAGAACTCGGCGGTGTCCACATGGTCGACGCCCAACTCGACCGCGCGGCGCAGCAGCGCGACGGCCTCGCCACGGCGGTCGTGCAGGCGCTCGAGCTGCAACGCGCCGTAGCCGATCCGGGATACGGCGCGGCCGGCGAACGAAGCGGTCGGGGTGGTCATGGCGCTGTCTCCTCGGTCGGTGATCGCAAGGCGGTGTACAGCAGTTCGGCCTGGTAGAGCGCCATCACCCGGTGGGCGATCGGGGCGGCGCGCTCCCGGGCCCCGGCCTGCTCGTGACGCTCGACCTTGACCAGCCACGCCGTGACGCAGTCGTGCAGCATCGCCCGCATCCGGTCCGTCATATCGAGGACGATGTCGCGGATGGCCGGGTCGGTGGTCGCCTCACCCCAGGTCTGCACGCCGACCCGGGCCTCGGCGGGGTCGATCGCGGCGATCAGGCGGGCGAGCAGTTCGTCGGGGCCGGGCGGAGTGTCGCTCGCGGCGTACTCGCCGAGGACTTCCGCGCGCTTGGCGAGCACCTCGCGGGCGGCGGCCTGGACCAGGTCGGCCTTGTTGCGGTAGTGCGCATAGATCGAGCCGGCCGAGAGGCCGGACTCGGCCGTGATGTCGGCGATCGAGGTCCGCTCCAGGCCGTTACGGCCGAAGCAGCGCACGGCGGCCTCGGCGATCTGGGCACGCCGGAGCTCCTTGCGCGCGTCGGTGAGCCGCGGCACCACACACCCCCACAAAAAGAATAGGCGTTCTGCTTATGGGGACACTAACAGAATCGCCGTTCCTTTTGTGGTTGGCGGCACCTGCCAACGCCTGGCAACCCGTCCAGCCCGCCGATGCCCCCGTATCCGCCGTGCTGATCCGCGGTTCCTGCCAGCGCGATCGGGTGCGGCCCCCACCCGGTCCTGGCGTCCCCTGATGGGGCATCAGCTTTTTGGGTTCAGGGCAGCAGGCTTCAGGCTCAGGTTTCCCTGACGGCCTGCTGCTTCTTCCGCTTCCGGTAGCTGGCGGCCTTGTGCTTGTTCCCGCACTCCGCCATCCCGCACCAGCGCCGGGCTCCGGAGCGCGACACGTCCACGAACAGACGCGTGCAGTCGGGGTTCGCGCACTCCTTGGTCTTGGCGAGTTGGGCCGAACTCAGCAGGTCCACGGCGTCGCGGGCCACCGCGCCGAGGACCTCGTCCACGCCGCCCGTCCGCGTCAGCCGCCCCGACGCGTCGAGCTGATGCCTGGGAAGTGGCAGCCGGGCCGCGTCGTTCACCTCGGCGAGGGCGTCCCCGAACTCGGCATCCGAGGGATCCCCAGGAGGCCAGGAACGCACCAGTGTGTAGATCGCCTCGCGTAGCCGGCGGACCCGCTCCAGCCCGCGAGTGTCCATGGGGCCGGGGTCGTCCAGCAGCTGCGCCTCGCGGATCCAGCGGCTCACGTCGCCCGGGGAGGTCAGCAGCTCCGTACGGAGGCTGCGTCGCCACAGCTTCGTGCCCGCCAGGTCGAGGCAGAGGCGACCGCTCACAAAGACGAACTCATCCACGTGACCATATTGCCGGGTGACGTCCTGGTTGTCGACGCCCCGGCTCTACGAAAGACTCTCCTCGCCTCACCTGGGAGAATGGCAATCGCCTTGACCGAACCCGGCCTACCGCCTCCGCCACCGTTACCCGCTTGACAGGTAACACGGGGATCACGGGCCGATGCGGCCCTTGCCTGGCCGGGCTCTCGCGGGCCCGCTGGATCACCAGCAGGGAAGACACAGCCGGTGCGCTCTCGCTCGCCCGGCTGTGCGCGGCGGCCGGTTTCGAGGCCGCGGTCGCCTTCCGCAGCAACAACTACGGGGTCGTACGGGAGCTGGTGTCCGCGGGTCTCGGCGTGGCCATCGTGCCAGGGCTCGGCCACTCGCCGGGCGGCTCGGCGAAGGCGACTCGGCCGGCGCAGCGCTCGGCGTACCGCCGCGTCATGGACGATGTTCGCCCGCGCCGATACCCCCTGAGCCCCGGGACCCCTCCCGGGCCCCTGCCCTACCCTCACCGCTTCCGAGGACCGGGGGTCAGACATGGAACAGGCGTTGGACGCGGCGCTGGCGCAGCTGACGATCAGGGACCGGCTGCGCTTCGGGCGGTTGAGGTTCCACCGTTCGAGCGGGGCGCTGGTCTTCCAGCTCGAAGGCGAGGAGGCGACCGTCCGCGGCTGGCCCCGCCTCTTCCACGAGCGGCACCGCGGCGTTCTGCCGGTCAACTGTCCGGATGAGCTGCCGGCGGAGGAGACACCGGAGCGGCAGGTCGTCACCGAGCTGCTGGCCATCGTCCAGGGCTGCGGATACGACGGCCGCCCGGCCTACCGGCTGCCCATCGTCTTCCCCCGCTTCGCGGCGGCCTTCGCGGCGCTGTACGTGTGGCGGCCGGACGACGGCCAGATGCCGGCCAAGCAGAACACCAAGATCGCACGGATGGTCAAGCAGGCGATCGCCGAGGAACGCCGCTACACCTTGCAGGAGATGAAGGAGCGGGCCGAGGCGCTGGCCCGGGACGAGCAGATGGCCCTGCAGCTGGGCGGGCTGGCCGGGGTGCTGGTGAAGGTGGCGGACGTCTGCCGATTGCCCCACCGCCGTACGGTGCGCTGGTACCGCAGGAAGTGGTTCCGGGGCCGGGTCGTCACCCAGCTGGAGGTCTTCCGGGAGCTGCGCGGCCGACAGCGAAAACCCGTGGCGGACAAGCAGTTGCTGCTCGTCGAGGCGCTGCTCGCGGACATCGACGCGCATTACGGCTTCTTCCGCCGTCTCAACCGGGCGCGGCGCCCGGTCATCCTGCTGCCGGACGTCGACCGGTCCGCCGCGCGACGGCAGATCAGGGATCGGCTGCTGGACGCGTATGACGACGGGGCGCGCGAGCTGCGGGTCCATCCCGTCGTCATCGCCACCTCCGCCCCCGGCGCCGCGCCTCCGCCACGGGGCGAACAACCCCCCGTGGCGGCCGAGGAGATCACCGCCGCGGTGCCCGACCGGTTCCGCGCCCGGGACGAGGCGGTGGAGCGGTGGCGGCGCAATCAGGACGTACCGCTGCCGAGCCGGGTGCTCCAGGTGCGCCTCGTCTCCCCGCCACCGGCTCCGCTTCCCGCGCTCGGGGCGGGCCGGTGGGGCCCGGCGATGTTGTCCGCCGGTACCGTGGCGGTGGTGTGCGCGGTGCTCGCCGGGCTGCTGCACTGGGCCCCGTGGGACCGTGCGGACGGCTGTGGCGAGCGGTTGGTGATGCGGGGCGCGGACTGTGTCGGCGTCTCGGACGGGACCGGGGTCTTCATGCCCGGTCTGCGGGGCATGCGCGAGGTCTTCGCCGGAATCGAGGCGGAGAACGAGCGGATCGTGCATACCGCGCATGCGACCGTGGCGCTGATGATTCCGATGGAGTCGGACAACCCGGCGGTGCGCCGCCAGATCCTCAGCGAGGTGCAGGGCGCCTATCTGGGACAGCTCCAGGCGAACGGCTCGGACGCGGCCCCGCCCATCCGGCTGGTGGCGGCCAACCCGGGCCGGGACTACCGGGCGTGGCGGTACACGGTGGACCGGCTGGTCGACCAGGAGCCCGAGCTGCGGATGGTCGTGGGTTTCAACCTGAGCCTGGACTCCACCCAGGAGGCCATGAGTCATCTGACCAACGAGCTGAGGATCCCCGTCGTGGCCGGGCTGGTCACCTCACAGTCCTTCGCCAACGCCGACGGTCCGGGCCCCTACCGCTATCCGGGCCTGGCCCGGGTGGTGTCCACAGCCAAGGACCAGGCCGCCGCGCTGCTGCGCTACGACCCGGGGCTGGCCCGCGCGCAGACGGCGCTGGTGGCCGACACCCGGCCGGGCGACAGCTACGACAAGTCGCTGCGGGACGCGTTCACCGAGGCCCGGGGCAGCGGTGCCGGAGCCCAGGACATGACGTTCGCCTCGGAGGGGCCGGAGGTCGCGGGGGTCACCCCGAACGAGTTCGAGACCTTCGCCATGAATCTCTGCGAATCCAAGGCGCGCGTCGTCTACTTCGCGGGCCGGGCGTTCCATCTGGAGCTGTTCGTGAAGAAGCTGGCCCGCACCTACTGCGCCCGGAAGAAGTCGTACACGGTCATCTCGGGCTCCGACGCGACCACCCTCGACGAACGCCTCGACGGCACGGAACGCGCCCTGCTCCGGGGCGACCCGGGCGCCGGCACCCCCACCATCAACGTCCTGTACGCGGCACCGGCACACCCCGACGCCTGGGACGTGGAGGTCGGGCGCTGGAAGAAGCGCGCGGGAAAGCGGGGGGCGGCCCCCGGAGACCTGCCGCGCCATCTGGTCGAACCGCAGCGGGCCATGGCGCAGCTGCGCGCCGCGGCCAGGGCCCATGCGGGAAAGCTGGGCACGGTGCGGTTCGAGGACGGACGGGCGATCGAGACCCACGATGTGATCCTTACCGCCGCGAAGGCCCTGACGAAGGCGGCGGCCACCACCCGGACGCCCGTCCCCTCGAAGGATCGGATCAAGGAGGACTACGAGAATCTGAACTCCGCGTTCCGGGTCCAGGGAGCGGGCGGCTGGATCTGTCTGACGAACGCCGGCAACCCGTACAACAAGGCGCTGGCCATCGTCCGGCTCGACCCGATGCGCAGCAAGCTGAGCTTCGAGGCCCTGTCCTGGCCGAAGGGCGCCCCGGCCGCGGACGACCGGTGTGTGGTGCCGCAGAACCCCGGCCGGCCGGGAGCCCGCGACGCGGCCGCGACCGCGCCCCGCGCAACAGAGCTCCCCGCCACAAGCGATTGACCAGGGGCTCTGGTGGGTCTCGTAGGTGGCGATCGCCGAGGGCACTGCGGTGGGCGGGGGCGCGGGGCCGGTGGCGTTCGTGTACTCCGGCAACAGTGCCCAGTGGGCCGGCATGGGCGCCGAACGCCCCGGATTGGTGGACGGCGGGACCAGGTGGCGGCGGACAGGAGTCGGGACACCACCTGCTCGGCGACCGGTTGCCGACCGTGATACCCACCTGGCGGACCCCGGTCGAACCGTCCCGGCGCGGCTGGATCGGCGACCACCGGGTCAGCGGGTAGACGGGCGACCTGCTGGCCGCGTACCGGAGTCCGGCCCCCGATCCGGCCCCGCCGCCGTCGGCCCCTCCGAACCGCTGAGCCCGCGGTGGCCCCGGCCGGGCCGAGCCGACACCGCGATGCGGCTATCGCATGGGCGCCCGCGCGGTGTGCGGCTCCGGCTCATCGGTGTCGGCCAGCGTGTTCCCTCTTCGCTGCTGACGCCCGGATGGCCGCCGGCCCGCCGAGGCGCGCAGGACATCGACGAGCGCGGCCACCGTGGGCCGGTGCTCGGCGAAGGAGCGGCACACCACCACGATGTGGCGTTCCATCGTCTCGTGCAGCTCCAGCACATCGAGGCAGGACGGGCGCAGCCGGAGCATCAGGTCCGTCACCACGCTGACCCCGACGCCGGCCTCGACCAGGGCCAGGGTGGCGGCCGTGTCCGTCACTTCGTGCAGCACCTGCGGTTCGAAACCGGCGCGGCGGCAGGCGGTGAGCACGGCGCGGCCGTAGTAGCTGCCGGCTGACGGCAGGATCCATCCCAGGTCCCTGGTGTCGGCGAGCGAGACCTTCCGCCGACCGGACCTGCCGGACTGACCGGACCTGCCGGGCTGACCCGATCGCCCGGACCTGCCGGACTGACCCGGTCGACCGGACCTGCCGGACCTCCCGGACATGGTTCCGGTGGGAACCGCGAGCGAGAAGCGTTCCCTGGACAGCTCCCGCACCCGCAGGGACGGATCCCGCGGGATGGGCACGTCCGGGTAGTCCAGCCCCAGCGCCAGGTCCACGCTCCCGCCGGCCACCGCGTCGTACACCTCGTCCACGTCCATGTCCCGGCTGCGCACGGTCACTCCGGGGTGCTTCTCGCGCACCTGCCGCAGGGCGGGCGGCAGGATCTCGGCGGCGGCCGTGGCGAAGAGCCCGACCCGCAGCGTTCCGGAGATCTCGTTCCGGATGCGCTCCAGCGCTTCGACGGCCTCGGCCTCCGTGGTGAGGATGCGCTCGGCGTGCAGGGCCAGGGTCGCCCCGGCGTCGGTGAGTTCGACCCGGCGTCCCACCCGCCGCAGCAGTTGGGTGCCGGTGGCCTTCTCCAGGGCGGTGATCTGCTGTGAGACCCCGCCGGGGGTGTACCCCAGGGCCTGCGCGACCGCGGTGATGGTGCCGCGTCTGGTCAGTTCCACCAGCGAACGCAGCTGCGCACTCGTCCAGTCCATATAGGGATCCTAAAAGATCAGAAGCATGGACTGTTGATGGACGTCAACGTTTGTGTGCTGCACGATGACGCGGAGATAGCTGTTCGGCATCGCTCTGTCCTGACAGCCCCGCCGCCCCCCGGGCATGGCCCCGTCCTCGCCCGGCGAGGCGGCCTCGGAAGGGAGTGGTCTGTTGTCCTCCTCCGCCTTCCGCACCGTTCCCGCCTCCGCCGATGTTGTGATCGTCGGTGGCGGCGTGATGGGTGCGAGCACCGCGTTTCACCTCGCCGAGGCCGGGGTGACGAACATCGTCGTCGTCGAGCGCGGCGACCTCGGCTGCGGCAGTTCGGGCAAGCCGATCGGCGGTGTACGCGCCCAGTTCTCCGATCCGCTCAATATCGAGCTGGGCAGCCGCAGCCTGCGTGCCTACCAGGAGTTCCGCCACCGGCCCGGCGCCGACATCCGGCTCGACACCGTCGGCTACCTCTTCCTGCTCGACAGCGCACGGCAGGCGAGTGACTTCGAGGCCGGGGTCCGGCTCCAGAACGGCCTGGGCGTGCCCAGCCGCATGATCAGCCCCGACGAGGCCCAGCGCCTGTGTCCCTATCTCGCCACCGACGGCCTCGTGGCCGCCGCGTACTCCCCCGCCGACGGGCACGCCCGCCCCGGGCTGGTCGTCCAGGGGTACGCCCGGGCCGCGGCCCGGGCCGGCGTCACCCTCGCCACCCACACCGTGGTGTGCGGCCTCGACACGGCCGGGGACCGGGTCGTCGGTGTGCACACCAGCCACGGCCGCATCGCGTGCTCCACCGTGATCTGCGCGGCGGGTGCCTGGTCGGCGCGGATCGGGGAGATGGCCGGCGTCAACCTCCCGGTCCGGCCGGTGAAACGGCAGCTGGCGTTCACCGCGCCGATCACACCGCCCGCCCCGCGCATCCCGTTCACCATCGACTTCTCCTCGACCGCCTACTTCCACAACAGCGACGACGGTCTGCTGCTCGGGCTGGCCGACCCCGGCCAGGAGGAGGGCTTCGACACCACCTGGACACCGGAGTGGCTGGAGCTGTTCCGCAGCGTCGCCCGCCACCGCGCCCCGGCCCTGGCCGGCATGGAGACCGCCGGCGGATGGGCCGGTCTGTACGAGGTCACGCCGGACCACAACGCGCTGATCGGCCGGTCCGGCGAGCTGCCCAACTTCCTCTACGCCGCCGGGTTTTCCGGCCACGGCTTCCTTCAGGCACCCGCGGTCGGCGAGGTCGTGCGCGATCTGTACCTGGAGCGGGAGCCGTTCACCGACATCTCCCCGCTCAGCGCCGACCGGTTCCGCCTCGGCGCCGGGATCCGCCCCGAAGCACACGTGGTGTGAACTGTGAACCCCGATCGAAAGGCCGAACCATGTCAACGCTCAGTCAGTGGCAGCTGAGGGCCGCGTTCGCGGCGCGGCTGTCGGAGATGTACGGGCGGGAGGTCCCCGCCTACACCACGCTCGTGGACGTCTCGCGCGAGGTCAACGAGGACGTTCTGCGCGCGCGGGGAGCCGACGCGACACGCCTCGGGTCCATCGGCCGGGTGACCGCCGAGCGGCACGGGGCCATCCGTGTGGGCACGCCACGGGAGTTGGGGCAAGTGGCCCGGATCTTCGGCGCCCTCGGCATGCACCCGGTGGGCTTCTACGACCTGCGGGAGGCCGCGGCCAGCGCCGTCCCCGTCGTCTCCACCGCCTTCCGGCCGGTGGACGGCGAGGAACTGGCGCGCAATCCCTTCCGGGTGTTCACTTCCATGCTCACCCCGGCCGACCCCCGTTTCTTCGACGCCGAGCTGCGCTCGCGCCTGGAGGCCTTCCTCGCGGACCGCGAGCTCTTTCCCCCCGAGCTGCTCGCGCTGGCCGACCGTGCCACCGCCGAGCGGGAGCTGCCCCGGGAGGCGGCCGAGCGGTTCCTGCACCTCGCCGTGCGGGCATTCGAGCTGTCCGCCGAGCCGGTCGACAAGAGCTGGTACGAGACCCTGGAGCGGATCTCCGCCGTGGCCGCGGACATCGGCGGTGTACGCAGCACCCACATCAACCACCTCACCCCGCGCGTCCTCGACATCGACGAGCTGTACCGGCGCATGACCGACCGCGGCATCGAGATGATCGACACCATCCAGGGCCCGCCCGCCTGGAAGGGCCCCGACGTGCTGCTGCGCCAGACCTCCTTCCGGGCCCTGGCCGAACCCCGCGCGATGCGGACCCCGGACGGCAGTGTCATCAGCGGCGCCCTGAGGGTCCGCTTCGGTGAGGTCGAGGCCCGCGGCATCGCCCTCACCCGCGAGGGCCGCGCCCTCTACGACGAGCTCCTCGGCCACGTGGACGAGCAGGCGTCCCGGGACCCCTCGGCGCCCCGGGGCGAGATCGCCCGCGCCGTGTGGGAGCGGCACCTGCCCGACAGCGAACACGAACTCGCCGCCCAGGGGCTGGCCCACTTCACCTACCACCTCCGCCCCGACCGGCCCCGCGACGGCGGCCGGCCACCCACCGGCCTCGGCGAACTGCTGCGGCAGGGCTGGGTGCGCGCCGAACCCATCGTCTACGAGGACTTCCTGCCCCGCTCCGCCGCCGGCATCTTCCAGTCCAACCTCAGCGGCGAGGGCACCCGCCACAGCGACCAGCAGGGCACGGCCTACGACGCGGACTGGCTCTCCGGCGCCATCGGCCGCGACGTCCTGGACCCCTTCGCCCTCTACGCGCGGCAGCAGAACGACTCCCTCGCACACGTCGCCCGTGAGCTGGGCCTCACCAGCCTCAGCTGACACCTCACCCCCGGAGGACCGCCATGACCAGCACCGCACTGCCCACCACGGACGACCTGCGCACCCGCGCCCGCACCGCCCTCGACACCATCGGCGTCGAGGTCGCCGAGGGCGGCGACTTCTCCGCCCGTACACCGCTCACCGGCGAGAACCTCTTCGGGCTCACCGCCGCCACCGACGCCGACGCCGAAGACGCCATCGCCGCCTCCCGTACGGCCTTCCTCACCTGGCGCACCACGCCCGCACCGCGCCGCGGTGAACTCGTGCGCCGTCTCGGTGAGTTGCTGCGCGAACACAAGAGCGACCTGGCCGACCTCGTCACCATCGAGGCGGGCAAGATCCGCTCCGAGGCGCTCGGCGAGATCCAGGAGATGATCGACATCTGCGACTTCGCGGTCGGCCTGTCCCGGCAGCTGTACGGCCGTACGATCGCCTCCGAACGCCCCGGCCACCGGCTGGCCGAGACCTGGCACCCGCTCGGTGTGGTGGGCGTCATCTCCGCCTTCAACTTCCCCGCCGCCGTGTGGTCGTGGAACACCGCCGTCGCCCTCGTCTGCGGCGACACCGTGATCTGGAAGCCCTCGGAGCTCACCCCGCTGATCTCCCTGGCCTGCGACCACCTGCTCGCCCGGGCCGCCGACGAAGTCGGCGCGCCCCGCGACGTACACCGCCTGCTGCTCGGCGATCGCGCGGTCGGTGAGAAGCTTGTCGACGACCCGCGCGTCGCGCTCGTCAGCGCCACCGGCTCCACCCGCATGGGCCGCGAGGTCGGCCCCCGCGTCGCCGCCCGCTTCGGCCGCAGCCTGCTGGAACTGGGCGGCAACAACGCGGCGATCGTCGCCCCGTCCGCCGATCTCGACCTCGCCGTCCAGAGCATCGTCTTCGCCGCGGCCGGCACCGCGGGCCAGCGCTGTACGACGCTGCGCCGCCTCATCGTGCACCGCGACATCGCCGACACCCTCGTCGGGCGGCTGACCGCCGCCTACGGCAGGCTCCCCATCGGCGATCCGTTCGAGGACACCACGCTGGTCGGCCCGCTCATCTCCCCCGCGGCCCTCGACACCATGAACAGCGCCCTCACCCGCGCCCAGGCCCAGGGCGGCAAGATCCTGGCGGGTGGCAACCGGCGCCTGGCCGAGGCCGCCCCCGCGGCCGCCTATGTCGAGCCGGTCCTCGTCCGCGTCGACGCACAGACGGACGTGGTACGGGAGGAGACCTTCGCACCGATCCTGTACGTCCTCACGTATGACACCCTGGAGGAGGCGATCGCGCTGCACAACGACGTCCCCCAGGGCCTGTCGTCCAGCATCTTCACCCGCGACCAGCGCGAAGCCGAGGTCTTCCTGTCCGCCGCCGGCTCCGACTGCGGCATCGCCAACGTCAACATCGGCACCTCCGGAGCCGAGATCGGCGGGGCCTTCGGCGGCGAGAAGGACACCGGCGGCGGCCGGGAGTCCGGCTCCGACGCCTGGAAGGCGTATATGCGCTCGGCCACCAACACCATCAACTACTCCAGCGAGCTCTCCCTCGCCCAGGGCGTCAGCTTCCTCTGATCAGGCATCTCTCTCACTCGGGCGCGGACGGTGGTCCGGGGCCTGGGACGCACACCGGCCGAAAAGGCGTGCGGTGGGACAGGGTATGCGCTGCCGAGCGCATCACCTCCGAAACACCGCTACCGTGCTTCGCCCTCCTCGTGGGTTCGAACCGCATTCCCCACCATGATTCAGCCCGCGCCCGGCCGCCGAAGCGGACGGCGAGTTAACGGGGCCGGGGCGCCGACCGCATGCGGCGGCGCCCCGCACACATCAGTCGACCCGCCGCGCCAGTACCTGCCCCGGCCACTCCCCGGACAGGAAGCGCTCGGTGGGCGTGAAACCGTTGCGCTCGTAGAACGCGACCAGTTCGCCCCCGCCGCCCGCCCAGCAATCGACCCGCAGCAGCTCCACGCCGGCCCGCCGGGTCTCCTCCGCGGCATGGGCCAGCAGCGCCGCCCCGATGCCCCGGCCGGCGTGCCGTCGGTCGGAGACCAGCAGCCGGACGTATCGCTCGGGTTCGCCGGCCGGGGCGATCGGCATCTGCGGACTGGGCCCGGAGTCCAGCACCAGGGCTCCGACGGGCACTCCGTCCGACTCCGCGATGAATGGGGCGTTCTCGGTCAGATACCGCTCGACCCGCGCCACCCCGCCGGGCCTCCGCGAGTACGGCATCGTGCCCCACTGCTCGGTGTTGCCACGATCGTTCATCCAGACCACCGCGGCGTCGAGCATGTCCAGCACCGCCGGCGCGTCGGCCACATTGCCCGGTCTGATCCGTATGGTGTGTGTGGTGTCGTTCACGGCGGAAGTCTAGGCAGAAAAATACCCGGAACCGCCGGTCGATCGAATGGGCGCTCAAGCGGATTGCGAAATTCCCCGGGCGATCGGGAATTTTGCATCAGACTTTCGGCCGATTGTGTACTGCGAGTGGTTCGGCCTGGGACTACGGTGTTTTCGAGCGTCTGGCAGAACGGAATCGGCGGCACCGGGACGTGGCGGCATTGGGGCGAACCGTATTCGGGCGACTGTGCGAAGAGCGTCAGTGGAGTCACCCCGCGGTGTTTCTCGCGGTCTACGCCAATGTCGCCGCCCGTCTGGGAGAGCCGGAACAGGTGACGGCCCGGCAATTCCACCGGTGGCGTGAGCCTGATCCGCCGTACCCCGGGCCGTCGAGCCAACGGGTGCTGGAGGACATGTTCGGTGCGCCACTGGAACACCTCGGGTTCCCCCTCCCCCAGCGGCACCGCGGCCCCTCGGCATCCGGTGGCGCGGACTCGGCGTTGCGGTTCGCCGTACTGGGGCCCGTTCGCATCTGGCGTGGCGAGCAGGCGCTCCCGGTCCTCAGGCCGCTGGAGCGCGCCGTGCTGTGTGTGCTCCTGCTGCGGGGGCGCACCGCCACCGCGGGCGAGCTGGTCGACGGGGTGTGGGGCGACGCCCCACCGCCTCAGGCGATCGCCAGCTTACGTACCCACGCCTTCCGTCTTCGCCGAGCGCTGGGGCCCGGCGTCCTGGTGTCGGAGGCCGGCGGGTACGCACTGCGGATACGGCCCGGGGCACTGGACCTCGCGGTGTGCGAGAGCTACGAGGCACGGGCGGAACGTGCCACGGCGGAAGGGGAGTTGACCGGCGCGCGGAAACTGCTGCACATGGCGGCGGAGCTGTGGGAGGGACAGCCGCTGGCCGGAGTTCCCGGCCCGTACGCCGAGGCCCAGCGCGCCCGTCTGGAGCAGTGGCGCCTGTCGCTGTTGGAGGCGCGCCTCGAGCTCGACCTGGAACTGGGCCTGCACACCGATGCGGTCTCGGAGCTGACCGCGCTGACCGCGGAGCACCCGCTGCGCGAGCGGCTGCGCACACTGCTGATGACGGCGCTCTACCGCAGCGGCCGACAGGCGGAGGCGCTGGGTGTGTACACCGACACCCGCCGCCTGCTGTCCGAGGAACTGGGCGTGGCGCCCAGCGCCGAACTCGCCCGGCTCCATCAGCGCATCCTGCGCGCCGACCCCACGCTCGCCGGGCCACGAAGGCTCCCCGCCGGGGCCAAAGCGGTGCCCACGGCCTCACCCTCCCCCGCGCCGCGTCCGGCGCAACTCCCGGCGAAGCTCGCCGACTTCACCGGGCGCGCCGCCGTCATGGACACCTTGCGGAAGCGGCTGCCGCTCGCCCAGGGGACGGTGATGGCGATCTCCGTGGTGCAGGGGCTCGGCGGGGTGGGCAAGACGGCCCTGGCCGTGTGCGTCGCGCAGGAGGTCCGGGAGCGGTTCCCCGACGGGCAGCTGTTCGTCGATCTCATCGGCCACAACGCCCAGCCCGCCGATCCCGCGGCCGTACTGGGCACCTTCCTCCGTGCGCTGGGCACCCCGCCCGCGGAGGTCCCGGAGGGGTTACAGGAGCGGGCGGCGCTGTACCGCTCGATCCTGGCCGACCGCCGGGTGCTGGTCCTGCTGGACAACGCCCATGACACGGCGCAGGTGCGCCCGCTGCTGCCCGGCTCTCCGAGCTGCGCCACGCTGATCACCAGCCGCGCCCCGATGACCGGGCTCGACGGCGCCCATGTGGTCGACCTCAGCACCATGGCCCAGTCCGAGGCGCTGGCCCTGTTCACCCGCATCATCGGCGACGAGCGGGCCGCGGCCGAGCCCCGCGCCTGCCGCCAGGCCGTCGCCGCCTGCGGCTATCTGCCCCTGGCCATCAGGATCGCCGCCGCCCGGCTGACGACCCGCCCCGCCTGGACCGTGCGCAACCTGACCGACCGCCTGGCCGACGCCCACCGCCGCCTGCACGAACTGCGGGCCGGGGACCTGGCCGTCAAGACGAGCTTCGAGTTCGGATACGCGCAACTGGGGCCCTCGCAGGCGCGGGCCTTCCGGCTGCTCGCGCTCGCCTACGGACCGGACATCTCCCTGGCCGCGGCCACGGCCATCCTCGGCGTCACCGCCCAAGAGGCGGAGCGATTACTCGAGTCGCTCGTCGATACCAGCCTGCTGCATTCGCCCGAGCCCGGCCGCTACCGTTACCACGACCTCGTTCGCATCTACGCGCGCGACCGCGCCGAGCGGGATGAGCCGCCGGCAGGCCGAGCGGCCGCGATGTCGCGCATGCGGGACTTCTACGTGGCCTCGGCGGCGCGCGTGTACGCGATGGGACGGCCGGGAGACCGGCTCGTCGGCCATCTGTTGTCCACCGACCACCCCGGGCAGGACTTCGGGGGCGCCCGCACCGCGCTGGACTGGCTCCTCAGCGAAGCGGACTGCCTCCTCACCTGCGCCCAGCAGGGCGCCAAGTCCCCGGAGAGAGGCGCCGTGCGCCGCGCGGCGGACCTCCTCCTGGTCACCAGGGACCTGGTCGAGTCCGGTACGCACTACCTCCAGTACGAGGCGGCGGCCCGTTCGGTGGGCCATGCCGCCCATATCGCCGGGGACACGGCCGCGGAGGGCCGGGCCCGCCTGGCCCTGGCGGGGATGTTCCCCGTCACCAGGGGGCAGCAGCAGGCCGACGACGACGCCCGCCGCGCGGGCCTGCTCGCGACTGCCGCGGGCGACCTGACCACCGCCTGCCACGCCGTGAACGTACGTGGCGTCGTAGCGATCTACCAGCAGCGCTACGACGACGCGGAAACACACCTCCGCGAGGCACTGCGCGGCTTCCGGGCCGACGACAACCTCGCCTGCGTGGCCGGTGTGTTGTCCAATCTCTCCCGCGTGCACGCCGCCACGGGCCGGGCCGACAGCGCCGTCGACCTCGCCGCGCGGGGAGTCGACCTCCGGCGGAGCCTGGGCAGCACCTGGCGCATCGCCAATGGCCAACTCGCCCTGGGAATCGCCCTGCACCGGGCAGGACGGCATGCTGCGGCACTGACCGAACTGCTGGAGGCGCTCAACACGTTCCGCGACAACCGGCAGCGGCTCTGGGAGGGTTCCACCCACGCCCGGCTGGCCGAGGTGTACCTCGCGGCGAACCACCCGGCCGAGGCGGCCACACATGCCGAGCAGGCACTGGCTCTCGGCTCCATCGGCAACAAGTGGCGCCGCGGGTCGATCCTGAGTGTGCTGGGCCAGGCATTGGAGCGACTGGGGCAGCCGGACAGAGCCCGCGCGTGCCGGCGCAAGGCCGAGATGTCCTGGGTCTGGTGGAGCCCCTGACCCTACGGCGGGCCTCCTTCTTCATACGAGCTGGGGCGTTCAGCGGCAGGTCGGCATCCTTTCGGGTTGCGGACCTGTCGGCGGAAGCCGATGTGCGGCTGTGCCGGCCGAGCACCGGTTGACTTGGCGCGGGCGGAGGCGATCACGTCTCCGAAGCGCGCGTCTTGTGAGGGCTGCCACGTTGATCAACAGACGGAACGTACTGCGGGCAGGCACGCTTCCGTTCAACCACCGGTACGCCGGGATCCGGCCGGCGGGAATCGTGGCGTGCGGCACCACCAGGGACGTCCGTACGGCGGTCCGCTGGGCCCGGACGGTGGGGCTGCCCGCCGTGCCCCGGATCAACCAAGTGCCGCCGGACGCGACGGCGTTCGTCCACCGCAACGCCGTGTTCATCCTCGCCGCCGAGACCTCGTGGGCGGACTAAGACCCGGCACCTGACGTTCCGCAGGGGGCTTGACAGACTGATCGGCGCGAGTCTCGCTGTCGCGGTCGGCGGGACGAACGGATACACCGCGATCGTCGCCATCAACGCCCTGTCGTTCGCCGCCGCGGCGATCCTGACACGGCTCGACGCCTCAGGCGGCACTCACGCCACTTCCGCCAACGCCACACCAGAACACGACGCCCCCTCAGAGCACGCCCCCACGAGCGGCTGGGCGAGCACCCTCCGGGCCCTCATGACCACACTTCTCGCCCTCGGCCCGGCCACCACCTGGATCCCGATGGCAGCCCTCGCCATGGTCAACATGCTCGGCATCGCCCTTCGCACGCCTCAGTGGGCTCGTGAGTCGAGGAGAGGAGGGCTCACAAGGCCCTGGACCTGTACATGTCCCGGCGCTGAACGTTCAGGTGGAGCTGAGCCGACCATTGACGCGGCCGAGTACAGCCAGAACCTCGGCATCCCCGAGGGCGGTTCCGGGATCGCTCGCCTCGCCGTTACCGCCGCGATCCGGCTTCCGGGCTCGCATCACGGCGGTCATATCCATCCAACGTATTGACATATCAATTGGATGAGATCACTCTCTTCGCATGGCCGAACGCGACCTCCCGCTGTACGAGCAGATCCGCCGGGAGCTGGAGAGCAACATCCGGGACGGCCGGTGGCAGCCCGGGACCCGGGTGCCCACCGAGGCCGAGCTCGGAGAACGGTTCGGTGTCTCGCGGATCACCGTGCAGCGCGCGCTGCGCGAGCTCGTGGACGCCGGGCTGGTCGTCCGGTACCGCAGGCACGGCACGTTCGTCGCACAGACCACCGATGAGGAGAATCTGCTCCGCTCCGCGGGCGTGCTGACCAGCGGGCCCGAAACCCACGGCGACCACCGGGTGATCAGCGCCAAGGTCCTGCCCGCGGGCGGCGCGGCCCTGCGGCTGCCCGGCCTGGACGACAACGACGCCGTCGTGCAGCTCGATCGCCACAAGCTGAGCCCCGACGGCAGCCGCGTGACCAGCACGGAGCTCGCCGTGCTGCCCTTCAGGTTCGCCCCCGACCTGCTCGACCAGGATCTGGTCAGCATCACGAGCCATATGTACCTCCGCGACCGGGGCGTGCCACTGCAACGCTCACGGCTCTACGTGGAGCCGTACGCCCTGGACGAGGAGCACGCCGGGCTCTTCGGCCTGACGCCGGGTGCCGCGGTCTTCCGCTGGCTGCGCGTCACCTGGGCGGAGAACGACGAGGTGGTCGAACACCTCGAAATCATCCTGCCGACCGACACATCCCGCTTCTACGTGGAGACCTCGCTCCAAGGCCCGCTCCGCTGATCCCTGTTCGCCTCCCCGCCGCAGCGTTTCCCCGCTTCCTCTCTCCCCTCGGCCACCCCTCGTTTCCCCCTTCCCTCCCGCCTCCTCCGGTCGCGGGAGCGGGAACGGCACTTCCATCTCTCATCGCAGGAGGTAGCCATGCCATCCCCCCGATCAGCCCTGCCCACCCTGTGTGCCGTGACCAGTGCCCTCGCGCTCACCGTCGCCGTCACCGGCTGCGGCGCCCCCAGCCCCTCCGCCGGTGGCGGAAAGGGAGGCACCCTGGTGGTGGCCGGCTACGGCGGCTCGTTCGAGACGGCGTTCCGCGACTCGGTCCTGCCCGCGTTCGAGAAGAGCTGCGGCTGCGAGGTCACCTACATCCCCGGCTCCTCCACCGACACCGTCGCCAAACTCAAGGCGCAGCGCGCCAATCCGCAGATCGACGTGGCGCTGGTGGACGACGGTCCCCAGGCGCAGGCGCTGGAGGCCGGGCTGCTCGCGTCGATCGACACCAAGGTGGTGCCGGTGGACCACGTGGCGAAGATCGCCCGGATGGAGAACGACTCGGGGGTGGGGTTCGGGCTGACGGCCACGGGCATCGCCTACAACCCCGAGTGGTTCGAGGATCATGGCATCCCCAAGCCCACCACCTGGGAGGATCTGGCCAACCCCAAGCTGAGGGACAAGGTGGTCCTCCCCTCGATCACCAACACCTATGGGGTAGGGCTGCTGGTCGGCGCGTCCAAGGCGAACGGCGGCTCGGAGAAGGACATCGACCCCGGTCTCACGGCGGTCAAGAAGATCGCCAAGAACGCGGCGACGTTCGACACCACCGCCGATGTGTCCAACTACTTCCTCCAGGGCCAGGCCGCCGCCTCGGTGTGGGGGGTGTCGCGGACCTCGACGCTGGCGGAGAAGGACTTCCCGATCGAGTTCGTCTACCCCGAGGACGGTGCGATCGGCCTGGTGACCACGGCGAACGTGGTCAAGAAGGCGCCGCATGAGGAGCTGGCCCAGAAGTTCGTCGCCCATCTGCTGGAGCCGTCCGTCCAGCGCGCGCTCGCCAAGGCGACCTACGACGGCTCGGTGGTCCAGGGCGTCAAGGAGGACCCGGCCCTGAAGAACAAGGTCGTCAGCACCGACAAGGTGGACTCCCTGCTGAAGCTCGACTGGAAGACCATCAACAAGAACCGCTCCGCCTGGACCGACAAGTGGAACAAGCAGGTGGAGAGCAAGTGACCGCGGGGACGGACACCGTGGGCAGGGAGAGCGCGCCGGCCGGGGCGGACACCGCCACCCGAGCGGGAAGCACCCGCGGGCGGCTGGTCCTCAAGGGGATCCACAAGGCCCTCGGCGGCAAGGAGGTCGTCCGTGGCATCGACCTGACGATGGAGCCAGGGGAGTTCCTCACCCTGCTCGGTCCGTCGGGTTGCGGCAAGAGCACCACGCTGAACATGGTGGCGGGCCATCTGCTGCCCGACTCCGGCGTGGTGGAGGTGGACGGCCGCGACATCACCCGGCTCCCGGCGAACCGGCGGGCCATGGGCATGGTGTTCCAGTCGTACGCCCTCTTCCCGCATATGACGGTGGCGGAGAACATCGCGTTCGGCCTGCGGATGCGCAAGGTCGGGGCCGCCCAGCGCAGACGCAGGGCGGCCGAGGCCCTGGAGCTGGTGGGGCTCGACGGCATGGGCGAGCGCTATCCGCGCCAGCTCTCCGGCGGGCAGCGCCAGCGCACGGCCCTGGCCAGGGCGCTGATCGTTCAGCCCGATCTGCTGCTGCTCGACGAGCCGTTCTCCAACCTCGACGCCCAGCTCAGGGTGCGTCTGCGCGAGGAGGTCGCCGCCCTCCAGCGCCGGGTGGGCACCACCACGATCCTGGTCACCCACGACCAGGACGAGGCGCTCGCGGTGTCGGACCGGATCGCGGTGATGGCCGAGGGTACGATCCACCAGCTGGACGTCCCCGAGACCGTGTATCTGCGCCCGGCCACGGACTTCGTGGCGCAGTTCGTCGGCGAGGTCAATGTGCTCGACGGGATCGCGGCGGGGGCGGCCGCCGAAGGGCACCGCTGCCGGATCGGTGACACCCACCTCGTCGCGGCGACACCGGTGGGCACCGCACCGGGCGACGGCGAGGCGGTACGGCTCTATGTGCGGCCGGAGGCCGTACGGGTGCTGGCCGTACCCCAAGCCGTGCCCGGGAAGGGCCACTCGGCGAGCACAGCCGACCGTACGGCGGCGGAGCCGGGGCTTCCCGGCACCGTCGAGGCCACCCGTTTCCTCGGCACCCGTGTCCGCTGCGTCGTGGCCACGGCCGCGGGCCGTGTCGAGGCCACGCTGCCGTTCGGTTCCGAGGTGCCCGGCCTGGGCGAGGAGGTGATCTGCGCATGGCAGCCACAGCACGCGTCGCTGACGGCCCGGCCCTGAGCCCCGACGGCTCCGCGCCGGCGCCGGGGGTTTCCCGGCCGGTCAAGGAGCGCGGCCCGTGGCGCACCGGTCTGCTGCTGGCCTCCCCCGCCATCGCGGTGCTCGCCCTGCTCTTCATCGCACCGCTGTTCATGCTGGTGTACAACAGCTTCCGCACCCAGGCGGGCGATCCCACGCTGCACAACTACACGCGGTTCCTCGGGGACTCCTTCTACCGGGATGTGCTGTGGCACACCCTGTGGATCGGCGCGCTGACCACCCTCGGCTGTCTCGTGGTGGGCTACCCGTTCGCCGTCTATCTGCGCGGCCGCTCCCCCAGGGCGCGCAACTACCTCTCCCTGGTGCTGCTGTCGCCGCTGCTCATCTCCATGGTGACCAGGGCATACGGGTGGCTGGTGCTGCTCGGGCCGAAGGGGCCGATCGCGGACGGGTTCCACGCCGTGGGCCTGGAGGCGCCCAAGATGCTGTACAACGACACGGCGGTCGTGGTCGGCATGGTGCATGTGATGCTCGCGTACATGGTGCTGCCCCTGATGGGCAGTCTGGACCGGATCGACCCGGCCCTCACGCCCGCGGCCAAGGGTCTGGGGGCGAGCGGCTGGACGTGTTTCTGGCGGATCACCGTCCCGCTGTCCTTGCCGGGGATGCTCGCCGGTTCGCTGATCGTGTTCAGCCTGACGGTTTCCAGCTTCGTCACCCCGGCGATCCTGGGCGGGCCCACGGTGAAGCTGATGCCGTACTTCGTCTACACCGAGGCGACATCCAATCTGAACTGGCCGTACGCGGCGGCGATCGGCTTCGTCCTGATCGTGGTGACGACGGTTCTGACGGCCGTGTACGCCCGGCTGCTGCGCGGGCGTGGTGGCAAGGAGGTGTTCGCGTGACCACGGCAACGCAAACGGAAGCGGCGACGGCGACGAGCAAGGCGAGCAAGGCTGCGGGCGAGCCGATCGCCGCGGGCGCGGCCGGGCGCGCCAGGCGTCTGCTCGGCGCGGTGTTCGCCGCGCTCGTCGGCCTGTTCCTGCTGGCGCCCGTGCTGGTGACCATCGCCTCCTCGCTCACCACGACCAGCTATGTCACCTTCCCGCCCAAGGGGCTGACCCTGCACTGGTACGCGGAGCTGCTGAACCGCCCCGAGTTCCTGGACTCGTTCCTGCTCAGCATCGGCGTGGCGGCGGGCGCGGCCGTGGTGTCCACGGCGCTCGGGCTCGCCGCCGGGCTGGCCATCCACCGCTATCCGTTCCCGGGGAAGTCGGTGCTGGACAGGGTGTTCTCGAGCGCGTTCGCCGTGCCGACGATCGTGCTCGGCATCGGGCTGCTCCAGTGGTACGCCCAGCTCGGCATGGCCTCCAGCCCGCTCACCCTGCTGCTGGCGCATCTGGTGCTGACCGTGCCGTACACCGTGCGCCTGGTGCTCGCCGGACTCGCCGGGCTCGACCGGTCGGCGGAGCTGGCCGCCGCCGGGCTGGGCGCGAAGGCGCCGCAGGTGTTCTGGCATGTGACGCTGCCCGCCGTGCGCGGGCCGCTGATCGCCGGGGCGTTCTTCGCCCTGATCACGTCCTTCGACGACCTGACGATCGCGCTGTTCGTGGTGACCACGGACATGCAGACCCTGCCGGTGCGGATCTTCAACTACCTCCAGTACAACTACGACCCGACCGTGACCGCTGTCGGCACCGTGATGGTGCTCTTCGCCGCGGTGGCCGTCGTCATCATCGAGCGCGTCGTCGGCGTCGCGCATCTGTTCGGGGCCGACCCCGAACACTGACCTTCGTGCCAAGGAGGATTCCCGTGCGAGTTGTGGTCATCGGAGCCGGAGTGGTGGGCGCGGCCGTGGCGGCGGAGCTGGCCGCGCGTGGCGCCCGGGTCACCGTGCTGGAGGCCGATCACCCAGGAGCGGGCACCACCGCGAACTCGTTCGCCTGGATCAACAGCGCGAACAAGGAGCCGGAGCCGTACTTCGCGCTCAACCACGCCGGTATCCGCGCACACTACGCGCTGGCCGGGGACGGCGCGCCGTGGTTCTTCCCCGCCGGAAACCTGGAGTGGGCGGTGACGGACCGGCACAAGGAGGTGCTGGCCGCGCGGGTGGCGCGGCTGACGGCCAGGGGCTACCCGGCGGAGTGGATCACCGCGGAACGGGCCAGGGAGCTGGAGCCGGACCTCGCGGCGGCACCGTCCCACGCCGTGTACGCCTTCTTCCCCGAGGAGGCGTACACCCTGCCCGTGCTGCTGCTGTCCCGGCTGCTGGGCGCCGCCAGGGACCGTGGCGCGACGGTGGTCGGCGGCGCCAGGGTCACCGCGATCGAACGGGGCGCGGCCGGAACCACGGTGGTCTGCGCCGACGGCGGCCGCCACCCGGCGGACACGGTGGTGAGCTGCGCCGGCCGGTGGACACAGGAGGTGGCCCGGCTGGCCGGTGCGCACGTCCCCATGGCGGACCCGGATCTCGCGGGCTCGGCCACGGTCGGCTTCCTCGCCACCACCGCGCCGACGGCCGCGCGGCTGTCCCGCGTACTGACCGGGCCACGGCTGAACGCCCGCCCGGACGGCGGCGGGCGGCTGCTGCTCCAGGCCCTGGACCTGGACGCGACGGCGGACCCCGCCAAGGCGTACGCGCCCGACGGCGAGATCGCCACCGCCATGCTGGCCCGCCTGCCCGAGGTGCTGAACGGCGCCGAGGGCACCGCGGTGGAGAAGGTACGGGTCGGCCGGCGCGCCATGCCGGGCGACGGCTTCACGGTGGCGGGCTTTCCCGCCACCGACGTTCCGTTCTATGTGGTGGCGACCCACAGCGGCATCACCCTGGCCCCGCTGCTCGGCCGCCTGGTCGCGGACGAGCTCTACGGCGATGAGTCGCCCCTGCTGCAGGACTTCCGGCCCAGCCGCTTCACCTCGGGCGCGGTCCTGCCCCCGCCACCACCGGCCCGCCGCCCGGGCGAGCAGTGAGACGGGCGCCCGGAGCCGTGCTCCGGGCGCCTCGGATGCGCGGGGCGGGGGACGGCCCCCGCCCCGGGGCCCGGCGGGTCGGAGGGGTCTCAGGGGCCGTCGGCGCAGTCGAGTGCCGTGAGGTCGATGGCATCGGCCAGCGCCTGCATCCCCTTGTCGTTGGGGTGCAGATGGTCGCCGTTGTCGAAGAACGGCAGGATGCGCTCGGGGTCGTAGGGGCTGCGCAGGGCGCGGTCGACGTCGGTCACCGCGTCGAACTCGCCGCTGCCGCGAACGAAGGCGTTGACGTCCTGGCGTACCCGCTCGGCGGCCGCGTCCCATTCGCTCCAGCCCTTGAAGGGCCCCACGGTGGCACCGACCACGCACATGCCGGCCACGTGCGCCCGCTCGATGATCCGGCGGTAACCGGCGATCATGTCATCGGCGGTGACACCGGTGTGCGCCTTGATGTCGTTGACCCCCTCGAAGAGGAACACGGTCCGCACGCCCGGGAGGGACAGGACATCGCGGTCGAGCCGGTTCAGGGCGCTCTGCCCGGCGCCGTCGGCGAGGACCTTGTTGCCGGAGATCCCCTCGTTCGCCACTCCCCTGACGTCGGTGGCCGCCTGCCGCAACCGGCGCGCGAGGTAGTCGGGCCAGCGGCGGTCGAGGTCGGTGGTGGACTGCCAGCCGTCGGTGATGGAGTCGCCGAGCGCGGCCACGGCACCGGTCGCGGCGGAGGTCCGGACGGTGGCGGCGTCGAGGTAGAACCAGGAGCCGGTGGTGTCCGTCCAGTGCGCGGCGCTCTCCTCCCCCGTGTGGTCGCCCTGGGACGTGTACGACGTCTGCATCGCCATCCCGTGGCCCGTCGCCGGACCGGCCGCGTCGGGGGTGTGGAGGCTGACGACCAGGTTGGTGGCGGCGGGCAGGCTGCCGGGCAGGGCGTCGCTGAACACCACCTCGCCCGCCGGGATGGTGACGGTGTGTCCGCCGCCGAAGGTCAACCGCCGGTTGCTGCCCCGCTTCAGCTCGGCACCCGACTTCCGCACGCCGACGTAAAGGCTGTCGAGGGTCAGCGGCCGGTCGCCGAAGGCGTTGGAGAGACGGATGCGCAGATCGCTCCCGCCGACGCTGGTGTGCACGACCATCCGATAGCCGCGGTCGGGTGCCCCGTCTCCTAAGCGATCGGCGCTCGCCGCCCAGGTGACGACGTCGTGTCGGCCGCCCGCCGCCGTGGCGGGCGTGGCGTGCAGCGCGGCGGCCGCGAGCAGTACGACGCCCAGGCCACCGATGGCGGCGCGGCGAGCCGTCATCGGGCGAACCCCTTCAGCGTGACGGACCCGCCGGGCTCCAGGCGGACCGTGCGGGAGGTGGAGCCGTGGGCCACCGTCGTGGTGCGGCCGCCGACGCTGCGGATCGTGGCCGAGGTCGGCACCCCCTGCTGCCAGTACAGATCGACGACGAAGCCGCCCCGCGCGGCCAGTCCCGTGACCGAGCCGGACGCGGCCCAGGCGTCGGGCAGGGCGGGGAGCAGTTCCAGGTGGCCGGGGCGGGAGTACAGCAGCATCTCGCTCATGGCGGCCGGGGTGCCGAAGTTGGCGTCGATCTGGAAGATGCCACGCCCCTTGTCCACCTCGTAGATGTCGAAGAGGTTGAACGCGGTGCCGTTGCTGCCGTCGGTGGACGGGCGGAGGTTGTTGGCCACGAGCCGGTACGCGGTGTCGGCGTCCTTCAGCCGCGCCCAGCACGCGGCCCGCCAGGCGTTGGCCCAGCCGAAGCTGTTCATGCCGCGCGCGGTGAGCAGGGCGGTGGCCCCGTCCACGATCTCCTGGGGAGTGGAGCCGTCGGGGCGGACGCGGTCGCCGGGGAACAGGCCGATCAGCGGGGACAGATGGCGGTGGGTGGTCTCCCCGAGGTTGTCGGGGGACATCCACTCCTGGAGCCGGCCGGTCTTCGGGCTCACCTCCGGCAGGTACAGCTTCTTCCGCAGTGAGGTGATCGTGTCCGCGTAGGCGGTGTCCTGCTTCAGCTCGGCGGCCGCGGCGGCGAAGTTGCCGAACAGCGCCCACACCAGCTCCTGGGCGTAGGTGATGCCCTTGGCGTCCTGTGGGCCGTGTTCGGGCGACCAGTCCCTGTCGTCGATGAGCACCTCCCTGGAGGTGCCGGGGAGGGTGGTGGTGAGCAGCCGCGCCTCCCAGAACTCACAGGCGCCCTTGAGCAGCGGGTAGATCTTCGCCAGATACGTCCGCGACTGGGTGTACTCGTAGTGCTCGTACAGGCTGTTGCTCAGCCAGGCGTTGCCCGCGGGATGCCACCACCAGCCGCTTCCGCCGTGGATGTTGGTGGAGAAGGCGACGGTCCAGCCGGCCACCTTTCCGCTGGAGTTGCGGTAGCGGTTGCGCGGGTCGTTGAAGAGGTCGTGGGTGAGCCGGGCCCAGGACGGGAGCTGGGCGAGGCAGTAGTCGGCGAAGGCGTCGAAGCACGGGGACAGCCCCGCGCGATCGGCCATCCAGTAGTTCATCTGGATGTTGATGTCGGTGTGGTAGTCGCCCATCCAGTCCGGATCGTTGCCGTCCAGCCACAGGCCCTGGAGGTTCAAAGGGAGGCTGTCGCGCGAGCCGGAGATCATCAGATAGCGACCGAACTGGAGGTAGGCGGCCTCCAGTTCGGGGTCGGGCATCCCGTCCCGGGCGCGTGCGGTGAGGCGCTCCCAGGTGTCCAGGGAGCGCTGGGCGTCCGTGGAGGTGCCGAGCGAGAGGGTGAACCACTCGTACAGGCGGCGGTAGTCGGCGATATGGGTGCGCAGCAGGGTGTCCGCCGAGTGCTGGGCGGCGGCGAGCACCTTCGTACGGGCCAGCTTCTCGGGGTCGAGGGTGGGATCGCGGTAACCGCTGTCGGCGTCGGGCGCGTAGTTGGTGCCGCCGCTGACCACCACCGTGAGGTCCTTGCAGCCGGAGAAGTCGATGCGCGTGCCGCCCACCCGGACCCGGCCGCCGCTGCCGTACGCCGTGACCGCCGCGCCGTACCGCAGGCCGTTGGGGAAGGACGCGCCGAACGACTCGGCGTGCGAGGGCTTTTCGCCGTGGGTGCCCTCCAGGGTGACGCTGCCGGTGTAGCGGCCGCCGCCGCTCTGTGTGAAGTGCAGGACGATCACGTCGTCGGGGTGGCTGGCGAAGATCCGGCGCCGGTAGGTGACACCGGAGTGGACGTAGGAACTGGTGACCAGTCCCTGTGCGAGGTCGAGGGCGCGGCGGTAGCCGTTGACGCCGGACAGATCGTGGCCGGGGATGTCCACGGTGAGCCGGGCCAGCAGGGTGAAGGAGCCGAAGTCGTCCCGGCCGTACGGGAATTGGCCGTTGGCATCGAGGGTGTCGTTGAGGCCGCCGGTCCACATCGTGGCGTCGGTGATCAGCAGCAGCTCGCGGCCGGGGTCGTTGCTCGCGAGGGCGCCGAGGCGGCCGTTGCCGACCGGCAGGCCCTGCTCGATCAGGGAGCCCTCGTCGCCGGGGGCCCGCCACCACAGCTCGTCGTGTGAGCTACCGCTGAGCGGCGGGGTGTCGGCCGGGCGCCGGGGCGCGGCGGAGGCGGTGAAGGCGGGCAGGGCGCCGAGGGTCAGGGTGAGTCCGGCCGTCGCCGCGAGGGACAGCGCGGTTCGTCTGCTGGGGTCTGTGCCGGAGTCTCTGTCGAGGTCTTCGTTGACGTCTCCGTCGGGTTCTCTGCCGGCGTCGGTCGGGCGGGGGTTCATGGCGGCTCCAGTCGTCTGAGATCGGCAGATCGGCAAGGGGCCCGGCCGCGGGGCCGGGCCCCTTGGTGTTCAGGAGGACTTCGGTACGTCGATCCGGTCGATGTCCGGTGCGTAGCCGGAACCGCTGTCGAACGTGATGGTGTTGGAGCCGGCCTTGAGCGTCACCGGAACGTAGACACTATTGACGGTGGACCAGTCGCCTGTCGAGGGGAACGTGTGGCGGGTGGCGCCGCCGCCGTTGGCCGAGACATCGGCGGAGCGGGCGTCGCCGCTGATGTAGGCCACCTTGATCTGGTAGGTGCCGGCCCTGCCCACCTCGACGTTGTTGATGGTCAGCCTGGACCCGGTGTAGAGGTTGCCGACCTTGCGGCCGTCGGAGCAGGCCGCGCAGTCGGCCACGGAGGCGTTTCCGCCGAGGGTGTTCGCGGAGGACTCGGCCTCGATACCGGTCCACGTGAGCGCGTCGCCGCGTGGGGTGACCGTGAAGAGGCGGGAGCCGTGGGCGGGCAGGGCCTGGGTGATCCCGTTCTTGTGGGTGCCGAGGTTCTCGCGGTTCCACAGATCCCGCACCGCGGCCTTGCCGGTGAAGCCGAGCGTCGACCAGTCGGCGGTCACCGAGGCCGGTCTGTCGGCGAGGTTGAACAGGGCCACCGTGTAGCTGCCGTCATGGTTCTTGGCTGCCCACACCTGCTGGGGGTCGGACGGTGTGACCGGCCGCGCGGGCGGGTTGTCGCCCTGGTTGACGGCGATGACCTCGCGGTTGGTCAGCAGCGACAGCCCGTAGGAGTCCAGCTTGGTCACGTCGTCGCCGGTGTAGAGCGGGGACTTGGCGATCGCCCACAGCGTGGCGTAGCTCTGCCGCTCGGCCCTGGTGAGGCCGTCCATCTCGCCGTTGCCCACATTGAGGGAGTCGAGGTCGTTCCAGCCGCCGGGGCCGGCGTGCCGGGTCCAGGCCGGGGTGTCGTCCCAGCGGTCGTCGACGGAGTTCTCCCAGCTGACGAGCGTGTTGCAGTAGCACTCGACGTCGGTGTCGACGCGCCAGCCGTTGGAGTGCTTCTTCCAGTCGGCGGCGTGCCCGATGTCCAGCGACCAGGACAGCTCCAGGTGGATCGGGCGGCCGGTGGCGGAGATCGCCTTCTGCCAGGCGGCCACGTCGGCGACGTTGTCGTAGTTGTCGCCGCTCTTGAAGGAGCCGGGGCCCACGCCGTCGAGCTTGAGGAAGTCATAGCCCCAGTCGGCGAACATCCGCGCCTGGGAGTCGATGTACTTCTGTGCGCAGGGATCGGAGAAGTCGATCTTGTATGCGCTGTCCCAGCCGTTGGTGGTGCGCAGGTCGTCGTAGACGATGTCGGCGGTGGTGCAGCCCTCGGCGTTCCAGATCGGCACCTTGCCGCCGCCGTACGCCTCCTTCTCCAGGCCGACGGGCAGATAGATACCGGCCTTGAGGCCCTTGGAGTGGATGCGGTCGGCGACCGACTTCATGCCGCTGGGGAAGCGCACGGGGTCGGCCTTCTGCCGGCCGTACGCGTCGAACTCGGGCGTCCACGCGTAGTCGCGCCACCAGCCGGCGTCGATGTTGATGTACTCGTAGCCGTACTTCTTGAGCTTGGCGGCGAGGGCGTCGGTCTGCTTGAGGACGTTCGCCTCGGTGAGGTAGCTGTAGTCGCCGTTCGGATTGAGGCCCGGGTACTTCGACGACTGCATGCTCCAACTGGTCCATCCCATATAGGGCTTGGCGGCGGTGTCGGTGTCGGTGGCCGAGGATGCCGGGGTGGCCGTGGTGGCGTTGCCGTCGTCGGGCTGTGCCCGCGCCGCCGGGGCGGCCGTGGCGAGGCCCGCGGCGAGGGCCAGGACGACGAGGGATCTCAGACCGCGTACGGGCATGACGGAGTACGAGGGTGACCGCATGGGTCTACCTCCTGGGGGTGCGGTTCGGGGGACGGGGTGGCGGGGAGGTGCGGCGGGGTTCGGGGGTACGGCGGCGGAGGTTGCCCTTGTCCCGACCGGCGGTGGGGGAATGGCAGCCCGCGCTAGTTCGCGTCTGACCTGATGAAGGACTGGATGGCGGTGGCCGCGGCTCCACGAGCCCACTCGTCGAACGGCAGCGGCCGGGTCTGTACGTCGCACCGCGCCGCGGAGCCGAAGGCCGCCGTGGCGAAGGCGTCACGGATGTGGTCGGCGAACAGGTCGTAGGCGGCCAGACCCTCGCCGGAGATGATCACGCGTTCGGGGCCGAGGAGATTGGCCACGGTGGCGATGGCTCGGCCGATGGCGTCGCCTGCCCGTGCGTAGACCTCCCGTGCGCCGGTGACGCCGTCGTGGGCCAGCCCGGCGGCCTCGACCGCGTCGGCCACCTGGACCCCGGTGGCCGCGCGGACCTGACGGACGATGGCGTCGTCGCCGGCGATGGCCTCCACACAGCCACGGTTGCCGCAGTGGCAGCGGGGGCCCGCCGGGTCGACGGTGACGTGTCCGATCTCACCGGCCACGCCGTGAGCCCCGGCCACCACCCTGCCGTGGACCACGAGGCCACAGCCGATGCCCGCGCCGACCGTCACGACGGCGAACCCTGACAGCCCCACGCCCGCCCCGAACCACTGCTCGGCCACGGTCAGCGCGCGCACGTCGTTGTCGACTGTCACCGGCAGCCCCGTGGTCATGGCGGCGAGTTCGGCGAGTGGCACATCGCGCCACTCCAGGAAGGGCGAGTAGCGCACCACGCCCTCGGCGCGGTCCACATCGCCGGAGACGGCCATGCCCAGGCCCGCGACGCGCACACCGAGGCCGTCCGCCTCGATGAGCAATTCCCGGACGAGTTCCGCGGCCGTCCCCAGTACCGCCTTGGGGTCGCGGGCGGGGAGGGGGATGTGCCGGGCGACGAGGATCCGGCAGCACAGGTCGGTGAGCACACCGATGGCCGTGTCCCCGGTCACCTTGACCCCGATGAACAGCGCGCGGCCGCCATCCACCCGCACCAGGTTCGCGGGCCGCCCGAGTGCCGGGCGCGCACCCTCGTCCACGTCCTCCACCAGGTAGCCGGCCTCGATCAGGGGACGGACCGCCTTGGTGACGGCCGCGGCCGACAGCCCCGCCCGCCGCGCCACTTCCAGGCGGGTGAGGGGGCCCTGCGACAGGACCGTGGTGAAGATCTGCGAGGCGGCCGACGTGTGCGCCGGGAACGACTCGACAGCGGAGGGCGAGGACATGGCCGGGAACCTAGGCCCCTTATTTTCCACTGTCAATGAAAGAAGCAAGAATCTCCTGAGGATTGCCTGTGAGGCCTGATCCCGCCTCCAAAGCGCGACTCCTGCGGGGGTGTTGACATGCGATCGAAGGTCTCGTTGGCTTACCGGGCGACCCTCTTCCCTCACTCGCCGAGTCTGCCCGCATCCGTACGCGGCACCCGCCGCTCCCCCGCCGCCCTTCGAACGTGAGGCCCGATGCCGACGATCTCCCGTGCCCCGGACACCGGGGTCTGGCTGCTGACCACGCCCCGTACGTCGTACGCCGTGCACATCGACGAGACGGGCGCGCCCTGCCACCTCGCCTGGGGGCCTCGGCTGACGCCGCGGGAGGCGGAGGAGCTGGTCCTACCCGCCGGGGAGGCGGCGAGCAGCTTCGAGGGGCGGCCCGCGGTGGGCGAGGAACTGCCGGTGGACGGCGGCACCCGCTACGGCACGCCGTCCCTCCAGGTCCGCTACGAGGACGGCTCGCGTGGCTTCGAGTGGCAGCCGACCGGGCACCGCGTCCTCACACCGTCCGACGGTGTCGGCGAACTCCGTCTGGAATTCCGCGACCGCCACTATCCGCTGCACGTCGCGCTCCACTACCGGGTGCGGGACGACACGGATGTCATCGAGCGCTGGACGGTGCTGCGCAACGACGGTGAGCAACGTGTCAGCCTGCTGCGCGCCGACTCGGCGGCCTGGTCCCTGCCGCCGCTGGCCGACTACCGGCTCAGCCATGTCACCGGGCAGTGGTCCGCGGAGAGTCAACTGCGCCGCGAGCGCCTGCCGCACGGGGAGACCGTGCTGACCAGCCGACGTGGCATCACCAGCCACCACGCCGGCCCCTGGGTGATGGTGGACGCGGGTGACACCGGCGAGGAGCACGGCCGGGTGTTCGGCGCCGCCCTCGCCTGGAGCGGGAGTTGGCGCATCACCGCACAGCGCACACCGGACGGGCGCGCCGGTTTCACCGGTGGCGTCGGCCACGAAGGCACATGCGTGCCGCTCGCGCCGGGCGAGGAATGCGCCACCCCGGTGTTCGCCGGGCTGTTCACCGACGGCGGGTTCGGCGCGGCGAGCCGGGCCTGGCACGCCTACACGCTGCGCCACGTCCTGCCGCACGGACGCGAGGTGGCGCCCGTGCTCTACAACTCCTGGGAGGCCACCGGCTTCGACGTGGACGAGGCGAACCAGAAGGCGCTGGCCGAGCGGGCCGCCGCCCTGGGTGTGGAGCTGTACGTGGTCGACGACGGCTGGTTCGGGGCCCGGCGCAGCGACCGCGCGGGGCTGGGCGACTGGACCCCGGCCCGGGAGCGTTTCCCGCGGGGCCTCGGCCCGCTCGCCGACACGGTGCACCGCCTGGGCATGCGCTTCGGCATCTGGGTGGAGCCGGAGATGGTCAACCCCGACAGCGACCTCTACCGCGAGCACCCCGACTGGGTCCTGCACACCCCCGGCCGGCCCCGCAGCGAGCTGCGCAACCAACTCGTCCTGAACTTCGCCCGCGACGACGTGGCCGACTGGGCCCACGGCTGGCTGACCCGGCTGGTCGCGGACCACGGCGTCGACTTCCTCAAGTGGGACATGAACCGCGCCTTCAGCGAGGCCGGGTGGCCCGGCGCTCCGGACGGCCACGACCGGCTGTGGACGCGCTACGTGGCCAATCTGTACGGCGTCCTCGACCGACTGCGGGCCGACCACGCCGGGCTGCGCATCGAGACGTGCAGCGGCGGTGGCGGACGCGTGGACCTGGGCATCCTCGCCCGCACGGACCAGGCGTGGGTGTCGGACAACACCGACGCCGTCGACCGTCTGGTCATCCAGCACGGCTTCAGTCAGCTCCACCCGGCGCGGGCGATGTCCGCGTGGGTGACCGATGTGCCCAACCAACTCACCTCCCGCACCGTGCCGTTGAGGTTCCGCTTCCATGTGGCGATGTGCGGGCTGCTGGGCATCGGCGGGGATCTCGCCCGCTGGTCAGAGGAGGAGCTCGCCGAGGGCGCCGACCTGGTGGCCGAGTACAAGCGGGTGCGCCACCTCGTCCAGTACGGCGCGCTGTACCGGCTGTCCGGACCGCACGGCGAGGCGCCGACCGTGGTGCAGTACGCCGCCGAGGACGGCGCCGAGACCCTGGTGCTGGCCTGGCAGCGCGGCCCGCGCCATGGACTCCCTCGGCTGCCGGTACGGCTGCGCGGGCTCACCCCCGGCGCCCGCTACCGCGACTCCCGCACCGGCGAGGTGCACCACGCCACCGTGCTCGCCGAGTACGGGTTCCGCCCGGACCTCCCGTCCGGTGACTGGGCGAGCACGGCCGTACACCTGGTCAGAGTGGGGCAGGACGAGGCGTAGCACCGCCGCTGTCGCGGTAGGCGGCGGTGGCGATCTGGACGAAGGAGCGGATCAGGGGATTCGTGTCCGTCTCGTTCCATGCCACCACCACGCGGCTCGGCTCCATGTCGATCAGCGGCACCACGGTGAGCCCTTCCGGCGGCTCGTGGTCCACGAGCGTCATGCCGACCGTGCCGTTCCACAGCACTGCTTGCCGGCATTCCTGGACGCCACGCACGACCGGGCCCTCGCGAGGTTCCCCGCCGTTCCAGTACGACTGCCAGAGGGGGTCGGTGCCCTCCGGGAACAGGAACCAGCGGCGGTCCGCCAGGTCGGCCAGTTTCAGGCTGTCGTGGCGGGCCAGCGGATCGTCGGCACGCAGCAGGGCACCCACCGGGTCGGCGCGCAGCTCGTGCACGGTCAGGCCGGTTGCGTCGAACGGCCCTCGGGTCAGGGCGATGTCCACCAGCCCGGCGTGCAGCCCGCAGGTGGGATCGGTGAGGTCGGTCTCGCGGATGTGGACCTCGACGCCCGGGTGCCGCCGGTGGTAGGCACCGGCCAGCCGGGTGGCGCCCGGGTCGGTGCTGTCCCCCAGGATCCCCACGGTGAGGCTCGCGGTGCCGACCGCCGCGGCCACGCGTACGCGCACCCGGTCGGCGTGGTCGAGCAGGGCGCGCGCCTCGTCGAGCAGCACGGCCCCCACCGGGGTGAGCGTGACACCGGCGGACGACCGGTGGAACAGCGCGGCGCCGAGTTCTGTCTCCAGTTGCTTGATCGCCCGGCTCAGTGGCGGCTGGCTCATGTGCAGCCGGACGGCGGCCCGGCCGAAGTGGAGTTCCTCGGCGACCGCCACGAAATAGCGCAGCGTGCGTAGCTCCATGGTGCAACGATACCCATCCGGTATCGACACCGCGGAAGAAGTCTTGGACGGGCGCGGCGGCCCGGCGGTGGAATCCCGGTGTGACTGAAGAACCGAAAACCAGTGTCCAGGCGATGAGCCGCTACGCCACCGGGCCCGCCACCGGCGTCGCCAGGAAGACGGGACGGGAATCGTGAACGTGGCGTATTGGATCGTCGCCGGTCCGCTCGCCCTCTTCTACCTCTACGGGGGCGGGGTGAAGGTGGTCCGGAGCCGTGAACGGCTCCGGCCGATGATGGCCTGGGTGGACACCACGCCGATGGCGGCCGTCAGGTCCATCGGCGTGATCGAAGTGCTCGGCGCGACCGGGCTGGTCCTCCCGCCGCTGACCGGCATCGCGCCCTGGCTGGCCCTCGCCGCGGCCATTGGGTTCGTGGTCCTGCAGATCGGCGCCACCAGGGTGCACCTGCGCCGTGGAGACCGCCAGGTGGCGCTCAACATCACGCTCTTTCTCGTCGCGGCCGTGACCATCTGGCCGGCGACGACATGGCTGTGACATCAGACATCAGACATCGGGCAGGGCCACTCAGCGGCCCGCCTCGCCAAAAGGTGACAAAATGATCCGAGGAGGTTGACCCGCGCCGGGCAGGAGGGCTGGTGGACCTGGACGATCTGGACGCCATTGCCGATGAGCTGTACGCCCCGCCACCGGCGGACTTCACCGCCACCCGCGACGAGCGCGCCAAGGACGCCCGCACCGCGGGAGACCGGGAGCTGGCCGAGCGGATCCGCCGCTTGCGCCGCCCCACCAAGGCGGCGTGGGCGAGCAATCTGCTGGTGCGGCGGCAGCCGGACGAAGCCGAGCAGGTCCTTCAGCTCGGCGAGGCCCTGCGGCAAGCACACCAGGATCTGGACGGCGGGCAACTGCGGAAGCTGGCCACACAGCAGCGCCAGGTCATCGCGGCACTCGCCCGCCAGGCGAGGGAGCTGACCGCCCAGGCCGGGCAACCGATCGGCGAGGGCGCCCAGCGCGAGGTGGAGGAGACATTGCGCGCCGTGCTGGCCGACCCGGACGCGGGACAGGAATGGGTGCGGGGGCGACTGGCCAAGCCGCTCACGGCACCGACCGGATTCGCGCTCGTCGCCGACGCCGCCCGGTCCGCGCCGCCCGCCACCACCCCGCGCCGCGGCGAGGGGGCCTCCGGCAGCAGGGTGGCCGACCTGGACGCCGCTCGTTCGCGGCGCCGCGAACGCCAGGAGCAGGAGCGGCGCCGCGCGGAACAGGAGCGGGAGCGGCGCCGGGAACGCCAGGAGCGGGAGCGGCGCCGCGCGGAACAGGAGAAGCGCCGCGAACAGCGGGAGCGGCAGGCCCGTGCACTTCAGGAGGCCGAGGACGCCGAGCGCCACCTGCGCGCCCGCGAGGGGGACCTCACCACGGCCGAGGACGAGCAACGCCGGGCCGACCAGCGAAAACACCAGGCGCAGCAGCGTCTGGTGGACCTGAGAAAACAGCTCAAGGAGGCCGAGGACGAGCAGCGGGACGCCGATCAAGCCGTCCGGGAGGCCCACACGCGGGTGCGGAAGGCGGACCGGGCGGTCCGTGAGGCGAGGCGGCGGGCCACGGACGTGGCGGCACAAGCGGAGCAACTCGCCGATCAAGCAGAACCGCCGACGGTGTGAGGAAAAGGCGAGACAGGAAACCCGACCACATGAGTTCGCGCCGGACGGCCCAGGCAGGCCGAAGGCCGAACAAGAGCACCATGCGAGGGAGGCAGCGATGATGAGCGACGACAGGGCAGACGACGTCTATCAGCCGACCGGTAGCAATGAGGAGCAGGAGGACGCGGCCCCCCTGGACACCCAGGACTCCCTGGACGAGCGCGACTACGACGAGATGCTCGACGAGGGCTACTCGCCGCCGGAGAAGCCACTGGGGGTCACCAAGCACGGCACGACGGCGGCCGAACAGCACGAGCGCGAGACGCTCGACGAGCGGCTGGCCGAAGAGACCCCCGATGTCGAAGCCCCGGCGGGCGACGAGGTGGGAGATGTGCGGGAGGGCGAGGGCGAACCGATCGACCCCGAGGCGGGAACGGACCGCGCGGGCCGACTCGTCGCCCCCGACGAGGGAGCGCACACCGACACCACCAAGGAAGTCATCGCCAGGGACGAAGGCATCGACGCGGGCGCCGCCGGCGCCGAGGAAGCCGCCGTGCACACCGTCCCGGATGAGCAACTCGAAGCGGAAGGCGACGCGGAACCGGATCGCTGATCCCGCTCGCGGTCGGCCCGCGCCACGCTGCCGGAGACTCGGCGGACCGGCGGTGCCACCATCGGGCAGTGCCGCCGGTCCGGCGCCCCGGCCGGTTGTCAGGAGGCGAGTGTCGGTGTCAGCCGCCCGTGGCCGCGTTGATGGCGTCCCGTGTCCGGTCGACCAGGGACGCGAAGGGGCCTACGGTCCACTGCGCCGCCGGTGAACCCGCCGCCGAGGGGTGGGGATGGGTGGGGGCGATCTTCTCGGCCGCCCGCAGCCGCGTTCCCATGCTCCTGAGCTGCTCTTCGGTCCGCCCGGCACGCACACCGGGGAATTCCTCACGCTCCTCGTGTTCGGCGTGGTCGCTCACGGAGCGTTCGAACTCCATCAGCTGTGCGTCGAAGTCGGGGCTGGTGACATCCATCTTCTCCAGCCGGGCCAACACCTTGTTGGCCTCTTCCTCCTCGTGGTTGCGGGCCTCGGCCTCCTCCTTGCCGACGGTGTCCTGCGCGACCGGCCGGACGATCATCTCCTCCGCCGTCTCGTGCACCGCCAGCAGGGCCCGCAGCTCATCGAACGCCTGTTGCTTGTGCTCGCCCTCGGCGCTCTTCACGTCCTCGAAGAGGTCCCGGATGCGGGCGTGCTGCTCCAGCAGGATCGCCACCACATCGCCCTCCGGCAGCCGCGCTGCCTCCCTGCGTTCCGCGTCCGCCGCGCTCATCGCCACGTCCTTTCCTTCGCTGGTTCCTCTGCGGTCTATGGGTCACCTCGATACCGCGGGGGAAACCAGGCATCACTGATACGGCCACTACACCGCGCTGGTGCCCACGCGGAAGGCGTGGTGTGAAGTGTCCGCAACCACCACGCCGGTGGACGCGGGCCGCGGGCGTCTGGGCGCGGACTACGCCGTCGGCCCGACCCTTGGGACGTCGGCCAACGGGGCCGACAGCGCCGACAGCAAAGGGCCCTCACCGACGGGGGAGCGGTGAGGGCCCTACGTTCAGTGTGGCACGGATCGGCGCGGAAGAATCCGTTCCGAGCCAGAAACATTGCATATATCTGCCGCCTGGCTCCCCACCGGTGCGGCCAGGGCCCTTCCGACACCGGCCGGACGTGGTCCCTCCCGAGGCGGAGGGCACACCTCCACCAGAATGCGCGCGGGGGCGCCCACGTCCTGAGCCGGAATCCGGAAGTCGTTGCCGAGCCAGCGCCATCTGTGCCACCGGCCGTTGAGCCATTCGCGCTCCGCTCTTTCGCGCTCCCTGCCCTCCGTTGACTTCCCCTCACTTTGTGACGGCGGAAAGCGCGAGGAAATGACGCCATGTGAGCGCCCGCCCGGTGTGCGCGATCCGCACACCGGGTGCGGGTCCGCACACCGGGCGGGCCCGGCGCGTGCCGCTACGCCCCTTCGCGGGCCGTTCGCGCCGCGCGGGCCAGGTCCAGGTCGGTGGTCTCCGGCGCCAGGAACTGTGACACGACGGCGCCGACCACCAGCACTCCGGCGCCGACCAGGAGCACGAACTCCGCTCCGAAGTGGTCCAGCCCCATCGGCAGCAGGAACGTACCGATCGCGGCGCCCACCCGGCTCATGGCCGTGGCGAAGCCGACGCCCGTGGTGCGCAGCGACGTGGGGAACACCTCCAGCGGATAGACCGCGGTCAGCGCCGAGGAGGCGGCGTTGAGGAAGATGAAGAACAGGAAGCCGACGACGATCACGGGGGTGGACGACGGCCACACCGCCACCAGCGCCAGACACGCCGCCGTGATCCAGAACGGCGGGATCAGCAGTTTGCGGCGGCCGATCCGCTCCACGACCAGGCACCCCGCGGTGACACCGGCCACGGCGGTGAAGGAGTAGACGAGCAGCGCCGCCACCGCGTTGTCCCCCATGTGCAGGGCCTCGAAGACGTCCGTCCAGAAGGTGCCGATGGCGAAGTACGGCAGCACGAGGGCGGCCCAGAAGACGCTGGCGAACACCGTGGAGCGCACATGCTGCCGGCTGAAGAGGGCACGGAACCCGTCCTGCCGCACTTCGTCGCGCTCGTCGAGTTCCGCGGCGACGTCCACCTCGATGCCGTACTTCTCGATCAGCGCCTCCGCCTCGTCCCGACGCCCCTGGCTCAGCAGCCAGCGCGCGGACTCCGGGATGCCACCGCGCAGGGCCACGCACACCAGCGCGATCACCGCACTGCTCGCCAGGGACCACCGCCACCCGCCGTCGACGGAGGTGAACAGCGCCCCCACGACCGTGGCCAGCGCGTACCCCAGGTACCAGCTGATCTCCAGGCTCGCCAGCAGCCGTCCGCGGCCACGTCGGCCCGCGTACTCCGACAGCAGCGGCGCGCCGATCGCGTACTCGCCGCCGATCGCCACACCCATCACCAGCCGGATGAGGAAGAGCTGCGGGCCGTCCACGACGAAGAACTGGAGCACCGAGCCGACCAGGAAGATCAACATGTCGATGAGGAACACCGGCCGGCGTCCGAACCGGTCGGCCAGCCGGCCGAAGAGCGGCCCTCCGACGAAGATGCCGATCAGCGGCGCGGCCCCGACCATCCCCTGTTCCACGGAGGTCAGCTGGAGGTCGTCGGTGATCGCCCCCATCGCCAGGCCGATGCCACCGATGATGTAGCCGTCGATTCCCTGGCCGATCTGGGTGGCCAGCTTCAGCTTGGTGTGCAGCCGCTTCCGTTCGCGTTCGGTGGCGGGTGCGCCCGGCGGTGTGCTGGGCTCGTTGTGCTCGGTCACAGGCGTCGTTGCCATGCGCGGGTCCTTACCTAGAGGGGGAGAACGCCGCCCCGGGCGGAGCGGCCCCGGGAGGAGCCGGGGGCCCGGGGGAAAGTGGCGGGGAGAGGGGGAATGAGCCGGTAGCGGGGAGCGGGTGCGTCAGCCGGTCGGCCAGTCGAGGGCGATGTACTGCGTCTCCAGGAACGCCTCGATGCCCTCGCGGCCGCCCTCCCTGCCCAGACCCGACTGCTTGACGCCGCCGAAGGGCGCCGCCGGGTCGGACAGCAGGCCACGGTTGAGGCCGACCATGCCGCTCTCCAGGCGTTCGGCGAGGCGCAGGGCCCGGGCCACGTCGCGCGAGTAGATGTACGAGGCGAGTCCGTGCACCGTCGCGTTGGCGCGGGCCACCAGCTCGTCCTCGTCGGCGAAGGTGGCCAGGGGCGCGACCGGCCCGAAGACCTCCTCGTTCATGATCCGGGCGTCCTCGGGGACGTCCACCAGGACGGTCGCCGGATGGTAGCAGCCGGGGCCCTCGGGCACGCTGCCCCGCGCGGCGACCTTCGCGCCACGCGCCACCGCGTCGTCGACCAGGGACCGGATGGACTCCACGGCGGTCGAGTTGATCATCGGGCCGAGGGTGACTCCCTCCTCCAGACCCGCTCCGGCGCGTACCGCGGTCATGGCCGCCGCGAACTTCTCGGTGAACTCGGCGGCCACGGACTGATGGACGTAGAACCGGTTGGCGGCGATGCAGACCTCGCCACCGCCCCGCATCTTGGCGTCCATCGCACCGCGCACCGCGGCGTCGACGTCGGCGTCCTCGCAGACGACGAAGGGCGCGTTGCCGCCCAGTTCCATGGTCACGTTGACGACGTTCGGCGCCGCCTGCTCCAGGAGTTTCCGGCCGGTGGCGGTGGAGCCGGTGAAGGAGAACTTGCGGACCCGCTCGTCGCGCAGCCAGACGGAGACCACCTCGGGTGCGCGGTCGGTGGGCAGCACGTTCAGCAGACCGTCGGGCAGGCCCGCCTCGCTCATCAGGGCGGCGATGGCGAGGGCGGTGAGGGGTGTGTCCGGGGCCGGTTTGAGGAGCACCGGACAGCCGGCGGCGAGCGCCGGGGCGATCTTCCGGGTGGCCATGGCGGCCGGGAAGTTCCAGGGGGTGACGAAGGCGGTGACGCCCACCGGGTGCCTGCGTACCACGTGGCGGAAGCCGCCACCGGGCGCGTCGCCGAACGAGGAGCCGATCCGTACCGCCTCCTCGGCGAACCAGCGGAAGAACTCCGCCGCGTAACCGACCTCGGCCACCGCGTCCCGGTACGCCTTGCCGTTCTCCAGGACGATCAGGCGGGCGAGCGTGTCGGTGTGTTCACGCATCAGCGCGAAGGCGGTGTGCAGCACCTCCGAGCGACGGCGCGGTGGCGTCGCCCGCCATCCGGCGGCGGCCGCGTGGGCCGCGTCGACCGCCGCCACGGCGTCGCCCAGGCCCGCCGCGGACACCTCGCGGATCAGCTCCGTGGTGGCCGGGTCGTGCACGGGAAACGTCCGTCCGTCCTCGGCCGCACACCAGCGGCCGGCGATGAACACATCGCCTTCGGCGAACGGTGCCTTGACGAGGGTTTCCATGCCGGGGAGGTTCATGAGCTGCTCTTTTCTCCGTTCCGAACGAGGGCTGGTCCGGTTCGCGGTGAATTTACGAGCGCGTCATACGGCCGACAAGGCCGCTTCTCGGATCGCAATGCTGGTTGCTGTCAGGGCAACTCATCGCATACGAGAGGGAGGGGACGGGCGCGGCCGCCCGGTCCGGGCGCCCTCAGGTGAGCCGTGCCCGGGGGAACGGGGTGTGCCGCGGCTCCCAGCCCAGCAGCGCGGAGACGCGTGCCGCCGCCTTGGCGGTGGTGTGGCCCGCCTGGTCCAGGCGGTCGCCGAGGCGGGACTTGGGGGCCGAGATGTTGATCGCCGCCACGACGCGCCCCCGGAAGTCGCGCACGGGCGCCGAGACCCCGACCAGACCGGCCTCGAACTCCTCGCTCACCCTCGCGTACCCCTGGCGCGACGCCTCCTGGATCAGCGCCCACAGTTCGGGAATCGGCGGGGTGGAGGTGGTGCCGAAGCGGACGTACAGCTCGTCGGGCGTGGCATCGGCCAGCAGCACCCGCCCGGCCGAGGTCTGCCACGCGGGCACTCCGCGCCCCTCCCAGCCGTGGACGCGGAAGGAGTGGCCGGAGATCGAGAGCAGGGTGAGCACCTCGCGGTCGCTCAGGACACACAGATGGCTGGTCTCCTCCACGTCCGCCGACAGCGCGTGCATCACCGGCTCGGCCATGCGCACCAGCCGGTTCTGCGAGGTCCGCGCGACCAGCGAGAAGAGCCGCCAGCCCAGCCGGTACTCCAGGGTGTCGGGGTCCCGTTCCACGATCCCCGCGGCGGCCAGGGCCTTGAGGGCGCGCGAGACCTGGGTCTTCTCCCGGCCCACCAGCTGCGCCAGGCGTACGACGCCGAGTCCGCCGGCGTTCTGCGCCTCGTCGGAGGCGAGCGCCTCCAGCAGGTCGATGTCACGGCGCAGCCCGTGGCCGCGCGGGGCGGTGGTCTCTCCGCGGCCAGGGGAGCCGGCTCGGGGGCCCGCGCCGTGCGCGTCGGCGGGGTCCTCGGGGCCGTCGGTGCCGCGAGGGGGGAGGTTCGTCACGCGCGCCATCCTAAAGGCGTGCCTGTGGGAACCCCCAGGTCAGCCGCCGGGTTGTCGTGAGAGCAACCGGCATTTCGATTCCAGCGGGCGCCTTGCGAGGGGGTGGCGGCGGTTCTAGATTCGCCGCATCGGACCGGATGAACTGCGGTGAATGCGAGGTTCATCCCCTCGGTCCGCCGAATCCTCGCTCCCGGAGATCCAGGAGATCCCATGCCATCGCCTTTTGCCCCGGCCGCCCTCATCGGCGAGGCCTTCGCCGGGGAAGGTGCCAACGCCGCGCACACGAACGTCGTGATCGGACGCAAGGGCGGACCCGTCGAGACGGCCTGGGCCACGGCGCTGGCCACGCCCAGCGCCGGACACGTCCCGTTCCTGACGATCGTGCGGCCCTCGGTGCCGGTGAAGCCGCTGACGCTGTTCGTGACGAAGGCCGCCGCGGAAGGTGAGCTGCACCAGCGCGCCACGTGGGGCTCCGCCCAGGCCGGTCTGGCGCAGGGCGTCACGGACGCGGTCCGGGACGGTCTGCTGCCCGCCGAGGAGGCCGACGATCTGCTGATCATCGCCGCGATCTGGGTGAACCCGGCGGTCGACGACCTGGACGTGTCCTTCCGCAACCAGCGCTCCGCCGCGTACGACGCGGTGCGGGCCGCGGTGAACGCCACCCCGACCGTGGCCGATGTCCTGGCGGCCGCCGGGGAAGGCCCGGCCAACCCGTTCTACGCCCCCACCTCCGAGGCGCTCGCCCGATGAAGATCACGGACATCACCCTGGACCGGCTGCGGCTGGAGCTGGACCCGCCGTTCCGGGCCGCCTGGGACCCCGAGCCGCGGCGCCACTTCGACGCGACGATCGTCCGCGTCCACACCGACGAGGGGATCACCGGCATTGGCTCCGGTGACCTCATGGACGGCTTCGACACCTACAAGCACCTGTTCGTCGGCGAGGATCCGCTCGACATCACCCGGCACGTCAAGGCCATCGAGACCGCGAACTTCCACGGCGCCCACTACTGGCCGCTGGAGGCGGCGCTGTGGGACATCATCGGCAAGGTGCACGGCCGCCCGGTGGCGGAGCTGTTCGGCAACGCGGCCACGAAGCTGCCCGCCTACGCCTCCTGCGGTGAGCTCAAATCGCCGGAGGAGCGCGTGGCCACCGCGCTGAAGGTCCGCGAGGCGGGCTTCCGCGCGATGAAGATCCGCATCGACCGCAACCGGGTGGACGAGGGGATCGCCGCGGTCCGCGCGGTGCGCGAGGAACTGGGCGCGGACTTCGAGATCATGGTGGATCTGAACCAGTCGTGGCGCATGGCGGGCGACACCGCGGGCGCCACCGACCTCGCCCGGACCCGCAAGATCATCGCGCGGCTGGCCGAACTCGATGTGTTCTGGGTCGAGGAGCCGCTGCCCTACTGCGACGTGGCGGGCTTCAAGCGCCTGCGGGCCGAGAACCCCGGGGTGCGGATCGCCGCGGGCGAGATGCACCACTCCCCCACCGAGCTGCTGCGCTACCTCGAAGAGGACGCCCTCGACATCTACCAGATGGACGTGGTGCTCGCGATCGGCATGCACCGCGCCCGCACCTTGGCGGAAGTGGCACAGCTCAAGCACCGCCACTTCACCCCGCACAGCTGGACCAACGGCATCGGTGTGCTCGCCAATCTGCACGTGGCGGCGGGAGTCGGCGGCGGCCCGTACTTCGAGTTCCCCTACGACCCGCCCGGGTGGACCCCGGAGCGCCGGGACTTCATGCTCGCCGACCCGGTACGGGTGGCCGGCGACGGCGACCTCGAGGTGCCCGCGAGGCCGGGCCTCGGCATCGAGCTGGACGAAGACGCGATCGACCGGTGGAGGATCACATGACGCACGGCATCGACGCCCTGCTCTCCCGCACGCACGGCCAGTGGCTCGCCGCGGCCGACCAACTGACCTTCGAGACAAGGCCGTTCATCGACGGCCACTTCACCGACGCCCTCTCCGGCGACACCTTCACCAGCCTCTCGCCACGCGACGGCGCGGTGCTCGCCAAGGTGCAGGCGGCCGGCGCCGAGGACGTGGACCGTGCCGTACGCGGCGCGCGCGCCGCCTTCGAGGACGGACGCTGGCGTGACCTTCCGCCCAAGGAGCGCAAGCGCGTCCTGCTGCGCTGGGCCGACCTGATCCGGGGACACGCGGAGGAGCTGGCCCTCCTCGACACCCTGGAGATGGGCAAGCCCATCACCGAGTCCGTGCGGATCGACGTGGACAAGGCCGCCGAGACCATCGCCTGGTACGCCGAGGCCATCGACAAGACCTACGACGAGGTGGCGCCGACCCCCGGGGACGCGCTCGCCCTGATCACCCGGGAGCCCCTGGGTGTCATCGGCGCGGTCATCCCGTGGAACTACGCGCTGCTCATCGCCAGTTGGAAGCTGGGCCCGGCCCTGGCCACCGGCAACAGCGTCGTGCTCAAGCCCGCCGAGCAGACGTCCCTGGCCGCGCTGCGGCTGGCCGCCCTCGCCACCGAGGCGGGTCTGCCGGACGGGGTGTTCAACGTCATCCCCGGGCGCGGCGAGGTAGCCGGGCAGGCGCTCGGCCGCCACCCCGAGGTCGACAAGATCGCCTTCACGGGCTCGGTGGAGGTGGCCCGGCTCTTCCAGGTGTACGCGGGCGAGTCCAACGGCAAGCAGGTGGCGGTCGAGGCAGGTGGCAAGTCTCCCCAGCTCGTGCTGGCGGACGCCGACATCGAGGCCGCCGCGTCGGCCGTGGCATGGGGCATCTTCTACAACGCCGGGCAGACCTGCAACGCCGGTTCCCGCGTGGTGGTCCACGCCTCCGTCAAGGACCGGCTCCTGGACGCCGTGCGCCGGATCACCGCGGACACCTTCCGGGTGGGCGATCCGCTCGACCCGGCCACCGTCATGGGCCCCCTGGTCGACGAGAACCAGCTGGCCACGGTCCTCGGCCACATCGAGCGTGGCGTGGCGGACGGGGCGACCGTGGTGTTCGGTGGTGGCCGCACGCTCACCGAGTCGGGCGGCAGCTATGTCGAACCGACCGTCCTGGACGGGGTGGTGAACACCTCAGCCGTCGCCCAGCGGGAGATCTTCGGCCCGGTCCTGGCCATCGTGTCCTACGACGGCGACGCCGACGAGGGAATCCGGCTGGCCAACGAGAGCGACTACGGGCTCGTCGCCTCCGTCTGGACCCGGGACGTGGCCGTCGCCCACCGCGCCGCCAAGCGGCTGCGGGCCGGGACGGTCTGGATCAACACCTTCGACGCCAGTGATGTCATCACCCCGTTCGGCGGCTTCAAGGCCACCGGCGCGGGACGTGACAAGTCCCTGCACGCCTGGGACGCGTACACCGCGCTGAAGACCACCTGGGTCAACCTGGCCTGAACCGGAGACGGTTCGCGGCCACCTCCACAACGCCCCTCTCCCTTTACTTCCCTTCTCACCACAGCGAGGACAACGATGAGGATCGGTTTCATCGGCCTGGGCAACATGGGTCGCCACATGGCCCGCCATCTGATCCAGGCGGGACACCAGGTCACCGTGCACGACATCCGCCCCGAGGCCGCCGCGGAGCATCTCGCGCTCGGCGCCGACTGGGCCGACACCCCCGCCGCGTGCGCGGACGGCGTGGAGCTCCTGGTCACCAGCCTGCCGACGCCGCGTGTCGTCGAGGATGTCCTGCTGCGGGGCGGCGCCGCCGCGGCCCTGGCGCCGGGGACCCTGTGGGTCGACATGTCGACCTCGACCCCGGCGGCCGCCGAGCGGATCGCCGCCGAGGTGCTGGACGCCCAGCGGGTGCGCCGGCTGGACGCGCCGGTCTGCGGGATGTCACACGGCGCCGACTCCGGCACCCTGCAGATCTTCGTCGGCGGTGCCGAGGAGGACTTCCGGGCCGCGCTGCCCGCGCTGGAGGCGATGGGCGACCCGAAGCGCATCCTGCACGTCGGCCCGCTCGGCGCCGGTTACACGGTCAAGCTGCTGCTCAACCTGCTCTGGTTCAGCAAGCTCGTGGCCACCTCCGAGGTGTTCGCGATGGGCGCCAAGGCGGGCGTCGACCTCGGCCTGCTGCGTGATTCCCTGCTCAAGAGCTCCGCCGCGTCCTATTTCCTGGAGCACGACTTCATCCGCATCCTCACCGACGGGGACTACGACGACTCCTTCGCCATGGTCCTCGCCTGCAAGGACCTCGGCCTCGCCATCGATCTCGGCCGCGACCTGGGCGTGCCCACCGAGCTGTCGGCGGTGGTCGAGCAGATCTTCCGCCGCTCCAGGACCGAGCACGGCGATCTCGCGGGCGAGATGAGCCCCGTCCGCCTCTACGAGGCCCTGGCCGGGCAGGAGTTCCGGCTGGCCGTCCCGACCACCGCGCCGGTGGACGCGACCGTCGCGGTCTGACGACGAGCGAACGCCACCCCGCCCCACGACGTCAGGAGCCGCACCCATGACCTCTTCCGGGCCCGGCGGTCCCGCACCGCTGAGCATCGACCCCACCTGCCGCATCGAGTTCGGCCCCGGCCGCATCGGCCGACTCCCCGCCCTGATCGCGGCAACCGGCCACGATCGCGCCTTCGTCGTCACCGACCGCGGTCTGCGCGCCGCAGGCGTCCTCGAACCGGTCCTCAAGGCCCTCGAAGCCGCCGGGCTGGAGTACGCCGTCCACGACGAAGTGGCGCCCAACCCGTCCACCGCCAACGTCGACGCGGGTGCCGCACGGGCCCGTACGTTCGGCACCGCCGCGGTCGTCGCCCTCGGCGGTGGCTCCGTACTCGACGCGGCGAAGGGCATCGCCCTGCTGGTCGGCAACCCGAGCGCCACGGCCGCCGACGCCGACGACCTCTGGGAGGCGGCCGACGGGCTACCGCTCGTCGCGATCCCCACCACCTCCGGCACCGGCGCCGAGACCAACGGCTTCGGGGTCATCGAGGACACCGCCGCCCGCCGCAAGGTGTACATCGGCCACCCGTCGGTGAAGCCGCGCATCGCGCTGCTCGACCCGGAGCTCACCCTGGGCCTGCCCGCGCCCGCCACCGCCGCCACCGGGATCGACGCCCTCGTGCACGGCATCGAGTCGCTCGCCTCGCGCGGCGCGAACCCGATCTCCACCGCCTACGCCACCCAGGCCGTGGCCATGGTCAGCCGCGCCCTGCCCGCCGCGTACCGGAACGGCTCGGACCTCGACGCCCGCGCCGAACTGATGCTGGGAGCCCATCTCGCGGGGCAGGCACTCACCCTCTCCGGACTCGGGCTCGTCCACGGCATCGGCCACGCGCTGACCGCGCACACCGGTACCCCTCACGGCGTCGCCCTCGCCGCCGTGCTCGAGGAGGTGATGGAGTTCAACGCTCCCGCCGCACAGGGCGCCTATGAACAGGTGGCGCGTGCCATGCGCCTCGCACCGCCCGCCGACGGGGACTGGGCGCGGGCAGCCATCGACGGGGTGCGCGAGATCGCGGGCACCGTCGAGGTGAAACGGCCCCTGAGCACGCTCGGCGCCGACCGCGCCATGCTGCCCTCCATCGCCGCCGGGGCGGTGGCGGACGCGGTGACGAAGAACAATCCGCTGTCGCCCGATCGGGCGCAGGTCCTGAACATCCTCACCACCACATACTGATCAGCAGCCCATCTGGTCCAAGGCGACGGAAGCTAGTGGTGCCAGGCATGCCCGCCCGTGTTGTGGATGAAGCGCTGCAGCACCTTGAGGGTCGTCAGGTACTCCTCGTCGGAGATGCCCGCGTGCCGTTCCGCCCACAGCTCGTCCTGGAGGGCCGCGGCCTTGTCGTAGAAGGCCCGGCCCTCCTCAGTGATGCCCAGGCGCCCCTCGGCGTCCTCGGTGATCCAGCCCAGGGCGATGGTCCGGTCGATCTCCGCCTCCATGACCTCCGGGCCGGCGTCGAGATAGTTGCGGAGGAGGCCGGACACCTCACCGCGGGTCTTGACCGTGTCGGCGCGTGCGACCTGCGCGATGACCCACCACTGCGGCTGGGTGGTGCCGACCCCGGCGAGAGCCGCCTGGATGCGGCTGACCACGGCCTTGTAGGCCGCCCAGCTCCAGTATCCGATGGGCTGCTTGAGCAGTTCGGCGTCGCTGTGGGAGTACTCCATGGCCGGTCCCTCCGTCGTTGCGTGAACTCGACTGACGATGGGATCGACCGTAGAAGTTCAACCTAAGGTGAAGTCAAGGCGCCATCTGGCGGTGGGATCGGTCAGCGGTCGGCCGTCAGCAGGCGGACGCGACCCGTGCCGGGGAGGGCCGGGTCGAAGGCCGGGGGAACCGGGCGGGCGTGCCGCTCCGCCAGGTCGGTGAGGGGTTCTTCCGCGGCGCTCCAGCCGTGGTCCGCGAGCCAGTCGGCGGGGGGCTGCGTCATCTCGTTCTTCCACAGGGAGGACAGCATGCTCATGATGCCCTCCGGTGAGGCGGACGCCGCGTCCTGGGCCTGGTCGGTGTTCACCATCGACCGGGTGACATGTTCCACCCCGAGGTGGCTGCCCGGCGCGGACAGCGCAGTGATCCGGTCCAGTAGCTGGTCCGCGTCGCGCTCGGTCAGGTAGACGAGTATCCCCTCGACCAGCCAGGCCGTCGGCACGTCCTCCCGGAAGCCCTGCTTCGCCAGCAGCGAGGGCCAGTCCTCGCGCAGGTCGGCCGCGATCACCTCGCGTTCACAGCGCGGCTCCTCGCCCCGGAGGACGTGTTCCTTGAAGTCCAGCACCTCGGGCTGGTCCAGTTCGAAGAGGCGTGTACCGTCCGGCCAGCGCAGACGGAAGGCACGGGTGTCCAGGCCCGCCGCGAGCAGGACCGCCTGGCGGCAGCCGGCCGCGCACGCCTGTGTGAAGTAGTCGTCGAAGTACCGGGTGCGCAGGGCGAAGTAGTCGCCCATGGCCTCGGTGAACGGCTTTCCCTGCCCCTCAGTCCAGACCGCCTGCTGCTCGGCGCCCGCGGCGTCGACGAAACGTGTGGCCAGGGCGTCCTCGAACAGCCGGTCCGGGCGCCGGCTCTCGTTCGCGCGGGTGATGCCCACGAACAGCGCGGTGCTGCTGACTCCCGCCAGGCGCTCGTGTCCGTCGGTCACGTGGTCCTCCGCTTCGTGTGGTGGTCTCTCATGCCTTCTCTCCGGTTCGTGAGCGTGTCGTTCCCGCTCATGAGCGCGTCGCTCCAGCTCATGAGGCGGTGCGCTTGCGGTACGCCTCGCGGTCGAAGCGGACGCCGCCGCGCCAGATCGCCTCGATCGACCGGGTGCGAGTGATGTCCCGCGTGGGGTCGCCCTCGACCAGGACGAGATCCGCGCGCCGCCCCGGCGCGATCACCCCGCGGTCGGCCAGACCGAAGTGCGCGGCGGGGGCCGAGGTCGCCGCCGTAAGCGCCTCCGCCGGAGTCAGTCCGGCCTCGACGAGGAGGGCCAGCTCGGTGTGGAGACTGGCGCCGTGGACGACCGGGCAGGCGCGGTCCAGCCGGTAGTTGGTGTCGGTCCCCGCCAGTACGGGCACGCCTGCCCGGTGCAGACGGGCCACGCTCGCCAGGGCGTGGGTGAAGTGGTGCTCGGGGGACGCCTTCTCCACGCAAAGGCCCTCGCGGCCCGACGCGATCGCCGTACGGGCGTGCTCCGGGAGGTAGCCGACGATCCGCGGATCGCCCGCCAGCGATCGTCCCGTGCGGGGCCGGGAGGAGGTCTCCGGGGCGGACGCCTCCAGCATGGCCAGGGTGGGGATGGCGACCCGCTTCTCGTCCGCGGTCCGGCTGACGAACGCGTCGTCCAGAGCCGCTTCCAGCGGAAGGTGCGTCAGCATGTCCACACCGCTGTCCAGGGCGAGTCGCGCGGACCACCCGGCGGACACATGGGCCACGGTGAGCAGGCCCCGGCGCCGCGCGGCGTCGGCGAGCGCCGTCACGGTCGCCCCGTCCAGGGCGGGCAGCGACATCCCGTGGTTCGCGCCATCGTCCACGATGATCTTGATGAAGTGTGCGCCCTCCGCCTGTCGCGCGGCCACGAACGCGTCGGCGTCCTCGGGCCCGGCCACCGTCGGCAGCAGCGGCATGGCGTGGCCGGGGTGCCCTCCGGGCGCGCTTGCCACCAGCCCCGAGCTGCGCATATCGGCAAGGTCGGCACGCTCACCGGCCGCCGTGCACAGGGCCTGGGTGAGCTCCGGCGGGCCCATGAACATGTCCAGCTCGGTCGTCACACCGAAGGCCAGCGCCAGTTCGAGATTGCTCTCGGCGCCGAACACATGCGTATGCGCGTCGATCAGCCCGGGCAGCAGCGTCAGGCCCGTTCCGTCGATCACATCGGCCGACGCCGATGCCCCCGTGGCCGCGGCGGGCTCCGTGAGGACGCGCGTGATGACCCCGTCGGCGAACTCCACCGCCCCGGGGCCCAGCATCGCCGTCCCGTCGAAGATCCGCACCTTGTCGATGATCACCGGCCGCACCTCTCTCACCGTCCGATCGCGATCGCTGTGGAGCCGTAGAAACACAGCAGGTTGAAGAAGAGCACAAAGCCCATCGCCGGGAGCATCAGCCCGGATGGCTGTCTGCGCACGAGGAAGCGCCAGGCACCGAGCGCGGGGAAGACGATGCTCAGCGCCGGCAGCAGGCCCCGCGTACCGAAGAGCAGGAGTCCGAGTGCCACCGCGCCCACGGCGAGAGCGAGGCACACGGCCGCGCTGCCGCGCGGGCCGAGCACCTCCGAGTACAGCCGTGCCTCTGGGTCCCGCCGCCACTCGGTCTTCCGCGCGAACTCGAACTGGAGGAAGGCGCAGGCGAACATGGCCATCAGCGGGACGGCCCGCCCGTCGCCGTCGATCGCGTCGCCGGTCAGCAGCGAGACATAGAGGTAGACGGAGAGCAGCAGCTGCACCGGGTAGCTGACGAGGAGATTGGCGAGAAGGGCCTCGCCGATCCGCGGCGACCAGCGCTCCAGCGCGACCAGGAACAGCGTGTACCCGAGGGCGAGCAGGATCAGCAGCACGGAGAGGGCCGAGACGAGCGCGTTCAGCACGACGACGAGTACTGTGATCAGCGCCATGGCGCCGCGCAGCTCCGCCACCGTGATGGCGCCCGTCACCAGCGGCCGGTCCGGGTTGTGCCGACGGTCGTACTCCAGGTCCTTCTGTTCATCGACCATGCGGGCGAACAGCAGGGCCAGCACCACGCTCACCGCGCGCACCACGGTCGCCCCGGAAGGTGTCCAGTGCGAGGAGGGCCCCGAAAGTGCCTCGGCCGAGCCCTCCAGGGTCAGGGTCCACAGCACGCCGTAGGTGACGTAGATCTGCGGGCGGAACATCCGCAGGACGAAACGGCCCAGCCGGGCCGGTACGCGGGAAGCGGTCAGGACATCGCTCAACGCTGCCACCGTCTCCCGGACAGGGGACGGCCGAGCGTGCCGGGGGCGGCGGTCATATCGGCCGCGCTTCCGTCGGGGCCGGTGTGAGGCGCAGTTCGCCGTCGGCGATGGTGTGTCCGGCCTGCTTCATGGCGCACCGCAGAACGGCGCTCGTCCCGTCGCCTTCCACCCGGACGCTCTCGCAGGTGATCGGCAGGTCGAGCTCGCCGAAGCCGGTGAAGCGCGCCTTCAGCCCCGTGAGGACGGCCGACGCCGACGGCAGCGCCCCGGTTTCCACGGCGGTGGCGATGCCGAGCTGGCGGAACGCCTCAAGGGTCAGCATGCCGGGGACATGGTCCAGGGGGTGGTCGAACAGCACCGGGTGGCTGGTGTCGACGAGGAGCCGCGCGGTCCCCATCTCCCCGCCGTCCTGCGGGAGTTGGAGCTGAATCGGGGAGATGACCACGTTCGTGGCGTCCCTGCGGTCGACCAGGGCCGCCCCGATCCGCGGCTCCGGCTCGCAGGCCGTGAACGTGGCCTGGACGGGCAGCCCCAGCGTGGCACGCACGTCCTCGCGCGTCGCTTGCCACTGGGCGGGCGTCAGCCAGGACATGGAGCCCTCCAGCGTCGCCGCCACGCGGTCGCCGATCAGCGCGGTGTAGGACAGCCGCGCCCCCTTCAGGCCCTCGCGGCCACGGAAGCGGCGCACGATGCGGCAGCGCAGCACCACCTCGGTGGGTACGTCGCGTACCGCGAGCGCGGTGATGTCCACGTCGCGCAGGGCGATGTCCCGCAGGATGAACTTCGTGCCGAACGGGTTCTCGAACAGATCGTGGCCCAGCATGAGGAGCGACTGCCGGACGGCCTCCACCAGGACCATCGGGTCGTAGACGTGGCGGCAGCCCGCCGTGTCCCGGTAGAAGGCGTGTGAGCGGGGTATCTGCACCCCGATGTCGAGGGTGTCCTCGTCCCGGGCGAGTACGCCGGTCAAAAACACCTCGGCCAGGCTCAGCCGATGGACGAGCTCGCGCGGCACCGTCTGGCTGAATTCCACCGTGTCCATGCTTTCCCCCTCTGTGTTACCGAACCGCCGACCGCGCCAGGTGGTGATGCCAGTCGGACACGCTGACTCCACCGAGCACGGGGGCCAGCCCCTTGCGCTTCATCGGCAGGACGTGGGAGCCGACGATCACCGTGTCCCAGGCGTCGAGCGGCAGCCCGGCCCGCCACACGGCTTCGATCAGCCGCCGGTAGCCCTCCTGGTCCCGGGCGGCGAGCCGGGCCGCCCGCAGCTCGTCCCGGACGGCGCCGGGGGCCAGGGATTCCTCCGCCTCCGCCACGGCCCGCTCGAGCCGTTCCGCGGCCGGTTCGAAGGAGAGGTCCCGCTCGGGCACCTCGGCGTGCAACCGCTCGCCGAGCTCACGCGCGCGGGCCGACTGGTCCTCGCCCGCCAGCGCGGAGGCGTAGACCCGCCGCCGGAGCGCCGCGCCGAAGTAGATGCCCAACTCCCGTGCCACATCGGCGGGTTCGTCGGGGGTGTGGACGAGGTTGAGCAGATAGCTGTAGCGGCCGGTCGCGTAGCGGAGCTGGCCGGGGATCCGCGCTCGCGGGTCGGTGGGGCCCTTCCGCTCGGTCAGGACGACCGACGCGGGTGCGCTCGGCAGGGCCTCGGCCCCGTCGGCGTCCTGGCGCACCACGAGCACCACCGCGTCGCAGGTGTCGGTGAACAGATCGGCGAGACGGCGGCGCTCCGGTGTGGCCAGGTTCCACTGGAAGTACCACAGCGCCCGCACGGTGTTGGGGGTGAGCCGGGTGCGTTCCGCGGCCACGATCCGGAACCCCTCCCGGGTCAGCCAGTCGACCGTCGTCGGTAGCTGCCTGCTGACCACGGCGTCGGGCTTGAGCAGCAGTGCGGCGTGCCGGTGGAGGAAGCCGTCGACATCGGCGGTGAGGGTGGCGAGCTGTTCGACGCTCTCCAGGAAGTAGGTGTCCGAGCCGAAGAGGACGCGCTTGCGCGGATCGCAGCTGAGGGCCGGGGAGATGTCCTCGCCGAAGGGCCGGCCGTTCGTGGTGTCCTCGCTCATCGGCCGGCTCCGTTCACATCGCTCGCCGTCGGGCCGGTCCCGTTCGCCGTCGGTGCCGCGTCCGGAGCCGCTATGTTCAGCCGGGCGAGCACCTCGGTGGCGTCGGCAGGCGGTGCGCCCAGGTAGCCCGTCTCCAGGCAGTGGTCGATCAGCGTGCGCAGGAAGTCCTGCCCGTCCGCCGGTGGCCTGCGGGTGGCCAGACCCGCCGTGTGGGAGTCGTCGAAGCACGTCCGGCGCCGGAAGTAGCTCTCGTAGAGCGTCATGACACGCTCGTAGTACGCCCGCTCCCGGCGGGGCAGCCGCTGGGCGTCGAAGCTCGTCGGCGGGACGAACCGCGGCACGTGGAACGGCGGGTACTCGGCCATCACATCGGAGAAGTCCCGCAGCGTCAGCGGTGCGCCCACCGCGTGGAAGGTCCGGCCCGCCGCCTCCTCGAACCGGTGGGTGACCTCGGTGATGATGTCCGCCACATAGTCCACGGGCACCAGGTCGAGACGTGCCTCGTACTGGCCGGGGATGGAGCGGACCTTGCCCTCGGTGGCCAGTTTGAGCACGACGTAGATGTTCTTGTAGTCGCGCACCACACCGGTGCGCTCGTCGCCGACGACGATGCTGGGGCGGACGATCGCGGTGCGCACCCCGTCGGCCTGGGCCTTGTGCACCAGGGCCTCGGCCCGGAACTTGCTGTCCTCGTAGGCGTTGGCGAGGCGCTGGCCCTCGTCCAGCTCCGTCTCGCGGATCAGCCCGTCGCGCTCACCGCACACATAGGCGGTTCCCACATGCACGAGAGGCACACCGCCGGCGCGGGCCAGCTCCAGGACGTGGCCGGTACCGTCGACGTTGACCGCCTGGTAGACCTCGTCGGGGAGGCCGAAGTCGGTGATCGCGGCGCAGTGCACGATGCGGTCGAGGCCGTCCACGACCAGCGCCTGGTACGCATCCTCGGACAGCCCGAGCCGGGGCTGGGTCACATCGCCCAGCAGGCAGGTGACGGCGTCCGGCTCCAGCGGGGTGCCGTCGTTGCGTATGACCACCGGCTGGTGGTGGACCAGGGCGGTGACCTGGTGCCCGGCCGCCACCAGCCGGGCGGTGACCTCCGCGCCGACCAGCCCGGCCGCGCCGGTCACCAGGATCCTCATGCGCTCCGTCATCGGCCCGCCTCCGCTCGCGGCGCTTCGGTCTCTTGCCGTGCCTCGGTCTCTCGCCGCGCTTCGGCCACCAGGCGGGCGATGTCGCCGAGCGTGGTGACCGTGGCGGTCCTCTCCTGAGCGAGCTCCCCGAGCCCGAAGCCCTCCTCCAGCGCCAGCGTCAGCTCGATGAGCCGGAGCGAGTCATAGGCCAGATCCGCGACGAGCTCGGTGTCGTCGGCCAGGGTGGCGCCCCCCGCGGGCGCCATCGCGCCGACGATCGCGTACACCTTGCTCCGCGTCTCGTCCTCGTTCGGCGATGGTGTGCCGGTGCTTGACGTCAACGTTCCTCCCTCAGCGTCAGGTGGTGGCGAGATGCGGCTGCGCGCCACCGCTGGACAGCAGATCGCTCGCCTCGTCGATGGGCAGGTCCGCGTCGAGGTGGGCGCCGAGGCGCAGCCAGTCGTAGCCGATCTCCAGCGTCTGCCGCCATCCGTCCGAGGAGTCGAAGGAGGACGGGAAGCTGTGTGCGCCGACCGTGTGCCGGACCAGGGCGACGAAGTCGTCCAGCGCGGTGAGCGCCGCGCTGCCCTGGGCCGCGGACGCGACGGTGAGCGTCGCGAGGTGCCGGGCCTTCGCCCGGATCTCGTCGGTGTCGGCCCCCGCCGGAAGGAGGGACAGCCTGCGGACGACCTCGGAGTCCGGGGGCAGCGGGTTGACTCCATGGGCGCTGAGCACGCCGCGCAGCGCGGCCCGCAGCATCCTCCGGGCACTGAGTTCGGCGACGCTCCACTGCTCGCGGTCCAGGGCGCCGGTGAGGTCCTCGCGGGCGTTCTCCACCAGCACGTTGGACCACACCAGGGTCATCGCGGCGGCGCTGAACCGGCGGGCCGGCATGGGCACGAGATCGATGCCCTCCTCACCGCCGACCGCAGCCCCGCCCACGGTGACGACGGGCCGCGCGATACTCGGTGGCGGTGTGACGGGGCCGGACGGGGCGGCAAGCGGCATGGCGGGGACGATCGGGCCGCCGCCCTTCCACGCCACCTTCACCAGTCCGAACCGGAGGAACTGGGCGATCAGCGGGCCCGCCTGCGGTGCCCCCGACGCCTCCGCCACGGCCACTACGCTCCCCAGGGGCCGACCGAAGACGACCGAACGCCAGGCCCGCGCCGCCCTGTCCCCGAGGACGAACACGTCCCGCTTGTCGCGTACGACATGCACGCGGTCGCCGGTCTGCCAGGTGGTCACCCCGGTGGCCCTGGCCACGGTGATCCGCTCGGAGTCGGGTTCGGCGCCCGCCACCCCCAGATCGGCCGTGAGCCGGACGCCCTCGGTGATGTACTCGGCGGTGTCGAGGTCCGACGCCTCCAGCGAGGCGAGCGTCCGGTACCGGTCACACAGCGGTTGGTCCCCGATGCGGTCCAGCTGCATGGGCAGCCACTTCGGCTCCAGGTAGGTCTCTCCCCGCCCCGCCGCCCAGGACTTCACCGCCTGGAGCAGTCCTGCCTCGGTCCACGCCGCGGCCTCCTCGTCCTGGCCGAGTTCCCGCAGGGCGAGCGCGTAGCGGATCGACTGGCGTGCGTGGTGTGCCCACCACTCGCGCATCGTGTCCTGGAAGTCGTCGAAGGACATCAGCCCCTTGACCTTCGCCACCAGGTCCGGATTGCGCAGTGGGAAGCTGCGCAGCAGACGCTGACAGCGGTTCAGCAGATCCTCCGAGACGGCGCCCACGTGGCCGCGCGTGTCGGTCGTGATCGCGGAGAACTGCTCGGCGAGCTGCCGCACGGAGCGGGTCCTGACCTCGACCCGCCGCCCGTCCAGGAACAGGAGCGAGGGCATGGTGGGCAGGTCGGCGTCGCTGTCCGCGATGAGCAGGAAGTCGATGTCGGACGAGGAATTGCCGAAGCCCTCGGCGATCGAACCCTCGAGGACCACAGCGCAGTTGGCGACGGAGTGGATCCGCGGAATGGTCTTGTCGAGCAGGTTCTGCAGATAGTCCTCGCTGAGGATCACACGGGCCTCCCGGTCGTGACATGGGCCGTCTCCAGGACACGCACGTCTTTGAGGCGGCCTGCTCGCAGCTCTTCCCACATGTGGCGACGTCTCGGCTTGCCGCTGGACGTCTTTCTGATCAGCCCACTGCGGCCGGTGACGACGGTGATGGCGACGTCGTCGCCGAGTGCGCCGCGCAGGACGAGCGTGGCGGCCTCCACCCACGCGCCCTCGGCCTTCTCCGCGAACAGCGTCACCGAGGTGCCACCGGTGCCCTCGACGCCGACGACCGCGCACTTCTCCCGGGCGATCCCGGTCGCGGAGACCACCTTCGCCTCCAGGTCCTCCATGTAGACGCTGCGTCCGCGCGCCTTGAGGCTGTCGCCCATCCGGCCGAGCACGAACAGCTCGCCGCGGTGGAAGAACCCGGCGTCCCCGGTCCTGATGCCGCCGTCGACGAACCGCGTGGAGCCGGTGCGCCCGGCGTGGTAGCCGCTCGTCACCGAGGGGCCGGTCACCTCGATCTCGCCGAGGTGGCCGTCGGGCAGGGCCCGTCCCTCGTCGTCGACCACCGTGGCGCCCACCCCGTCGCCGGGGCCGCCGCAGCCGATCAGCCAGCCGTCCTCACCCTCGGAGGGCGTCGTCGCGGAGCTCGCGAACTCGCCCTCCTCGTCGATGGTGATGGGGCCTGCGAAGCGCAGCGTGCCGGTGTCCACGCGCACGGTCGGCGCGGGGGTGCCGGAGGTACGGACGGTCACCGCGAGCGTGGCCTCGGCGAGCCCGTACGACGGCAGGTAGACGGAGGGGGAGAATCCGGCGGGTGCGGCGAGCTTGGCGAAGTGCTCCAGCGCACGGGGGTTGATGGGTTCGGCGCCGACGATGGCGTTGCGCCACGCGGACAGGTCCAGCTCCGCGAGCCGGTCGCCGAGCCGCCGGGCCGCGTACTCGAACGCGAACGGCGGGGCGGCGGTGTGCGCGGCGACGGCGAAGCACCGCAGCCAGCGGGCCGGATCGCGGATGAACTGCTCGGGGCGCATGAGCCACAGATCGGCCCTCACGCTCACGGGGGTGAGCAGACAGCCGATGAGCCCCATGTCGTGGTGGAGCGGCAGCCAGGAGGCCCCGGCGTCGCCCGCGCGCCAGCCGAGTGTGCTCCGGATCAGTGCGAGGTTGGCCTCCAGGTTCGCCCAGGTGACCCGGACTCCGCGGGGCCGGCTGCTGGAGCCCGAGGTGAACTGGAGGAGGGCGAGTTCGCCGGGTTCGCGGGGCTGGATCTCATCGCCGTCATCGCGCCAGATCCACGGCTCGCGGTCGGAGCCCGCGGCGGCCAGTACCCGGGCGGCCACGGGGGCGAGGCCCTCGGCGGTGATGGTGACGGCGGCCTCGGTCTGCCGCAGGATCCCGGCCGTGTGCTCCACGTACTCGGCCTCGGCGGCGAACGCCGGCGGGGGGATGAGGCACACCGTGGCGCCCGCGGCCCAGACGCCGAAGAGCGACGACAGACACGGGAAACCGGTGGGCAGGAGGACGCACACCACATCGCCGGGGCGCACTCCTCGTGCCGCCAGCGATCCGGCCACCCGCCGTGCGGAGGCGGCGAGTTGGGGGTATCCGTGGAACTCCCAGCCGCCTCGGTCGTCGGCGAGGTGGATGCCTCGGCCGTGGAGGTCTCCGGCAGTCGTCCGGGGAGGATCCGTCAGCCAGGAGAGCAGTGCGTCACTCACTCGTCGCGTCCTTCGTGTGCCCTGTCTCGGCCCCGGTGTCGGTGCCGGTCTCGGCCGGGGTGTCGTCGTCCAGGAACGTGATCGCCCCCGTGCCTCCGTCCACCCTCAGCCGCATACCGGTCTCCATCTCCGTGACCGCGCCCTTGACCTGGACGACGGTCGGAATGCCGAGCTCACGGGCGACGATCGCCACATGCGTCAGCGGGCTGCCCCGCTCGATGACGAGTGCCGAGGCGGAGGGCAGCGCGGCGACCCAGCCCGGATCCGTGCGATAGGTCACCAGGACACCGCCGTCCACGTCCACCGGGGTGTCCGTGACGACGGCGCGGGCCTCCACCACACCGGGGCAGGACGGGGTACCGCGCAACTCCCGGACGCCGGTGCGCGCCACGCCGCCCTTCACAAAGCCGGCCCGCTCCAGATTGCCCCGCCAGTAGGCGGCGCCACGGGTGGTGAACCGGGACGGCGCGGACAGCTGCTCGTCCTCGGCCTGCTGACGCTTGCGCAGCTCCACGAGGCCGCGCAGATCGGTGTGCGCCGTCGTGCCCTCGTAGGCGCCCCGCAGCTCCTCCAGGCGCAGGAAGAAGACATCGTTCCAGTGGTCGATCGCCCGCATCCTGGCCAGATCGCGGCCCATGGCGCGCAGCATCCGCTTCGCCGAGCCGAACGCGCGGGTGCGGCAGAATCTCAGCCGTTCCCGGTTGTAGAGGGAGGTTTGTGCCTTGCGGCGGACGACGTCGTAGAGCACCCGGCGCGGCCCGCGCAGGTGCTCGTCCAGATAGGCGTCGGCCTTCTCGCCGGAATGGGTGTCCACCTCGGGCAGCGCGGCACGCACCATGGGGAACAGGCTCGACGGGTCCTCCCGCAGATCGGGCACTTCGAGCTTGAGCTCGTCGAGGCTGCGGTAGCCGTACGCGGCGACGTACTCGTCCACCGAGGCGAGGAACGCGGCGTGGCCGCCGTCGCGCAGCGCCTGATGGGTGTCCGCGGCCGGGGTTTCCTGGATGAGTCGGCTCAGCTCGGCGTCGTCACGGACGGTGGCGGCGAGGGCCGACAGCGCGCGGGCGGGTTCGATGGACTCCACCCGGGAGCCGGGGCTGGCGGCGCTCCAGGTGAGCCATTCGGGGGCGTCGGGCAGCCAGCGTCTGTTCAGCAGGGCGAGTGCGCCGATGGACCAGAGAATCGCCGCGTCCAGGGTCTGCATCGGACCCCACTTCTCCAGCAGGTCCTTCTCCAGGGCGCGGAATCGCCGGTAGACGTCCTGGCCCTCCATCGCGTCGTAGTCGACGTTGTCGAACTCCTCGTACGCCTTGTAGAAGTAGGCCATGAAACGTTCGACAGAGCGGTTCATGGTGAGGAAGCGGCGTACGAAAGCGGCCACCGTCCTCGCGCGGGACAGCCGGCCGCGCAAGGAAGAAGAGAAGGTGTACGGGTAGATGGTCTCGGCCATTTCGTCGTCGAGTGGCTCCTCGACGCCGATCGCGACTTCAAGTACTTTCCTGTTGAGTTTGTACAGTGGCGCGATCCGTACCATCCGGTACCAGTGGAGCAGGTTGTAGTACACCCGGCCATGGAAATAGCCGAGCATATGAGGGGCCCATTCCTCGATCTCGCGCAGTGCGGCGGGCGGGACCCGAAGCCCTCGGGCGTAGTATTCGTAGACCCTGCCGTAGACATTGGCCGCGAAGCTGTAGGTCAGCGGTGAAACGATTCCGGAGAAGCTCTCGATGATGTTGGCGTTGTCCCAGATCCGGAGTTCGCCTTCGCTCGGCCCTAACTCATCCTCCGATGGCTGGATCGCATCCGGCAGCGCGGTGATGGGGCGGGCCTGTAAAATCCACAGGGCGTCGCCCGCGAGCGCCCACTCGATGTCCTGCGGGGTGTCGAAGACCGTCGCGATGCGCGCCCCGGCCTCGTGCAGCCGTGCTATGTCCTTCGGCTCAAGCGACAGCTTCTCCCGGTCGGCCGGCTCCACTTCGGCCACCAGATATCCGGAACCCGCCGGATCCAGGTGGTACCGCTCCTGCTTGTCGCCGAGCACGGTGTCGTCCACCGCGCCCGTGGCGCCGTCTAGACGGACGGTGTCGGCGTCCACCGCGCCCGAGACCAGGCCCTCGCCCAGTCCGTACACGGAACTGATCACATACTGCCGCCGATTGCCGGTCACCGGGTTGGCGGTGAACATGACGCCGCTGCGCTCGGCATCCACCATGTCCTGCACCACGACGGCGATGCCCGCGTCGCGCGGCGGCAGCCCGTGGCGCAGCCGGTAGTGCAGCGATCGCTCGGAGAACGCCGACGCCCAGCACTTCTTGACGTGCGCTATCACTTCGGGGAGTCCGGACACATTGAGGTAGGTGGCGAACTGACCGGCGAAGGAGAGCTCCGCGCCGTCCTCCTCGACGCCGGAAGAGCGCACCGCGACCCGAGGGCGCCCCACATGCGCATACGCTTCTTCGATGACCGACGCCGCGTCGTCGCTCAACTCCCCCGACTCGATGATTTCGGCCAGCTGCCGGGAGATTCGGTTCACATTGTCCTGGGTGACCTCGGCGAGCAGATCCCCGATGCGTCCCGTCTCGTCGAGTGCGGCGATGAATTCCTGGAACACATCGAGCCCGACGACTGCCCACCGGGGGACGGCGAGCCCGTTCCTGGAGAGCTCATGGAGATTCTTCCCCTTCCCGCCCGCCAGCTTCGCGGCCTCACCTGGGAGGCTGTCGTCGACTATGGCTCGCATCTGTTTCCTCGGCCTCCGGACACGCGTCGCGAAACACACCCCGCTTGATCACGAGGAAGTTTCACCGTACCCCACGGATCTGGCGATTGCGATGCTTCCCCTCTCTTTTGCAAGGCCACTTCATGACATCCCGACACTTTGGCTGGTTGCTACGGCATTTCCGGGCGATTGACGGCCGGTTACCCCTGGCGCTCGGCGTTCGCTGGGGGTAGTAGTGAGCTGGTAACGCTAGGATCCTGCCATTGCTCCCGCCCCGTTTCCTGCCCCCACGCCCTTTGTTCTCCCCGGCCGGTGGCGAATCCCTGGTGGGCCGCACAATGGCCACTAGTGGCCACTGCCGCGCAGCCGCCGGAGAACTGAGCGGACGCTGGAGAACTGGAGAAAACCGATGTCCCTCCTTCCTCCCGGCTCCCGGCAGCCCGCCCTTCTGCAGACCGTGCGCATGCGCGACCCGGTCCACTACTTCGCGGCACTTCGGCGGCGCTACGGCCCGGTGTTCCGCATGAAGCTGATCGGCTTCCCGCCCCAGGTGGTGGTGTCCACCGCGGAACTCGCCGCGGAGATCTACAGCACGGACGGCGACGGCAACCGGGCCGGGGCACTGCGCGCCGGATACGTGCCCTGGCTCGGCGACTATTCGCTGTTCACGAACGACGGCGAGCCGTGGTGGCGGCACCGCAAACTGCTCAGCCCGGCCCTGCACGGCCGGTCCATCGCGAGCTACCCCGAGCTCATCGCCGAGATCGCCGCGGAGGACATCCGGACGTGGCCGCTCGGCAGGCCGTTCGCGCTCCAGGAGCACATGCAGGCCATCACGCTGGAGGTCACCCTGCGGCTGGTCTTCGGGATCCGCGACGTCACCCAGCTGGCCCGGCTGCGGGCGTTACTCCTCACCCTGTCCAAGGCCAGTGGCTCCCCGCTGCTGTTCCTGATGCCCGCGCGACTGCGGGCGTGGGCGGAGAAGTCCCCACTGGCGATGCGCATACCGGTCCTGCCGACGACCCGCACCATGAGGGCCAGCGCGGCGGTGGACGAGATCCTCTTCGCCGAGATCGCGCGGCGCAGGGACGAGGAGGACAGCGGCGCCACCGATGTGCTGGGGCGGTTGCTGCAGGCGCGGGACGACCAGGGCCGGTCGATGAGCGACCAGGAGATCCGCGATGAACTGCTCACCCTGCTGGAGGCCGGACTCGAGACCACGGCGACAGGCCTCTCCTGGGCCTTCGAACGGTTGATGCGCTCCCCCGACGTACTGCGGCGGCTGCGGGAGGAGTTGGAGCGGGGCGAGGACGACAGCTACCTCGAAGCGGTCGTCAAGGAGGTGCTGCGGCTGCGCCCGGTGATCACCGGCTCGGGGCGGCTGCTGGACAAGCCGCTGCGGCTCGGCGCATACGAGATCCCAGCCGGATGGGTGGCCATCCCGATGTTCTCGCTCATCCACCAGGACAGCGAGGCGTATCCGGACCCCGAGGAGTTCCGGCCGGAGCGGTTCCTCGGCGAGGGCGCCCAAGCGGCACAGAAGTCCTTCCTGCCGTTCGGCGGCGGCCGGCGCTACTGTGTCGGTGCGCAGCTCGCCATGATGGAGATGAAGGTGATCATCCGTGAGGTGCTGGGGAGAGTGGAGCTGACCGCGGCCGACCCCGCACCGGAGGCCCAGCGCATGTGGCACGTCACCCTGGTCCCGGGAAGGCGCGCGGTCGCCGTGGCCCGCGAACAGCCCGTGAACCGGGCGCCGTTGGGCGAGGAGCCGAGGTGCCCCGTGCACCCGGCCCCGTCCGAATAGGCCATCACCCGCGCGGTCGGTCTGTGGCCGTGAGTTGGTCGCCGAGGGGACTTCGCCGGTACAGCACCTGCCGTCCGTGGCGCGCCCGGGTGACCAGCCCCGTGGCGTGCAGGACGCGCAGGTGCTGGGACACGGCGCTCGAAGTCACCCTGAGGCGGCGGGCGAGCTCGACGGTGGGCAGGGGCTCCTCGAGGAGACCGAGGAGCCTCGCCCGGGGCGCGCCGATGAGCGACACCAGAGCGGCCGCGTCGTGAGTGGGCGCCGAGGCCCACAGCGTCGCCACGCCACGGCTGGGGTAGACCAGCGACGGAGGTTCCTCCGGGCTCACCGGGGGCGCGGGCTTGTGTGCGAAGACGGAGGGCAGGAGGAGCAGCCCTCGGCCGGACGCCGCGACGCGGTGCCGGCTGATCATCTTGGCGATGTGCAGCACCCCGTTGTCCCAGCGCAGATGGGGATGCATATCGGCGAAGAGCAAGCGGGCGCCTCCCATGGCCAGTTGGCGCGCGCGGTAGGTCATGTCGGCCTCCACGACGAGTCGCATCCGTGGCCACATCGGCTTGACGGCGATCTCCCAGTACTGCCGTAGCAGGGCGCAGATGGTGTCACGGAGTGCGGCGACGGTCGCGTCGTCGGCCGCGGTGGCATCGCGCAGCGCCCAGGGCAGCGAGTCCGGCGCGTGCGTGGCCAGCAGATCGCGGCGGACCAGGCCGGGAGGGGTCCGACGGACGACGGCGAGCTCGTCCTCGAAGGCCGGGGCGAAGCCGGCGGGCCGTGGGGTCAGGAAGTCCGGAAGGGTGCGTCGCCGCGCCACCAGGGACATCAGGAGGCCGGTGTCCAGGTCGCCGAGTCCGCCGAGTACGGCTCTGCGCCACGGCAGATGCACCGCGGACAGGGTCGGGTCATGCAGCACCCGCAGGCTGAACACCGTCTCGTTCAAGGGCGATACGGCGAACCGCGTGTCCGCCAGGTCCTCGACATCGAGCACAAAGCTGATCATTAAGCCATACGCTACATCGATTGGCGGCGGAACTCCGGTGGCATGGACTTCGGCCCATGACACATCCCACGACACCTTCCGTGAGACACCCCCTGCGTGCGCGGACACCGCGTGTGCCGGCTCTGCGTGCGCGGCCACTGCGTCTGTGGCTGCTGCGTGTGCGGACCACGGCCGGATGAGCCGCCGTATGGTCCTGCTCCTCGCCATCACCTGCGCGGTGGCGGTGGGCAACATCTACTTCCCGCAGTCCATCGGCCCGCTGGTGGCCGACGGGCTGCGGGTGTCGGCCGACTCGGCCACCGTGGTGGTCACCGCCACCCAGGTCGGCTACACGGCCGGAATCGTCCTGCTGGTGCCGCTCGGCGACCGCATTCCGCACCGTACGTTCCTCGTCGTCCTGCTCGGCCTTACCGGCCTGGCGCTGCTCGCCGCCGGGTGCGCGCCCGCCCTGCCGCCCCTCGTCGCCGCCAGCGCTCTCGTCGGGCTGACCACGGTGGCGGCGCAGATCGTCGGCCCGCTGGCGGCCGGTCTCGTGGCCGCCGACCGCCGGGGAGCGGTGATCGGCACCCTGCTGAGCGGATCGACCGGCGGCATGCTGCTGGCCCGCACCTTCAGCGGCACCCTCGGCGAGTGGCTGGGCTGGCGGGCCCCCTACCTCGTGGCCGCGGTCCTGGCGCTGCTGCTCGCCACCGTCCTGGCGTTCGCGGTCCCCGCCACGACCCCGGCCTCCCGGCAGTCCTACCCCGCGCTCCTGGCCGAACCGCTGCGCCTGCTGCGCACCGAGCCGGAGCTGCGCCGCTCCTGCTGGTACCAGGCGACCGTCTTCGCCGGATTCTCGGCCGTCTGGACCTGCCTGGCGCTGCTCCTCACCGGTCCCGCCTACGGGCTCGGCGCCCAGGCCGTCGGGCTGCTCGCCCTGGTCGGCGGGGCGACCATGCTGTGCACCCCGCTCGCCGGGCGCCTGGTGGACCGCCGAGGGCCCGATCCGGTGAACCTCATCTGCCTGCTCGGGGTGCTCCTCTCCGCCGCGGTCCTCGCCGCGGGTGCCCTGGGCGGGACGCCGGGCCTGGTCGCCCTGACGGTCGGCACACTGCTGCTGGACGTGGCGATGCAGTCCGGCATGGTGGCCAACCAGGCCCGCGTCTACGCCCTGCGCCCGGACGCCCGCTCCAGGCTCAACACCGCCTATATGACCTGCGCCTATCTGGGTGGCAGCGCGGGTTCCTGGCTCGGTGTGCGCGCCTGGGGCCGGGCCGGCTGGTGGGGTGTGTGCGCACTCGTCGCACTCCTGACCGCACTCGCCCTGGTCCGCCATCTGCCGGCCCGCACGCCACTTCCGGGACACCCTCGGCGCCCCTATAGTAGGTAGACCTACCTACCTAATCTGTCAGGGTGCATACGATGAGTGAGACCGGTGTGAGGACGACCGAGCCCGGGAGGCGGCGGCCGGCGCGGGAGCGCCTGCTGGCAGCCGCCGCGCGCCGCTTCTACGCCGACGGCGTGACGGCGACCGGAATCGACACGATCACCGCCGAGGCGGGCGTGGCGAAGATGAGCCTGTACAACAACTTCTCCTCCAAGGCCGATCTCGTCAGGGCGTATCTCGACGCCCGCCACGAGGAGTGGCTCGCGCTGTACCGGGCACGCCTGGAGCGGGCCGAGAGTCCCCGCGACGGCGTTCTCGCGGTCTTCGACGCCTACGCCGATCACGCGGCGTTCGCCTATGAGCGCGGCTTCCGCGGCTGCGGCCTGCTCAACGCGGCCGCCGAGCTGCCCGCCGGGGACGAGGGGCGGACCGTCGTACGCCGCCACAAGGAGGAGGTCGAGCGGCTGATCGCCGGCCACCTCGAGGAACTGCTGCCCGAGCTGCCCGAGCGCCCCGACGACGCTCGGACGATGGCGGAGCACCTGGCGTTCCTGCTGGAGGGCGCGATGGCGCGCGCCGGTCTGGAAGGGGACGACAGCCGTCTGCGGCATGCCCGCGCGATGGCGGCGGCCCTGCTGGACCGGCTGTGACGGCCCTGGGACGCGGCGCCCGTTCGGCGGGCGCCGGATCGTTGTGCGTGCTCGCCGCGTCCGTCCTGTGGGGCACCACCGGCACGGCGGCCACCTTCGCCCCGGCCGTCGGTCCCCTCGCCATCGGCGCCGTCGCCATGGGCCTCGGCGGGCTGCTCCAGGCCCTGGTCGCCGCTCCCCGCATCGCCCGCCAGGCCCCGCGGCTGCGTGCGCGGCGTGGCACCGTACTGCTCGGCTCGGTCGCGGTGGCGGCCTACCCCTTGGCGTTCTACAGCTCGATGCACCTGGCCGGAGTGGCCGTGGGCACCGTGGTGTCCATCGGCATGGCCCCGCCGGCCTCGGCCGTGATCGAACGCGTCATGGACCGGCGCCGGCTGACACGCCGCTGGAAACTCGGCGCCGCCCTGGGCGTGTTGGGCACCCTCATGCTGTGCGCGGGCCAAGCCGCAGGAGCCCCCGGCGGCGCGGAGCGGGTGTCCACGGCCGCCACGGTGCTGGGCGTGGGGCTGGGCCTCATCGCGGCCACGACCTACGCCCTCTACTCCTGGGCGGCTCACCGCCTGATCACCCAGGGGGTCACCTCGCGCGCGGCGATGGGCGCGGTCTTCGGCGTGGGCGGGCTGCTCCTGGTGCCGGTCCTCCTGGTCACCGGGGCCCCGCTCCTCGACTCCGGGTCCAACGTGGCCGTCGGGGCGTACATGGCGCTGGTGCCCATGTTCGCGGGCTACGTTCTGTTCGGCTGGGGGCTGGCGCACGTGCCCGCCTCCACGGCGACCACGCTCTCCCTGCTGGAACCGGCCGTCGCGGCCGTCCTCGCCGTGCTGGTCATCGGCGAACGCCTCCCCGCCGTCGGCTGGGGCGGTATCGCACTCGTCCTCGCCTGCCTGGCCGTCCTCACCGCCCCGGCGGGCATCTCCGGGCGGCGCCGACGGCCGCGAGACGGCGTGACGATGCCGCAGCGCACAGCGGTGGAGCACACCGTCGCCCAGTCGGACCCGGCGCCGTAGCGGAGTCCGGCTGCTACGGCGGGCCGTCCGCCGTTCGGTGATGTCATTCAGCCCTCCGCGGGCCGGAAAACCTCTCCGCGAGTTCGCGATGCCTGTCGGCGGCCGGCTTCGCCATGGATGTGCGGATCGTCCCCGCCCAATGCGTCCTCCTTGCCACGGCGACGTGGCCGACCGGGAGTGTTCCCGGTCGGCCGCGGAGTGCGGGACGAGTCTCCCATGTCGCCGGTGCGCCCTTCGGCGGGCCGACGGAGCGGTTGCGGGGCTGGGCGGCGGCTGAGCGGCGGCGTCTTCACCGCGGTCGCCGGGATCCGTCGGCCCGCCGACCGGGTCAGGTCGCGGTCGCGGACGCCGCCGCGCGGCCCGCCGTGCGGCCCGAGAAGAGGCAGCCGCCCAGGAAGGTGCCCTCCAGGGAGCGGTAGCCGTGCACTCCGCCGCCGCCGAAGCCCGCCACCTCACCGGCCGCGTACAGGCCGCTGACCGGGTCGCCGGAGGCGTCCAGGACGCGGCCGGAGAGGTCGGTCTGGAGGCCGCCGAGGGTCTTGCGGGTGAGGATGTTGAGGCGCACGGCGATCAGGGGTCCGGCGCCCGAGTCCAGGATCCGGTGCGCGGAGGCGGTGCGGCTGAGGGTGTCGCCGGGGTAGGCGAGCGCGTTGCGGATGCCCATGACCTGGACGTCCTTGGTGTACGGGTTCTCGATCTCGCGGTCGCGGGCCTCGATCTGCCGTTTGAGGTCCGCCAGGTCGATCAGGTCGTCGCCGGTCAACTTGTTCATGCCCGCGACCAGTTGGGGCAGGTTGTCGGCGACGACGAAGTCCTCGCCCTTGTCCCGGAACCGCTGGATCGGCTCGGGGGTCTGCCAGATGCGGGAGAGGAGCTGCAGGATGTCCTTGTTGGTCAGGTCCGGGTTCTGCTCCGAGCCCGAGAGCGCGAACTCCTTGGCCATGATCTTCTGGGTGGTGACGAACCACGAGTAGTCATAGCCGGTGGCGGTGATCGACCCGAGGGTGTGCAGGGTGTCGTAGCCGGGGATGTCGGGGGTGGAGAAACGCCTGCCCTTCGCGTCGAACCACATCGACGACGGACCGGGCAGAATGCGGATGCCATGGCCCGGCCAGATCGGGTCGTAGTTCCTGAGGCCCTCGGTGTAGTGCCACATCCGGTCCGGGTTGACGATCCGCCCGCCCGCCTTCTCGGTGATCGCCAGCATGCGGCCGTCCACATACGCGGGGACGCCGGTGACCATGAATTTGGGCGGCGAGCCGAGCCGGTCGGGCCAGTTCCGGCGTACGAGGTCGTGGTTGGCGCCGATACCGCCGGAGGTGACGATCACCACCGGGGCGTTGAGCTCGAAGTCGCCCACCACGGTGCGCGAGGTCTGCTTGCCGCGGGCGGCGTCGCTCGGCTCCAGGATCGAGCCGCTCACCCCGGTGACGGCGCCACCGGTGACCACCAGCTCGTCCACCCGGTGGCGGAACTTGAAGGTCACCCGGCCGTCCTTCGCGGCGGCCCGCACCTTCTTCTCGAACGGCTCGACCACGGCCGGACCGGTGCCCCAGGTGACGTGGAAACGCGGCACCGAGTTGCCGTGGCCGTCCGCGAGACCGCCGCCGCGCTCGGCCCAGCCGACGATCGGGAACCATCGCACACCGAGCCCGTGCAGCCAGGACCGCTTCTCCCCGGAGGCGAACTCCACATACGCCTCGGCCCACTTGTGGGCCCAGTAGTCCTGGCCACCGGGATCGGTGATGCCGCGGTCGAAACCGGCCGTGCCGAGCCAGTCCTGCCAGGCCAGTTCGGGCGAGTCCTTGATCCCCATCAGCCGCTGTTCCTCGGAGTCGACGAAGAACAGGCCACCGAAGGACCAGAACGCCTGGCCGCCGAGGTTGCTCTCGGGCTCCTGGTCCAGGAGGAGCACCTTGCGCCCCGCGGCCGCCAGTTCCGCCGTGGCCACCAGCCCGGCGAGCCCGTGGCCGACCACGATGGCGTCCGCGTCCGAGGACGCCCCGGAGGCGGCGAAGGCCGGAACCGCCGCCTGGGCGAGCGCGGCGCCGGCGAGCACACCGCCCGCAGCCGTCAGGGCGCGGCGGCGGCTGATCCCGGCGGGCGACGCGGAATTCTCTGTGGAGTTCTCCATGAGCTGCCTTCCGGAGGGGTTCGGAGGGTGCGGGAGATCGGAGGGTGAGGAGATACGGAGGAGGTTGCCGCGACGGAATCGTGTTACCGGCCGGCAACGTGTTACCGACGGTAGCCCACAGGGTGCACGGCCGCCAGAGTTCTGCTCATAAGCAGCAACTCGCATGCGCCGCAGGGGACTTCGGGTGGCTCAACGACCACCAGCTGACGGCTCGGCCAAGGCGCTCCCCCGCGGCGAGAAGGGGTACGGATCGAGGATGTCGGGCAGCGGCCGGGCGCCCCGCTCACTCCCTCGGGGCTCCGCAGCGCGCACAGCGGGCGAAGTGGGCGGTGTCCTGGATCGCGCCGCAGTCGGCGCAGACCCTCTCCAGCCAGCAGGCGGGATCCCCGCCCTCGGGCTCGGGCTCGGCGGGCGCCGGGTCCGCCGTCTCACGGTCCGGGTCGCCGGGCCGAGCCGTGCCGCTCATCGTGTGCGCCTCCTCATCCGGACCGCGCGTGTGTCCGTGACCGGGCGTCGCATATGTGCAGTATACGCCCCGAACTCCGCCCAGGGGCGGCCGGGGCGGTCGAGGCCACCCGGTCCGGTATCCAGTACGAGGGCCCCGGAACCCGTGCGCGCCTCCGGAACCTGACGCGAACCCATCTCCGTTTCAGCACTCGGCGGTCTCGGTGAGACGGGCCTGGTCGTGCCCGGCGCTCTCGCCGTTCGCGATGGGCTGGGCCGCGTAGGTGATGCGGATGACGCCGTCGGCATGCCGTTCGGTGCCGGCACGGACGCCGAAGACGTCGGCGAGGAGGTCCGGAGTGAGCACCTCCAGGACCGGTCCCGCCGCCGCCACGGCTCCGTCGTGCAGGACGACGAGATGGTCGCAGAGACGGGCGGCGAGGTCGAGGTCGTGCAGGACGGCGAGGGTGGTGACGCCGGTGGCCCGGATCAGGGCCAGGAGTTCGAACCGGGCCCGTATGTCGAGGTGGTTGGTGAGCTCGTCCAGAACGAGGAGCCGTGGACGCTGCGCCAGCGCCCTTGCCAGGAGGACGCGCTGTCGTTCGCCGCCGGACAGGGAGGCGTAGTCGCGGTCCGCGAAGGGCCGTACTCCGCAGCGGTCGATGGCATCGGAGACGGCTTCGCGGTCCTCGGCTCCGTCACGGCCGAGCAGCCCGTGGTGCGGGACGCGGCCGAGGGCCACGATCTCGGTGACGGTCAGGCCGGTGGTGTTGCCGCCGGCGTCCTGGAGAACGGCGGCCGTACGACGCGCAGCGGCGCGGGGGGACAGCTCCCACACGCTGTCCTCGCCCACCCTGACCACACCGTCCGCCGGGCGGAGCGAGCGGTAGACGGTGCGCAGCAGGGTGGACTTGCCGCTGCCGTTGGGGCCGACGAGGCCGACGATGTCGCCCTTCCGGGCCTCCAGGCTCACGTCCCGGAGAATCGGGTTGTGGTCCAGGGTGACGTGGAGCCGGTCGACGGTGAGTTTCATGGTGTCAGTCCAGGCCCTTGTTGTGGCGCAGCAGCCACAGGAAGAAGGGGGCGCCGAGCAGAGCGGTGAGGATGCCCAGGGGGATTTCGTTGGGGCGGTTGAGGGTGCGGGAGAGCAGGTCGACGAGGACCAGGTAGACGGCTCCCAGCAGGGCGGTCAGGGGGAGCAGCCGGCGGTGGTCGGCGCCGGTGGTCAGGCGCACCAGATGCGGGATCATCAGGCCGACGAAGCCGATGCTGCCGGCTACGGCGATGACGGTTCCCGTCAGCAGTGCGGCGAGCACCAGGAGCACGGCGCGCAGCCGGTTGACGTCGACGCCGAGCGCGGTGGCGGACTCGTCGCCGGCCAGCAGGGCATTGAGCCGTCGGCCGAAGAGACCGAGGAGCGCAGTGGTGACGAGCACCACCACGGCGACGGTGGGGAGTTGGTCCCACTGCGCGCCGGAGACGCTGCCCAGCATCCAGAACATGACCGTCCGCAACTCGGTCGGCGTCGCCTGGAGTTGCACGTAGCTCGTGGCCGAGAGGAAGACGTAGCCGACGGCGACGCCGGCCAGCACCAGCCGGGTCGGCGCCAGGCGTCCCCGGCGTTGTCCGAGGACGAAGACCAGCGCCCCGGCGGCGATCGCGCCGAGGAACGCGGCCGCCGACACCCCGAGCCCGGCCAGCGCCGCGCCGCCGCCCAGGGTGATGACCAGCACCGCGCCGAGCGTGGCGCCGTAGGAGAAACCCAGCACGATGGGGTCGGCCAGCGGGTTGGACACCACGGTTTGCAGCACGGCGCCGGACACGGCCAGGCCCGCGCCGACGAGGGCCGCGAGGACCACCCGCGGGGTGCGGAAGTTCCAGACGATCTGGTCCAGCGCGGGGTCGGAGTGCGCCGCCCCCGCGCCGGTGACATGGTGGAGGACGATCCCCCACACGTCGCCCAGCGGAACGTTGACCGCGCCGATACTGATCCCCACGATCATCGTGGCGGTCAGCACGACGGGCAGGAGCGTGAACGCCAGCGGAGTTCCGAGCCGGGTCAGAACGCCTCGGGGTGCAGCATCTTGGCGATCCTCTCCACCGCCAGGTCGTTGCTGGGGCCCAGGTACATCGAGTCGGACAGGACGACGTACTCGTTGTTCTTGGCGGCTGACCACTGGGGGAACTCCTTGAGCAGCTTCTTGGCGTAGGCAGCCGGATCGGGGTCGTTGTAGCTGATGACGACGAGGGCGTCGACGTCGGTGGCGGCCACCTTCTCCTTGCTCAGGTCGGCGAAGAGGGCCTGGGAAGCGTCCTCGAAGGCGTTGGCGCCGCCGGCCTTGGCGAGGATGTCGTTGACGATGCCCTTGCTGAAGACCGAGCTGAAGTCGTTGCTGCCCATGGTCATGTTGGAGAAGAGCACCATGACGTTCGGCTTCTTCTCCTCCTCGACCTTTTCGGAGACCGCAGCGATGTTCTTCTCGGACTCGGCGATCAGCTTCTCGGCCTTGTCACTGACGTTGAAGATCCTTCCCATGTCGCGCAGCAGTTGGTAGCTGTCGGCGACGGTCATCCTGGAGGGATCGTCGTCGCAGCCCTGCGGGGAGACGTAGCTGTTGGCTCCCACCTGCTTCAACTGCTCGCGGGTGGCGAAGCCGTTCTTCTGGTCGAAGCCGTACGTGGTGGCGGACAGGACGAGATCGGGGCGCAGGCCGAGCATGGCCTCGCGGGGGATGTCGTAGGCCTCGTTGAGCTTGATGTCACCGGTGGGCAGGTGCTTGATGGCCGCGGCCCGGTCCGCCACCTCGGACATTCCGTAGGTTTGCTGGTTGGCGACGATCTTGTCCTGGAGGCCGAGGGCGAGAAGCGTGGAGACCTCGGCGACCGAGGCGCCGTTCATGACGACGACCCGGCTGGGGGCCTTCTTGAACGTCTCCTTCTCACCGCAGTTGTCGAGGGTGACCGGGTAGCCGGATTTCGAGGCGGCGGCCTCGGTGGTGCCGCCGCTCGCCTTGCCCTCGGACGAGGAGCCACATGCCGCCGTGAGCAGGCAGAGGGCTGCGGCCAGGGTGGCGGCGGCCGACCGTTTCATCGGCATGTGGGCTCCTTTATGTACAGGCTGTGCTCATGGGCTGAAGTGTTCCGATGCAGTAGTCGCGGCGAAGTGGTCGTGAGTTCCCGGGAGTCGTGGGCCGTTCGGCAAAGGCCCGCCGTTGGGTGGCAGAGTCGTACCGCTCACCCCTCGCCGGGGCGCACCACGACGGCTTCGGCCTCGACCCGTCCGCTGTGCTCGAAGCGGAGGGTGAAGGGCACCACGTCTCCCCTCCTCCAATGCGCCGTGACCGGGACGGTCACATCACTGGTCTCCGGTGACATGTCGAGGGCGCCGCCCGCCGGAACCGGCAGTGACTTTGTGGTCTGCCGGTACGCGGCGCCTCTTCCGGTCATCCGGTGACGGCTGAGGGAGATCTCCCCGGTGACCGCCGAGGAGGTGACCCCGACCAACCGGTCCCGCGCACCGCCCGTGTTGGTGATCCGGAAGAACGCCGCGGTCTTCGGCAGGTCCGGGGACGGCAGGAAGAGCCGTGCCCCGGTGACGCCGATCCGTGGGGGGCTGCCCGCGTTGCCCTTGGCGGTCCACGCGGCGAGGCCACCGAGCGCGAGGACGAAGGCGCAGACCGGAGCGACCGCGGCCAGGAGGGAGTCCCTGATCCGACGGGGGCTGGGCGTCCAGGAGGCGTATGTCATCGGGCGGTTCTCCACCTCGGTGTCGGGCGACGGATCCGGAAAATGCGGCCCGCAAGCGGCGGACACGGGCGTCACCGTGGCATCCGGGTGACAGGACGGGAGGGACGCCTGCCGGCCGGCGACGGCTGCCAGGCGCGCAGGCGCAGGCTGTTGCCGACCACGAGCAGGGAGCTGGCGGACATCGCGGCGGCGGCGAGCATGGGGTTGAGCAGTCCGACCATGGCCAGCGGCACGGTGACGAGGTTGTAGCCGAAGGCCCAGAGCAGGTTGGCCCTGATGGTGCTCACAGTGGCGCGGGCGAGTCGGATGGCGTCCGCCAGGGCCTCGATGTCCCCGCGGACCAGGGTCACGTCGGACGCTCCGATGGCCACGTCCGTGCCCGTGCCCATCGCGATGCCCAGGTCGGCGCCAGCCAGGGCGGCCGCGTCGTTGACCCCGTCGCCGACGACGGCGACCCGGCGGCCGCTCTCCCTCAGCGCGCGCACGAGGTCGGCCTTGGCCTCGGGCGTGCACCGGGCGTGTACCTCCTCGATGCGCACGTGGGCGGCGACCGCTCGGGCGGGCGCCTCGTGGTCGCCCGTGGCGAGCACCGGGCGTACTCCCAGGCGCTTCAGCCGGTCCACGGCCCGGTAGCTCTCAGGCCTGAGCACGTCGCCGACCTCGATCAGCGCCTCGGTGACGCCGTCGACGCGGACCACGACCGTGGTGTGGGCGGCCGCCTCGGCGGCGGGGAGCGCCTCGGCGAGCGGCCCGGGCAACACCTCGTCCGGGGCCAGAACCTCCACCAGTCTGCCGTCCACCCGGCCGCGCACGCCCCGGCCCGGCAGCGCGGCGAAGTCGGCCGCGTCCGGAAGTGGCTGTCCGGAAGCGGCCCGCCGTGCGTACGCGGTGACAGCGCGTCCGAGGGGATGCTCGGAACCCTGCTCGACCGCGCCCGCGAGCCGGACCGCCGGCTGTTCGCCGACGCCGTCCGGCACGGCCGTGACCCGGACGACGCTCATGTGCCCGCAGGTGAGGGTGCCGGTCTTGTCGAGCACCACGGCATCGATGTGCTCAAGGCCCTCCAACGCCCGCGGGCCACTGACCAGAACGCCCAGTTGAGCCCCGCGGCCCGTCGCGGCCATCAGCGCGGTCGGGGTCGCCAGGCCCAGGGCACAGGGGCAGGCCACGACCAGCACGGCCACGCACGCGGTGATCGCGGCCTGAGGTTCGGCTCCGGCGCCGAGCCAGAATCCGAGCACGGTGGCGGCCAGGGTGAGCACGACCGGTACGAAGACTCCGGCGGCCCGGTCGGCCAGCCGCTGTGCTTTCGCCTTGCCTGCCTGGGCCTCGGTCACCAGCCGGGTGATACGGGCCAGTTGGGTGTCCGCGCCGACGGCGGTGGCCCGGACCAGCAGCAGGCCACCCACATTGACGGCACCGCCGACGACGGGTTCGCCCGGTCCGACCTCGACGGGCTCGCTCTCCCCGGTGACCAGCGCGAGATCCACCGCCGAACTGCCCCCGGTGACGACTCCGTCCGTGGCCACACGTTCACCCGGCCGGACGACGAAGATCTGCCCGACCCGCAGTTCCTCGATGGGGACCAGACGCTCGCCCGCGGCGTCCCGTACGGCCACTTCCTTCGTCGCCAGCCGTGCGAGGGAACGCAGAGCCGCACCGGTGCCCCGCCGCGCCCTCGCCTCCAGGTAGCGGCCCGCCAGGACGAACAGGGGTACGCCGACCGCCGCCTCGAGGTAGATGTGGGCGACACCGTCCGAGGCCATGGGCATCAGGCCGAACGACATCCGCATGCCGGGGGCGCCCGCTCCACCGAGGAACAGCGCGTAGGAGGACCACGAGAACGAGGCGGCCACACCGAGCGAGACGAGGGTGTCCATGGTGGCCGCCGAGTGCCGCAGCCCGGATACGGCCCTGCGGTGGAACGGCCAGGCTCCCCAGACCGCCACGGGCGCGGCGAGCACGAAGCACAGCCACTGCCAGTTGCGGAACTGCCACCCGGGCACCATCGACAGGACCAGCACCGGCAGCGCGAGCAGCGCGGTGACGAGCAGCCGGTCCCGCTCGCGCCGGTCCGCCTCCACGGAGTCACCGCCGGCTTCCCACCGCTCTTCCCGGCGCGGCGGTTCGGGGAGCGCGGCCGTGTATCCCGCGCTCCGGACAGCCTCGACGAGCTGCTCGACGCCTGTCTCGCGGGGGTGGTGGACACGGGCCCGTCCGCTCACCAGGTTCACCGTCGCGGTGACCCCCTCCAGCCTGCTCAGCTTCCTCTCGACCCGCTTCACGCAGGCGGCACAGGTCATGCCACCGATCATCAAGTCGGTCTCCACCCGCACGGAGACCGGATCCGTGGCCATCAGTGCCCGCCTCCGCGGCCCATGTCCATGCCTCCCATGCCCGGCTCGTCGCCGTGGCGTCCGCCCTCCGGGTCGTCTCCCACCACTCCTGGACCGTGCATGCCGGGGGCGACGGGCCCCATGTGGGCGCCCACGGCGTAGGAGGCCGTGAACACGATGGCGAGCAGCAGAAGGAAGCCGCACAGCGCGGGCGGTGGCAGCGCGCGGGGCGGCCGCGTCGTGTTACGAGTGGGTTCCTGCCCGGTTTGTGCCATGTGCCAAGTCTTTCGAATCGCGTCACGGATTTCGCCGGTCCGGTACAGGGGGTCGGCCCGATCGACGGGCCAGGTCCCGGCCCCGCGGATTCACACCAGCAGGACGAACACCACCGCCATACCCAGTGCCATCGCGCCGTGGCAGCCGAGATCCAACGCGTCGCGCTCGGCCGGTGCCGAGGGGTGCCGCGGCCCGGTGGTGCCATCGAGCCGGGCGGCGTCGAATCCCCGCGCCAGCCACCGCAGGGCGAGCAGGAGGAGCAGCCCGGCCAGCAGTCCGGCGGTCAGTCGCGGCCCGGTTCCGGTGAGGGTCATGGCCACGGCACCGGACCCACCGGACATGTCCATCCCGGGCATGTCCGCCATCCCGCCGGAGCCGCCGTGCCCCGACATGGACGAGGACGAGACCATCGCGGCGGCCATCCAGGCCATCGCACCCATCATCACCACGTGCGGTAGGGCACCCGACAGCGCGTGCGCGGCGGAGAGTGGAGCCGGGCGGGCCAGGGCCACCCCTGCGAACCACGCCCCGCCCAGCGTGAACAGGATGATCTGCGGCCGGGCGGGGAGGTCCATGCCCCACGGCCAGACCATCGCCACCATGGCGAAGGCCATCATCGCGTGCAGCAGATGCGCGACTCTCCCGGCGGCGCCCGGTCCGCCACCGGCGCGTTCGGGTGCAACGGCACGCCGCACGGCGGAGAGGGCGGGCACGAGGAACAGCACGGTCAGGACCCAGCGCAGCCCCGTCGCGGCGATCATCGGACCACCGCCGTGCGACGGCGCTCAGGAACGTCCGGCAATGTCACCCGTTCCTCGGGCGTGGTCGGCCTGTGGGGCATCGCTGAACCTTCTCTCGAGTAGTGCGGAGACCGTGAGCAACGGCGTATCCCGCTTCGGTGATGGCGGCGCGCACCCGCTCGTCGTCGACTGTGTCGCCGCCCACAGTGGCCTCGTTGCGCGGGAAATCGACGCTCACGTCGCTGACCCCGGCCATACGTGCGTATGCGCACCGGTGTTCACGTCAGCCACCGGCCGTCTGAGCCGGTTGCCCGCGCCGGTCGGCCAGGCGGCCGAGCGCGAGGTCGATGACCAGGAAGGCGGCCAAGGGAATGCCGAGGAGCGGCAGGTAGTACCCGAGGACCGCGACGACGACGGTCAACACCGCGAGGACGTACGACGGCACCTGCCGCCAGGCGCCGCGCGGGATGGGGCGGCCGAAGGCACCGGCCCGACCGCGCTGCCACCACATCCGGTAGCCCCACACGATCAGGAAGATCAGGGCGAGCGCGAGGGCGGCCAGGGCGATCTGGTTGGGGAGCCCGAACAGACTCCCCATGTGGGCGTCGATGCCCCAGCGGGAGAGCTTGGCCAGCAGGGGATAGTCGGCGAACCGCACCACATCGGTGACCTGGCCGGTCGCCGGGTCGACGGCGGCGGCGTCCTGCTTCTCGGGCCAGCTGCGCTGGATCTGGCTGACGGTGTACGCGGTGCCGGGCCCGGCGGGCGGGACGATCTCCACCGGGTTGCCCAGTCCCTCGGCACGCGCGGCCTTCAGCACGGCGTCGACGCCGACATCGGCGGATTCGCCGCCCTTTCCGCTCGACCCGCCCATGTCCATGCCCTCCATGCCCTGCATGGAGCCGTGTCCGGCGTGTTCGCCGCCGACGGCGGAGCTGACGGCCGGAGTGGCCTGGCCGAGGGAGGCGCGGAGGTCGGTGACGTTCGCGCCCGCGTACGTGGACCACGTCAGACCGGTCGCGGACAGGAAGAACAGCCCCAGCGCCGCCCAGACCCCGACCGAGCCGTGAAAGGACATCGTCCGCCTGCGGCCCGTGGCGGACCGGTCCGGCAACGCCGTGGCACGGAGCTTCCGCTTCGCCGAGCCCTTGCGGCGGCGGGCGATCCACAGCACCAGACCGCCGCCGGTGATCACCCACAGCCAACTGGCGGCGAGCTCGCTGTAGAGACGGCCAGTGTCGCCGAGATGCAGATTGCGGTGCAGATCGTCGATCCAGGTGCGCAGCGGCAGCGCGCCACTGGTGCCGTACTGCTCCAGCGCGCCCCGCACCTTCCCCGTGTACGGGTCGACGAAGACGGCCAGCTTGTGCTCGGGGTCGACACCCTTGACGCCGGAGAGCAGCACGCGCGTCGTGGCACCCGCCTCCGGTGAGGGGCGGATCGCGCCGATCTCCCCCTCGGGGTGGGCCTCGCGGGCGGCGGCGATCTGCTGGGAGAGCGGCAGCTCGCTCTTGCCGGCCGGGACCCGCAGCTCGTGGTCGTAGACGATCTTCTCGGCCTGGAGGGAGCCCGCGTAGAGAAGCCCGGTCGCGGCGGCCACCAGCAGGAAGGGCGCGACGAGGACACCCGCGTAGAAGTGCAGTCGCAGGGCCAACGGGCGCAGAGCCGACCAGCCACCAGGACCCGCGCCCGAGTCCGATGTCCGGGGTGCGGCGCCGGGCTGTGGCGCGTCAGGCCGGTGTGGTCCGTCCTCGGTGTCGGCGGCGACGGGTTCGGCGGACATGGGAACTCCTGGCTCGGGGACGATGCTGGTCGGCCGGAGCCGCACCAGCCCAGTAGTCGGGCCTCCGGAGGAAGGAGTTCCGGAGATGTGGCGTGACGTACGCCACAGAGCATGGCCGAACGTTCGTGCCGCCGTACCGACCCTGCCGTCCGTGGCGCCCCCGGGTGTGGTGGAGTGGCGACCGCTCGCCCTCCGCCGCACCCGGCCCCTCCGCTTGACTGGGTGGACAGGTGTGCCCCGGCCGCTGCCACGTCGGACTTTCCGCTCTCCGCCGGGCCGGGGCGGAAACCTCTCACAGCTCAGATGTCGGCTGACACGCCCCGGCAGTTCCCGGCCGGGCCGGTTTTTCTCCTTGTGTGACAGAGCCTCCGTACGGTGAGCGGTCGACCGCCCCGGACCGTAAAGGTGAGCGAACCCCGGCCGTTTCCGCCGAGCCCGCACAGAGGAGTGCCGAAGATGCCGTTGACCGATACCTCCTCGACGCCGCGACCGGCGCCCGACGGAGCGGAGCCGCGCGTCGCCCGGGCGCGGCGCGCACTGCCGCCTCCCGCCCTGACCGGGTTTCTCGTCCTCCTGGCGGTGTTGATGGCCGCCTCCTACGCGGTGGGGCGGGCGGCCGGTCCAGTGGCGCCCGGTATCCATCGGAGTGTGCCGCAGGACGGCGGGGCCGGAGGCATGGATACCCACGGCATGGGGCCGCAGGACCCCAGCGCTAGGGGAGGGGCCCGATGAGCGAGCGGCCGGACACCGCGTCCGATCCGATCACCTCGTCCGGCGTGTCCGCGCGCACCACCGACCTGCTGATCGGCGGGATGACGTGCGCGGCCTGCGTGGCCCGGGTGGAGAAGAAACTGGCCCGCGTCGAAGGCGTGAGCGCCACCGTGAACCTGGCCACCGGCACGGCGCGGGTCTCCCACCCGGCCACCGTGGCCCCGGCGGAGCTGATCGCCACCGTCGAACGGGCCGGTTACACCGCCGAGCTCCCCGCGCCTCCCGCCGCCACCGGAGAAGACGACAGTCGATCGCCCCGGGACGGGGCTGACGACGGGCCAGGCCGCGATGAGGTCGTCGACCTCGAACGGCTCGTCATCACGGCGGTGCTGGCGCTGCCCGTGATCGCCATCTCGATGGTCCCCGCCTGGCAGTTCGAGCGATGGCAGTTTGCCTGTTTTTCCCTCGCCACGCCGGTCGCGACCTGGGGTGCGTGGCCCTTCCATCGGCGGGCGTTGCGCGGTCTGCGGCATGCCACGGCCACCATGGACACCCTGGTGTCCGTCGGCGTCCTCACGTCGTTCGCCTGGTCGGCGTACGCCCTGCTCTGGGGCGGCGCGGGCGTGACGGGGATGCGCATGCCGTTCAGCCTGCTGCCCTCGGCCGACGACGGGGTGCCCCATATCTATCTGGAGGCGGCGGTCGCCGTACCCCTGTTCGTCCTCCTCGGGCGGCATCTGGAGTCGCGGGCCCGGCACCGGAGCGGCTCGGCGCTGCGGGCGCTCGCCGAACTCGGCGCCAAGGACGTGGAGTTGAGGGAACCGGGCGGCAATCGCCGCGTCCCGGTGGCCGAACTCACCACGGGAGGGGAGTTCGTGGTGCGCCCCGGCGAGAAGGTCGCCACGGACGGTGTGGTGGTCGAGGGTGGCTCGGCGCTGGACCTCTCCCTGGTCACCGGCGAGAGCGCACCGGTCGAGGTGACCCCCGGCACCGCCGTCGTCGGTGGCGCCGTCAACTCCGGCGGGATACTCGTCGTGCGCGCCACAGCGGTCGGCGCCGACACCCAACTCGCCCGCATCACCCGTCTGGTGACCGAGGCGCAGGCGGGCAAGGCCCGGATCCAACGGCTCGCCGACGCGGTGGCGGGAGTCTTCGTGCCGGTGATCGTGGCGATCGCCGGCACCGTGCTGAGCTTCTGGCTCGGCGCGGGCGCGGCGGGTGAGACGGCCGTCACCGCGTCCGTGGCCGTGCTCGTGGTGGCCTGCCCGTGTGCGCTGGGGCTCGCCACACCGACCGCGTTCCTGGTGGCCAGTGGACGAGGGGCGCAACTCGGCGTCCTCGTCCGCGGCCCGGAGGCGCTGGAGCGGCTGCGCCGCGTGGACACCGCGGTCTTCGACAAGACCGGCACACTCACCACAGGGCACATGACGCTGATCGACACGACCGTGGCGGAGGGCGGTCCGGAGGCGAGGGAGGTGCTCCGGCTGGCCGCGGCCGTGGAGCAGGGCTCCGAGCACCCCATCGGCCGGGCGGTGGTCGCGGCCGCCCGCCGCGAGGAGGACGGGGTCGCGCGGCTGCCGGAGGTGACGGGCTTCCGGGCTGTTGCCGGTGAGGGCGTGTCCGGGCGTGTGGACGGCCGTGAGGTGCGGGTACGCCGCCCCCGGCCGTCGGAACCCCTGCCGGAGCCGTTGCGCCGGGCGCGCGAGGCCGCCGAACGCGCCGCGCACACCGCCGTGATCGTGGAGATCGACGACCGCCCCACGGGGCTGCTCGCCGTCGGGGACAGCCTGCGGCCCACCAGTCGCGAGGCGGTGCGCGAAGTACGTGCGCTGGGCATCGAGCCGGTACTGGTGACCGGTGACGGCGCCGCCCCCGCCCATGCGATGGCGGAACGGGCGGGCATCGACACGGTCCACGCCGGAGTGACCCCGGAGGAGAAGGAACGTATCGTCACCGCACTGCGCGAGCAGGGCCGGTGCGTCGCGGTGATCGGCGACGGGGTCAACGACGCCGCCGCGCTGGCCTCCGCCGATCTGGGGATGGCGATGGGCGGCGGCACCGACGCCGCGATCGGCGCGGCCGACATCACCCTCGTACGCAACGACATGCTGGCCGTCGTCGACGCCATCCGGCTCACCCGGCGCACACTGAGCACCATCCGCGCCAACCTCGTCTGGGCCTTCGGCTACAACGTGGTCACCGTTCCGCTGGCCGCGACCGGCTGGCTCAACCCCATGGTGGCGGCCGCGGCCATGTCCGCGAGTTCGGTCCTGGTCGTCACCAACAGCCTGCGGCTGCGGTACTACACCCCCGGCGGGTGGCAGACCGGCACCCTGCCCGCTCCCCTCTCCCCCTACGGCCCCGCGGCCACCGAGCACGGCTACCCGGGAAGGAAGTCCGATGTCCTCAGCGACCGATGACCGCACCGCACCACGACGGCGCCTGAGGGAGACGACGGCCCGGGGAATACGGGCGGCACTGGTGCCGGTGGGCGGCTGCGCACTCGCGTTGGCCCTGCTCACGGGGTACACGGCGACCGGGGCGGCGGGTGAGCCCACACCGAGGATCCGGGTCAGTGGCGGCCGTATCGTCCCGTCCAACGGGCAGACGGCTGCCGCCTACTTCACGATTCGCAACGTCGGGGACACGGACGACACCCTGGTCTTCGCCGACTCCCCGGAGCTGGGAGTCTCCATGCTGCGCGCGCCCGACCGGAAGCGCCCGGGTACCGTCCGGCGGCCGAAGGCAGTGACCGTACGCGCGCACAGCACACTGCGGATGTCCCGGCAAGGCATCCACGTCGCCCTCCTCGACCCCCCGACGCTGCAGCCGGGAGAGCGGGTGCCCTTCAACCTGTGGTTCTCCGGACGCGGCCGGGTCGGGGCCGAGGCGGTGCGATCGCATCTCACCGATCGTTGAGGGCGCGGCCTGCGCGAAAAGAGGGCCCTCACAGGTATTGACCTGCGAAGACCCTCTACACCGCCGGGACGACAGGATGTGAACCTGCGGCCCCTTGACCCGTGGTGCCGTCTCCGGAAGCAGCCAAGCCATAGATCCGATCTCTCACGACCCCACGACCCTTGATGGGACGTAATGGCGCCCAACCCCTCCCCAGTTATCGGATGACTCGGTAACGTATCGGCCTCGGGAGGCAACGATGCCGAGATCTTACCGACGCTCCGCAGTGGCATTTCTGCTCTGCGGCGTCCTGGCCATGACGCTCTTCATCACCGGGCCCGCACAGGCGAAGGACTCCGCCTGGACCGTGCGCGGCCCCTCGCCCCGCTCCGGTCCGCTCGCCCAGCTGCGGCTTGACGGCGCATCGGGAGCGCTGACGCTCCAGGTGTCCCGGGGCGGACGTACGGTGGTCGAGCCCTCGCCCGTGGGCATCGTCACCGAGCGGGCGGATCTGTCGCACGGGCTGGGCTATCTGGGGCGCCACGACCGCACCGTCGTGGAGCACTACCGGTCGACGGCCGGCAAGGAGCGCTCGCGCGCCGCGCGGATGACCGAGACCCGCTTCCGGTTCCGGGGCGACGGGAACGCCCGGCTGGACCTCGTGGTGCGGGTATCGGACGACGGGGTCGCCTACCGCTACGACCTGCCCTCCGGCAGCGGCGATGTCCTCGGCGAGACCTCGGCCTTCACCCTGCCCCCGGACGCGGCCGCGTGGCTGGGCGACTACCGCAAGGACAACGAGAACCTGTTCAAGGAGTACACCGCGGCGACCGCGCCCACCGGTGAGTACATGGCGCAGGCGCTCTTCGAGACCGGCGGCGGCTACGCCCTGATCGCGGAGTCGGATCTGACCGGCCGCTACTCCGCGGCCCGGCTGATCCACCAGCAGGGGGCGCCCACGTACCGTATCGGCCTGTGGGACGAGCGGGTCGAGTCCGACGGGCCGCTCAGCACACCCTGGCGCGCCCTGATCGTGGGCGATCTGCCGACCGTCACCCAGTCCACCTTCACCGACGATCTGGCACCGGCGTCGCGCGTCGCCGACACCTCGTGGATCCGGCCCGGCCCCGCCCTGTGGACCTGGCTCGCGGGCGGCAAGCCGGCCGGGCAGAGCCTGTCGATGCAGAAGGGGTACGTGGACTACGCGGCCCAGCGCGGATGGCCGTATGTGGTGGTCGACGCGGGCTGGTACTTCGACCCCGACCAGTGGGACGTCACCGATCCCGACTGGCAGAAGAACAGCTGGATCCCGCAGCTCGTGGACTACGCCCGCGAGCGGCGGGTGGGCATCCAGGTCTGGATCCACCACCGTGACCTCGACACCGCCGAGGAGCGCGAGCAGTGGCTGCCCACCCTGGAGCGGTGGGGGGTGAAGGGCGTCAAGATCGACTTCATGGACTCCGAGTCCCAGGAGACGCTGGGCTGGTACGACGAGATCCTCAAGGGCACCGCGGCCCACCATCTGCTCGTCAACTTCCACGGCTCGACGATCCCCAAGGGCATTCAGCGCACCTGGCCGCAGGTGATGACGATGGAGGGCGTGAACGGCGAGGAGAAGCGGACCAACACCCCGCAGCACCTGGCGACGCTGCCCTTCACCCGCAATGTCATCGGCTCCATGGACTTCACCCCCGGGGCCTTCCACCGGCCCCAGCGCCCCAACGCGGCGTCGGACGCGGGCGAGGTCGGCCTGTCGGTGCTCTACGAGTCCGGGATCCAGAACCTGGCGGGCACCCCGGAGTCGTACGACGCCCGTCCGCTCGCCCGCCGGTTCCTGGAGCAGATCCCGGCCACCTGGGACCGCACCCGGCTGCTGGCGGGGCGGCCGGGTGAGAGCGCGGTGCTCGCCCGCGCCAGCGGCTCGCGGTGGTTCATCGGCGGTACGTTCACCGGCCCCGCGCACACCGCCGAGGTGCCGCTGCGGCTGGAGCCGGGCCGCTGGCTGGTCGATCTGATCCTGGACGGCCCGGACGGTCTGGTCCGCAGGCCCACGGTGGTGCGCGGCGGGCAGACCCTGTCCGTGCCGGTCACGGCGGACGGCGGGTTCGCCGCCATCGCCTGCCGCTGGCGGCCCGGCCTGTCGACCTGCGACCGCCCCTGACCGTCCCCCTCTCAGGCGGACACCCCGTCCAGGACGCCCGTCCAGATGCCGATCGCCGGAAGGCAGGCGCCGGCCGCGAAGACCCATGCGGCGGCGTATGCCCGCCGTCAACTCCCGTGCCCGGCACCGGCACGGCGCGGGGGCTTGCGCGTGCGGGTCCAGTCCACCAACTGCCGGGCGGTCCAGGTGGTGATGACGCGCTCCGCCGGCACCCCGCATTCCACGGCCCGGGCGCATCCGCCTGGCTGCCAGTCGAGCTGGCCGGGCGCGTGGGCGTCGGTGTCGATGGAGAAGAACGTCCCCACCCGCACGGCCTCCCGCAGCAGCCTGCGCGGCGGATCCAGCCGCTCCGGGCGGCAGTTGATCTCCACGGCGGTGCCCGCCGCCGCGCAGGCGCCGAAGACCTCCTCATGGTCGAAGGCCGACTCGGGGCGTTTGCCGCCGAGCAGCCGTCCGGTGCAGTGGCCCAGCACATCGACCAGCGGATCGCTGACGGCGGTGACCATCCGGCGGGTCATGGGGCGGGCGTCCATCCGCAGCTTGGAGTGGACCGAGGCCACGACCACGTCCAGCTGGTCCAGCAGCTCCGGGTCCTGGTCCAGGGAGCCGTCGGGGAGGATGTCGACCTCGATCCCGGTGAGCAGCTGGAACGGGGCGAGCTTCGCGCGCAGCTCCGCCACCACCTCCAGCTGGGCGCGCAGCCGGTCCGCCGAGAGGCCGCGGGCCACCGTCAGCCGCGGGGAATGGTCGGTCAGCACCGCCCACGTGTGCCCCAGCCGCGCCGCCGTACGGGCCATCAGCTCGATCGGGGAGCCACCGTCGGACCAGTCCGAGTGCATATGGCAGTCCCCGCGCAGCGCGGCGCACAGCTTCGCCGCGTCCTCGTCGGGCTCGCGCCCGGCCTCGGCGGCCTCGGCCTCCAGCTTCGCCAGATACCCGGGCACCTGGTCCTTCAGCGCCTCCTGGACCACCTGCGAGGTCTTGGGGCCAAGGCCCTTGAGCGACCGGAGGGTGCCGTTCGCGGCGCGCCGCTCCACCTCCTGGGGGTCCAGGTCGGCGAGCACCGACTGGGCCGTGCGGAAGGCACGCACCCGGTAGGTCGGCGCCTGGGCGCGCTCCAGGAGAAACGCGATCCGGTCCAGGGCCTCCAGGGGGTCCATCGGGCGCTCCTCGCTGTGGGTGGCGTGGTGGCGTGCGGGGTGTGGCGTGGCGTGCGGGTGTCATGACGTGGGGCGTCCGTACCTCAGGCGCGGCGGTTCGGACGGCGGCCGGGGGGCTGGCGGGGTTCGGGACGTGCCGTCAGCTCGTCGATGTCGCAGGTCCGGGGGGTCTTCTCGGAGACGGTGATGGGCCGGCCGTAGTGCCGGATCTCCAGGGGGGCGCCCTCGGCCACGGAGTAGGTGACGGAGCGGTTGGTGATCTCCACCCGCAGCCTCCGGCCCAGCACCTGCATGGTGAAGGCGAGCCGGGCCAGCTTCTCGGGGAGCTTGGGCGAGAACTCCAGCCTGCCGTCGCGGTGCCGCATCCCGCCGAACCCGGCGACCAGGGCGATCCAGGTGCCGGCGAGCGAGGCGATGTGCAGACCGTCGCGGGTGTTGTGCTCCAGGTCCTTCAGATCCATCAGGGCCGCCTCGCCCAGGTAGTCGTAGGCGAGCCGCAGATGGCCGACCTCGGCGGCCATGACGGCCTGGGCGCATGCGGAAAGCGAGGAGTCCCGGACCGTCAGCCGCTCGTAGTAGTCGAAGTTGCGTGCCGTCTGCTCCTCGGTGAAGCACTCGCCGCGCAGATACATCGCCAGCACCAGGTCGGCCTGTTTGACCACCTGTTTGCGGTACAGGTCGAAGTAGGGGAAGTGGAGCATCAGCGGGTACTGGTCGGCGTGGGTGCCCTGGAAGTCCCACTCCTGGTGGCCGGTGAAGTCCGCGGACTGCTCATGGACGCCCAGGGTCTTGTTGTACGGGACGGTCATGGACTCGGCGGCGTCCCGCCAGGCGGCGGCCTCCTCGTCGTCGACGCCCAGTTCGGCGCCCTTGTCCGGGTGGCGTTCGACGATGTCAGCGGCGGCCCGCAGGTTCGACTGGGCCATGAGGTTGGTGTAGACGTTGTCGTCCGCGATGGCGCTGTACTCGTCGGGGCCGGTCACCCCGTCGATGTGGAAGCGGCCGTGGTGGTCGTGGTGGCCGAGGGAGCGCCACAGCCGGGCGGTCTCCACCAGCAGTTCCACGGCGGTCTCGCGCTCGAACTCGTCGTCGCCGGTGGCGGCCACGTAACGCACCACCGCGTCCGCCACATCGGCGTTGACGTGGAAGGCCGCGGTGCCGGCCGGCCAGTAGGCGGAGCATTCCGAGCCGTCGATGGTGCGCCAGGGGAAGGCGGCGCCCTCGTGGCCCAGCTGCCGGGCCCGGTCCCGGGCGGCGGGCAGGATGGACTGCCGCCAGCGCAGCGCCTCGGCCACGGACTCGGGGAAGGTGTAGGTGAGCAGGGGCAGGACGAAGGTGTCGGTGTCCCAGAACGAGTGGCCGTCGTACCCGGAGCCGGTGAGGCCCTTGGCGGGGATGGCCCGTTCCTCGGCGCGGGCGCCGGCCTGGAGGACGTGGAAGAGGGCGAAGCGCACGGCCTGCTGGATCTCGGCATCCCCCTCGACCTCGACGTCGGCGCGGGACCAGAAGTCCTCCAGCCAGCCGCGCTGCTGGGCCACCAGGCCGCGCCAGCCGGTGCTGGCGGCCCCGGCCAGCGCGGCCTCGACCTGGTCCCGTACGGCGGGCAGCGAGCGGGCGCCGGACCAGCCGTAGGCCACCAACTTCTCCAGCCGCAGCACCTGGCCCGGCTCCAGCACCGAGGTGACGGTCAGCCGGGCCACGTCGTCGGCGCTCTCACTGGCGTAGCGGGTGGGCGGCGGCCCGGTGATCAGGTGGTCGGCGGCGGCCGCGACCCGCAGGCAGCTGGCCTCGGTGCAGTGGATCAGCCGCAGCCGCTTGTCGTCGGCGGCGTTCTCCTCGGGCTTGAGCGGGGACTCCAGGGCCTCGGCCACCCGGGGGTCGCCGCCGCGCTCGGGGAGCTGCTCGTTGGCGACCAGTTCGGACTGGACGACGACGCGGATCTGGGCGTCGACGGCCTCCACCTCGTAGGCGACGGCGGCGATGGCCCGCTGGGTGAGGGAGACCAGCCGGGTGGAGCGGACCCGCACGCTGATGCCGGAGGGGGAGGTCCATTCGCAGGTGCGGTGGAGCACTCCGCCGCGCAGATCGAGCACCCGCTCATGGGAGCGCAGCCGTCCGTAGCGCAGGTCGAAGGGCTCGTCGTCCACCAGCAGCCGGATGATCTTGCCATTGGTGACGTTGATCATGGTCTGGCCGGCCTCGGGGTAGCCGTATCCGGCCTCGGCGTAGGGCAGGGGACGCCGTTCGTACACCCCGTTGAGGTAGGAGCCGGGAAGGCCGTGGGGCTCCCCCTCGTCGAGGTTGGCACGCCAGCCGACATGGCCGTTGGAGAGCGCGAAGACCGATTCGCTCTGCGGCAGCAGATCGAGCCGGAGATCGGTCTCCCGCAGCAGCCAGGGGTCGACGGCATACGAGGAATCGGTGATCACGAGTCGTCCTCCAGCAGCTCGGCGAGATCCTTGACCACGATGTCGGCGCCGTGTGCGCGCAGCGCGTCGGCCTGGCCCACTCGGTCCACGCCGACGACACAGCCGAAGTGCCCGGAGTGCCCGGCCTCCATGCCGGCCAGGGCGTCCTCGAAGACGGCGGCCGCCCCGGGCCCGGTGGCCAGCTCCCGTCCGGCCTCCAGGAAGGTGTCGGGGTGCGGTTTGCCGGGCAGCTTGCGCTCGGCGGCGACCACACCGTCGATCCGCACCTCGAAGAGGTGCTCGATACCGGCGGCGATCAGCACATCGCGGCAGTTGGCGCTGGAGGAGACGACCGCGGTCCGCAGTCCCTCGGCGCGCACGGCCTCCACGAAGCGCACCGAGCCCGGGTACGCCTCCACTCCCTCCTCCCGGATCTTCTCCAGGACGAGGATGTTCTTGCGGTTGCCCAGGCCGTGCACGGTGTCCTTGTCGGGCGGGTCGTCCGGCTCGCCGTCGGGGAGCTCGATGTCCCGGGAGGCGAGGAAGGTGCGCACCCCGTCGGCGCGCGGACGGCCGTCCACGTACTCGTCGTAGTCACGGCCCGAGTCGAAGGGGCGGAAGGAGGGGCCGTCACGCCGCCGCAGGTACTCGTCGAACATCTGTTTCCACGCCGCCGCGTGCACCACCGCGGTGCGGGTCAGCACCCCGTCGAGGTCGAACAGGCAGGCTCGGATGCCATCGGGCAGGCAGAGCTTGGTCATGGCCCCCGGTTCCCCCGGGAACGCCGGAGTATGCGGGGGAAGGGGAAGCCTTCCCCCACTCAGCGGAGCGCGGCGCGCACTCGGCGCGGGGCGGGCGCGCTCAGCGACGGGTGCGCTCAGCGTCGGGGCGCTCGCTCAGCGCGGGCGGCGCTCAGCGCGGGCGGCGCTCAGCGCGGAGAGCAGTCAGCGGAGGGCACTCAGCTGGGGCGCTGGCTCACCACGGGACAGCGCGCGCTCAGCGCGGCACGACGGTGCGCCCCTCGCGGCCGGAACGGTCGGCGGCCTCCAGCACGGCGACGACCTCGCGGCCGAACCGTACGTCGCAGGGATCGGCCGCGCCGCCGTCGCGGGCCGCGCTCAGCAGCCGGTCGACGGCCGTGGCGAAGGCGTCCACCGCGGTGGTCCCCGCCTCGGGCACCGCGGCGATCCCCCGCTCGCCGTAGAAGTCGCAGGAGAAGCCCTGGGCGGCGGGCCGGGCGTCCAGGGTGAGCGCGAGCGTGCCGATGGCATCGGAGTGGTGGCGCAGCAGCACATGCGCCGCGCCGCGCGGCCCCTCCAGGGCGGTGACCTCGGCCACCGGTCCGAGCACCGGCAGCAGGACGGACAGCGAGTGCGGGCCGACGTCCCACAGCCCGCCGCGCTCCCGCCGCCAGCGGGAGCCGCCGTAGCGGCCGCCGGGCTGGAAGATCGAGGCGAAGGCGGTGGCGCGGCCGCCGTCCCAGCCACCGTCCGCCGCGGCCTGCTGGAGGAAGGTCTCGACGGGCGCCGCGAAGCGGTTGGTGAAGAACACGACCGAGGCCAGCCCGCGCTCGTCCACGGCGTGCACGATCCGGTCGGCCTCCTCGGTGCCGAAGGCCAGCGGCTTGTCCAGCAGCAGATGGCGCCCGGCCAGCGCGGCCCGCTCGGCGAGTCCGCTCTGGATGTCCGGCGGGAGGGCGATGGCCACGGCGTCCACGTCGGCGATGAGCGCGTCGGCGTCCGGGTAGGCACGGGTGCCCCAGCGGTCCGCCAGAGCCTGCGCCTTCGCCGGATCGCGCCCCCATATCCCGGCCAGTTCGGCCACGGGGTGCGCGGCGAGCGCCGCCGCGTGCGTCTCGGCCGCCCAGTGTCCGGTGCCCAGCACTCCGAACCGCACTGTCCGTCCCCCTCCGCGTGAAGCCGTGAAGCCATGAAGCCGTAAAGGCATGAAGCCGTGAAGCCGTGAAGCCCCCGGGGCCTTCCCCGGGTGTCGGCCGCGATCCTACGCCCGTACGGCCCGGGCGCTTCCGCCGAGCGCGGTACGCCCCTCCCCCGCCTGGCCGCCGGCGGATGCCGGTGACAGGGGGCGGTGCCAGGGTGAGGCCATGGCCGGCCACGGTGCGGGGGACGGCCGAAGCCCACCCTCACCGCTGGAGGAACCCGTGGCCCGTGGCTCGTCCCGCTCCCCCTCCCGCACACACCGGCGGCGTGCCACGGTCCGGGCCGCGGCGGCCCTGCTGCTGTGCGGGGCGGCGGTTCCGGCCTGCGCCTCCTCGAGCGAGCACGGGCCGGACCGGGCGGCGTCGGCGTCGGCGCGGCAGAGCGCGCTCCAGGCGTCGGCCGCGGCGAAGAAGAAGGCGGAGAAGAAGGCCGAACTGGCCCGGCTGCTGCCGGGGATGCCGCCCCCGCTGGACCCGCATGACCTCTACGCGGCCGACCGGCCGGGGAAGCTGTCCCGGACGGTGAAGGACTATCCGTCGCGGGTGTACGTGCCCAACACGCTCTCGGACACGGTGAGCGTCATCGACCCGGAGAAGTTCAAGGTCATCCGCACGTTCCGGGTGGGCCACCAGCCGCAGCACGTGGTGCCCTCGTGGGATCTGAAGACGCTGTGGGTCAACAACGACCTGGGGAACACCCTCACCCCCATCAACCCCGCCAACGGCCGGGTGGGCCGCCCGGTGGACGTCCACGACCCGTACAACCTCTACTTCACCCCGGACGGGAAGTACGCCGTGGTGATGGCCTCCATGGACCGGGCGCTGGTCTTCCGGGACGCGCACACCATGAAGGTGGTCAAGTCGGTGCCGGTGGACTGCTACGGGATCAACCACGCGGACTTCTCGCCGGACGGGCGCTACTTCATCGTCTCGTGCGAGTTCTCCGGTGAGCTGCTGAAGGTGGACACGGCGAAGAAGAAGGTGATCGCCAAGCAGCGGCTGCCGATCGCCGGGGCCATGCCGCAGGACGTCAAGATCTCGCCCAACGGCAAGACCTGGTACGTCGCCGACATGGTGGCGAACGGCCTGTGGGTGCTCAACGGCGACACCTTCGGCAAGCCGCGGCTGCTGCCCACCGGGAAGGGCACGCACGGCCTCTACGTCAGCCGCGACTCCCGTTCCCTGTACATCTCCAACCGCGGCGAGGGCACCATCTCGGTGCTGTCCTTCAAGACCGGCAAGCTGGTGCGGCGGTGGCGGCTCCCCGGCGGCGGCAGCCCCGACATGGGCGGGGTGTCCACCGACGGCAAGGTGCTGTGGCTCTCGGGCCGCTACAACGCCGAGGTCTACGCGATCGACACCCGCACCGGCCGGCTGCGCGCCCGGATCCCGGTCGGCGGCGGCCCGCACGGGCTCGCGGTCTACCCCCAGCCCGGCCGCTACTCCCTCGGCCACACCGGAATCTTCCGCTGAGGCGGTGTGCCCGAGGGCGCCCGTCCGGGGCTGTGTGTCGGCGCCCGCCCGGGGCTGCGACCATCTGCATAGTCTGCTGCATAGCCTGCCTATATAGAGGCGTGATATAAAAGTAGATGTGGAATACACACAGCAGTCCGGTCCCCGGGAATCCGACGCCCCCGCCACCCGTGAGGAGGTCGCGGAGGCGCTGGAGCAGCTGGCGTTCCTCGCGGTGCGCCATCTGACCAACCGGGACATCAGCTTCACCGCGGCCTCGACCCTCGGCCGGCTCAGCCGGGAGGGCCCGTTCCGGCTCACGGCCCTGGCCGCCGACGAGGGCGTCACCCAGCCCTCGATGACCCAGCTGATCCAGCGGCTGGAGCGACAGGGTCTGGTGACCCGGGTCGACGATCCGCACGACGGGCGGGTGGTGCTGGTGGCGATCACCGACGCCGGGCGGGAGCTGCTCGCCGAGCGGCGCCGCGGCCGTACGAACCGGCTCGCCGAACTGCTGGCCACCCTCTCCCCCGAGGACGAACAGGCACTCGCCACCGCCGTCCGCGCCGCCACCCCCGCCTTCCAGCGGCTGGTCGAGAGCGCGGCACGGGCGCGGAAGTCCCCGGGAGACACCGCTTCCTGATCAACCGGCACCCTGCCGCGCCACGGCTCGCCATGTCGTCACGGCTCGGGCCCTGAACGACGGAGCATCATTTGTCCGCTCATCCCAGCGCCCCCAACCCCTTCAAGCAGCCGAAGGCCGTATGGGCGGTCGCCTTCGCCTGTGTGATCTCCTTCATGGGCATCGGCCTCGTGGATCCGATCCTGCCCTCCCTCTCCGCCAAGCTGCATGCCACGCCGAGCCAGGTGTCGCTGCTGTTCACCAGCTATCTGGTGGTCACCGCCGTCGCCATGCTGGTCACCGGGTTCGTCTCCAGCCGTATCGGCGCCAAGCGCACCCTGGTGGCCGGTCTGGTGCTCATCGTGCTCTTCAGCGCGGCGGCCGGGGCGTCCGGCAGCATCGACGGGATCGTCGGCTTCCGCGCCGGATGGGGGCTGGGCAACGCCCTGTTCATCGCCACCTCGCTGGCCGTCATCGTGGGCTCGGCCAGCGGTGGCTTCGCCGGCGCGATCATCCTCTACGAGACCGCGCTGGGCATCGGCATCGCGATCGGGCCGCTGCTGGGCGGCGAGCTCGGCTCGATCAGCTGGCGCGGGCCGTTCTTCGGCGTGGCGGTCCTGATGGCCATCGCGCTGATCGCGACGATCGTGCTGGTCCAGCCCACTCCGACCCCGGCGCGCCGGGCCTCGATCGCCGACCCGATCAAGGCGCTGCGCCACCGCGGACTGCTCACCATGGGGCTGACCGCGCTCTGCTACAACTGGGGCTTCTTCACGGTGCTGGGCTACGCCCCGTTCCCGATGGACCTGGGCACCCATGAGCTCGGCTACGTCTTCACCGGCTGGGGTGTGCTCGTCGCCTTCTTCTCGGTCTTCGGCGCCCCCTGGCTGCAGGCGCGGCTGGGCATAGCCCGGTCCCTGTATCTGAATCTGGCGCTGTTCGCCCTCGACATCCTCGTCATCGGTCTGTTCACCGACTCCAAGACGACGCTGATCGTGGCGGTGATCGTGGCGGGCGCCTTCATCGGGATCAACAACACCATCACCACCCAGGCGGTGATGACCGTCGCCCCCGTCGAACGGCCCGTCGCCTCCGCCTCCTACGGTTTCGTCCGCTTCATCGGCGGCGGTCTGGCCCCGTACGCGGCGGGCAAGATAGCCGAGCACAGCGGTGTGCATCTGCCCTTCTACATCGGGGCAGCGGCGGTCGCGCTGGGCATCGGCGTCCTGGCCACCGGGCACTCGCTGCTCGCCGAGGCCGAGCGCGTCCAGGCGGCGGAGGCGGCCGGACACGCCCCGGCCGAGGAGCGGCGCGAGACGCTGGAGAAGCAGGCGCTGGCCGAGGAGCTCGGCTCGGCGGGCTGACGCGGGACGGGGCCCCGGTGGGCCCCGTCCGTGAGGGCCCCGTCCGTGAGGGCCCCGTCCATGAGGGCTCCGTCTCCCATGGGCCCGGCCCCGCCCCCCGTGAATCTGCCAGGAGCCTCAGATCCGCCAGGAACGGATGTGGCTGGCCGCGTCGAAGACGTCGGACTTGCCCGAGAGGATGTCGCGGACCAGGTCGATCAGCGCCCCGTACGGCGGGTCGATGCCCTCGCCGGAGGCGTGCATATAGGCGACCGCGGTCGCGGCGGCGAACCGCGCGTTGCTCGCCGGAAGGGGTCTGAGCAGCGCGATGGTGTGCAGCAGGGCCGCGGCCCGCCACGCGGGGTCGGGATCGACACCCAGGCGCGGCGGGTCGACGCGGTGGCGGGCGACGGCCGCGACCAGACCCGAGAAGTCCGAGATGGCCGGCTGTTCCGGCATGACCTCCTCATGGCGCTGCAGCAGCCAGGGGACGTCGATATGCAGCGGCGGGGCCATGGTCAGGCGGCCTGCCCGGGCTGGCGGTGCTCATCGTCGGGGAACGCGTCCGCGAAGGCGTCGGCGTTGTCCACGAAGAACCGACGGAAGACCTCGGCACCCTCCTGCAGAGCGCGGTGACGCGCGATGTCGGCCACGGTCGCCTCGCGGACGAGGGCTTTCATGGTGGTACCGCGCTCCTTGGCGATCTGACGGAGATCCTCCAGTTCCCGATCGCTGAATTCCACGTTGAGTGCTGACATGAGGACACCCTACTCACCGGGTACCCCGTCAGCAATCGCCGCAGCTCAGATCATGTTTTTGTAGGTACTTGACAAACCTTTCCAGCCATGAGGGAGGCTGCGGCCGGGGACGGGACCGCCGTCGGGCCCGACCCGGACGAACGGCTCGCGCACCTCACGGTCGGTCAGGCTCCGGTACGCGGCGGGGCGGCGGAAGGCGTCTCCCCAGGCCTCCCGGCGCCGGTGGTCGCGCAGCGCGTCGAGGTCGAAGACCGCCGGATAGACCCCCTCGGCCTCACCCGCCTCGACCACCAGCGTGTCCCGCGACCGCCCGTCCACGAAGGCGATGCCGTCGTGGGCGACGGAGTGCCCCCAGCCGGGACCGGCGTAGTTGGCCATGGCCATACCGGTCATGTTCTCCACGGCGCGGGAGCGGAACTGGGAGAGCCGGTTGATCTCCAGCTCGCAGGCGTTCGGGGTGAGGACGATCTCCGCCCCGGCGAGCATCAGGGCGCGGGCGCTCTCCGGGAACTCCCGGTCGTAACAGATCATCGCCCCGGTCATCACCTCGCCCACCGCCGTGTCCAGGGCGCACACCTCGAACCCCTCCCCCGGGGTCAGGCCGGCCTCGGGCAGGTCGAAGGCGCAGGTGTGCACCTTGGCGTAGGTCAGCACCAGGCGGCCGTGCCGGTCGATGAGGGAGAGGGTGTTGCGCGGCGGTCCGTCCGAGCGCTCCAGGTAGGTGAGCGCGATGGCCATCTCGAGCTCGGCTGCCAACTCCCGGAAGCGGGTGACGAAGGGCGAGTCGCGGGTGATCGGCTCGCCGAGCCAGACGGGCTCGGGCCATGGCGCGGCCGGGGTGCGGGCGCCGTCCCACAGCGACGGATGGCGGTAGACGTCGCCGTCGGCGGAGCCCTCGGGGACGGCGCAGCTGTAGCCGTTGCTCCACATCTCGGGGAAGAGCGCGATATCGGCGCCGAGCGCCCGGGCCCGGCGGCAGGCCGCCTCGCCGAGGGCGAGGTTCACGGACAAATCGGGCCCAGGCGGGGCGAGTTGGAGCAGGGCGACGGTGAGGGTGGTCATGGCGGATGCCTCCTTCGGTACCTGATGGCGTGCGGGCGATGCGAAGGAGGTGTCCCGGTGGGCCCCGGGGGCGGGGCGGGTGTCAAAGCATGCCGCCACGCTACCCGGGCGCGAGGTGGGTTCGCGAGGGGCCGTCGCCTCCGGATCCCGGCGGCGGGAAGCGGGTAGAGCCACGTGGTGCCGTCGCTGCTCGACCGGGACGCCTCGCGCCCAGCCCGCGTATCCGCCGTGAACCGGCTGGCGGATGGCACGGTGCACGACTGGTGAACGACAGCTACGGTGAGCCGCGTCGCCGTAAGTGAGAAGAGGGAGCATGGAGCAGCGTGAGTTCGGCCGACTCGGCCGGAAGGTCTCGGTCGTGGGCCTGGGCACCTGGCAGTTGGGCGCGGACTGGGGCGAGGTGGGTGAGAAGGACGCCCTGGCCGTGCTGGACGCGGCCGTCGAAGCGGGCGTGACGTTCTTCGACACCGCCGATGTGTACGGGGACGGGCGCAGCGAACAGCTCATCGGGCGGTACCTGAGGTCGCGCCCGGACGCCGGGATCTTCGTGGCGACCAAGATGGGGCGGCGCCTGCCGCAGCTGGCGGAGAACTACACCCTGGACAACTTCCGCGCATGGACCGACCGTTCGCGGGCCAACCTGGGCGTGGACACCCTGGATCTGGTGCAGCTGCACTGCCCGCCCTCCTCGGTGCACTCCTCGGCCGCGGTCTTCGACGCGCTGGACACCCTGGTGGCCGAGGAGCGGGTGGCGGCCTACGGGGTGAGCGTCGAGACGTGTGCGGAGGCGCTGGCGGCGATCGCGCGTCCGGGCACGGCGAGCGTGCAGATCATCCTCAACCCGTTCCGGCTCAAGCCGCTGGAGGAGGTGGTGCCGGCGGCGCGGGAGGCCGGTGTGGGGATCATCGCGCGGGTGCCGCTGGCGTCCGGTCTGCTGTCCGGGAAGTACACCAAGGACACCGTCTTCGCCGAGAACGACCACCGCACCTTCAACCGGCACGGCGAGATGTTCGACCAGGGCGAGACGTTCTCCGGCGTGGGCTTCGAGGAGGGGATCGAGGCCGCGGTGGAGTTCGCCGGGCTGGCCCGGGCGGGAGCCACCCCCGCACAGACGGCGCTGCGGTGGATCATCCAGCAGCCGGGCGTGACCTCGGTCATCCCCGGCGCGCGTTCGCCCGAGCAGGCTCGGGCGAACGCGGCCGCCGCGGGACTGCCCCCGCTGCCGGGTACCACGCTGGAGGCCGTCGGCGACCTGTACGACCGGCGGATCCGGGCCCAGGTGCACCATCGCTGGTAACGGTGGCACGCGGGGCTCAGAAGCCGGCGTCCGCCGCCCATTGCGCGAGTTCGCGCTGGGCGGCGGCGCGCTGCTCCGCCGTGGGGGCGGCGGTGCCGTCGGCGATCAGCGCGTAGTGCAGGGTGCCGGTGGGCTCGTCGGCCGGGGCGGAGAGCACCAGCCGGTTCCCGGCGCCGTCGCCGGGCTCCGCCGCGGTGGCGACGGGGTGGTCGGCGGTGTGGCCGTGCGCGGTGTACGCGGGCGGGCCGGTGACGGTGCCCAGGTCGGAGACGACGGTGGTCCGGGCGGGGTCGAAGTCGCGGGGCAGCCGGAGTTCGGTGGGCGCGTCGGTGGCGCCGTCGGAGCGCCACACCAGCATGCCGTAGCGGCCGGAGCCGGTGACCTCGGCGACGTTTCGCAGGCTGCCGGGGATGCGGTCCCAGCTGAGCGTGGTGGAGCCGTCACGCGCACGGTCCTCGAAGGTGAAGGCGAGGGTGCGGCCCGCGACGGCGCGCGGATAGATCCGGTCGAGCAGCCGGGCGTCCTGGCGCAGGGCGGCGGTGCCGGAGTCGTCGAGGCGGACGGCCGAGAGGTCCTCGTCGTTCCAGGCGTCGCCCTCGGTGAGGATCTTCCCGGTGTTGCCGTTCATGGCCTCGTGGTGGCGGCCGTTGTAGAGGTCCCACTGCCACTGGGTGGAGGAGAGCACGGCGCCGGAGGCGGCCGGCCGGGTCCACCAGGAGGCGCCGGGGAGGCGGGAGTCCAGCGCCTGGTACATGCCCTTGACGACGGTGGGGGCCTTGTCGGAGGTGAAGCCGGTCAGCGGATGGCCGAACTCGCTCATGACGGCGGGCAGGTCCAGGGCGGTGGAGCGGTCGCGCAGGGCGCCGAAGTCGGCCGCGTACTGGCCGTCGGCCGCCTTGCCGGGCATGAAGACCCCGGAGATGGCCTTCTGGTCGTAGTAGTGGGTGTTGAAGACGTAGTCGGGGCCGGGCTTTCCGGCGTCCAGGAGTCCGCCCTCCTGGCGCTGGAAGTCCAGGTTGGAGTTCCAGAACATATTGGGCTCCACGAAGGCGGGCTTGTCCTGCCAGCCCGCGGCGTCCATACGGGCGCGGAACTTCTCGTAGAAGGGCCACAGCACGCTCTTCTCCCAGGTGCGGCTGTTCTGGCCGTCGTCGTACGTGCCCGCGTACGGCTCGTTGAGCGGGTCGAAGCCGACGACGCGGGTGAACTGGTCGTCGGTGAGGTGGCGGGCGAGGTAGGTCATGGTCTTCTCGGCGGTGGCCAGGAAGGCGTCCTGGACGCGTACGGTGCCCGCGCCGGTGGTCAGGGCGCGGTTGCGCCAGAAGTCGCGGGTGGCGCCTCTGACCGCCTGGTTCTGGGTGATGTTCTGGCCCCAGTGGAAGCAGATGCCGCAGGACTCCTTGGGGTAGCCGCCCGCGTCGACGACCCACTTCGGGGCGCCGTCGCCGCTGTACCAGCTGTCCTTGTCGAAGAGATGGCGGGAGTAGAGGTCCTGGTGGAAGTCGGGGAAGACCCGGATCCCGGCGTCGAGGAACGCCTTCATCTGCGCGGTGGCCTTCTCCAGATAGCCGGTGTCCACCTGGCCGGGCTCGGGCTCGGCATGGGCCCAGGAGAGCAGGAACCGCACCGCGTTGGCGCCGGTGAGGTGGCGCATGGCGGCGGCGGATTTCTGGGCGTCGGCGGTGGTGGCGAACGGGAGCCCGCCGTTCTCCTCCAGTTTGGTCTCGCCGGACACGTTGAAGCCGCGCAGCACGACCTCGCGTCCGTGGCCGTCGGCGAACCGGGTGCCGTCCACGGTCACCCGGTCCGCCGCCCGGCCGTCGAACCAGGGCGCCTCGGCCGCGGCCGCCGGAGTGCCCGGGGCCGCGGCCGCCGCCAGCAGCAGGACGGCCACCCCGAGCAGCCGGGTGCGACCCGGTCGGGGGTGGCCGATCCGTATCCCTCGTGTCTCATGAGTCGGCATGGACCTACCGTCCAGTAAACCTGAGGGATCGTCAACTGCTGACGTTCGAAGAGAAGTTCGGCGCCGAGGCGATGTGGTTACCGCTGGAAACCACGACCCAGGGCCGCACCGGCCTCCGGCGCCCCGAGGGAGTCCGGCCCGAAGGAGACGACGCCGTCCGTGGTGAGGCCGCCCGCCTGGCCGCGCAGCACCCAGGCCGCACCGCTGGTGGACTGGGCGCCGTCCTCGTCGGGCGCGCCCACGGCCAGGTCGTCCTTGCCGTCGCCGTCGGTGTCGGCGAGCCCCGTCGCCATGGCGAAGTGGTCGCCCGCCTCCGCGACACCGGGGACACCGGCGGTGTCCTGGGTGAACGCCTGGGCTCCGGTGCCGGACAGCCCGCCCCGGCCACCGTAGAGCTGGACGACGCTGCCCGCCTCCTTGACCGAGTCCAGGCCCTCGTACGGGATGCCGACGGCGATGTCCGCGTAGCCGTCGCCGTTGACGTCGCCGGAGCTCAGCGAGTAGCCGAACTGGTCGCCGTCCTCGTTGACGCCGGGGACGCCCGCGGTGTTCTGGTCGATGGTCGTGGTGCGGGTGGTGCTCGGCCCGGACGCGGTGCCGTAGAGGACCTTCAGCGTGCCGTGGTCGTACGGCAGGTTCTCGACGACGTCACCGGGGACGGTGCGCAGGACCAGATCGCCGTGGCCGTCCTTGTCGACGTCGCCGATGGTCGCGGAGGCGGCGTCGGTGAGGTCGGCGGCCTTCTGCGACAGGCCCTTGTCGTCGCCCTTGAAGAACAGGCTGGACTGGGACATCTCCTCGAAGGCGTGGGTGGAGACGAGGTCGTCCTTGCCGTCGCCGGTGATGTCGCCCGCGGTCAGACTGGTCGGCGCGTCGAACCGGCCGGTGTCGGAGAAGGAGCCGCCCGCGTCCTCGCCGTCCCGGGTGAACGGGCCGAGGCGGACGCGCACTCCGGTCTTCTCGTCGTCCGGGCCCTCGCCGGTGGTGACCACGTCGACCAGGTCGGCGTGGCCGTCGCCGTTGAAGTCACCGCCCGCGATGACGCTGTCACCCCAGTGGTCGCCGTTGCCGCCGGGCAGCTGGGTGCCGCCGGTCAGCCCGTTCGGCGAGCCCCACAGAACCGTGAGGGCCGGGGACTTGCCGGTCTGGATCGCCAGATCGGTGTAGCCGTCGCCGTCGAGGTCGCGGGCGACGGTGTGGGCCCCGAAGAACGCCGATGCGGCGGGGTCGCCGGGGACGCCCTCGGTCGCCTGGCTGACGACCTGGCGGTGGGCGGTGTCCGCGCCGGAGGCGGAGCCGTAGACGACGGCGACATAGCCCGCCTTCGCCTTGCCGCCCACCGTGCCGGCGGGGGCGGAGACGGCGAGGTCGGCGCGTCCGTCCTTGTTGAAGTCGACCTTCGGCGCGGCGGCCGCGGCGGGTCGGGCCTCGGCGGCACCCGCGGAGGGTACGGCGAGTAAGGCGGGGGTCGTCACAAGCGCGGCCACCGTCGCGCAACGCACGACGGTGGTGAGGGAACGGGGGCGCACACTTCCTCCTGCTCGTTGATGAGCGTTTACCTCATGTACACCCATCAGGACATCTGACGTCGCCTCAGGGTTGTACGGCCGCCTCCATCGATTTCCCTAGTCCGCCTCGTCCACATAGCGGAGCACGCCCATGAGATGGGTCTCGTCGATCTCTTCCCCGGGCGTCGCCACGCACGCGGCCAGGCGTTTGGTGAGGGTGTCGGCGTCGATTCCGGTGCCGATCATCACCAGCTGGGTGGTGCGGGGCTCACCGCGCTCCCAGGGCGAGAGCTGGAAGCGGAGGTACGAGCCGACCGCGTGCAGCCCGAACTTCCGCTCCCGGCCCGCGCCCGCGAAGTGGAGGAACCCCTTGGCGCGGTACAGGCCCGCCGGACGGCTGTCGAGAAATTCCATCAGCCGTTGCGGATGGAGCGGCTCGGCCGCGGAGAACTCCACGCTCTCGTAGGCGGCGTGGAGGTGCAGGCTGTGGTCATGGCCGTGGCCGCGGACGTCGTCCCCGCACCCGTCGGCGCCACACCCCTCGTCGGCCCATACGTCGGCGAACGAGAGCTGCCGGAAGCCTTCCTCCGCGGTCTCGCGGGGCCGGCGGTCGAAGAGGAGTGCGGGGTCCACGCGCCCGTGCGCGGCGGTCACGACCGGCGCGCCGGGGGCGATCTCCTGAAGGGCCTCCAGCAGACCCCGCCGCTCGTCCTCGGCGACGCGGTCGGTCTTGTTGAGCACGACGAGGTCCGCGGCGCGGACATGGCGGTCGAGCTCGGGGTGACGGATCCGGGTGTCCGGGAACTCCGCGGCGTCCACGACCTCCACCAGACCGCCGTAGACGATCCGCTCATTGCTGCTGGACAGCAGCGTACGGATCATGCTCTGCGGCTCGGCGAGACCGCTGGCCTCGATCACCACGACATCGATGCGCAGCTCGGGATCGGTGAGCCGCTCGAGCATCTCGTCCATCTCGGAGGCGTCCGCCGCACAGCACAGACAGCCGTTCTCGATCGGAATCATCGAATCGACCTGCCCGGCGACGGCCATCGCGTCGATGTTGATCGATCCGAAGTCATTGACGATGACGCCGATCCGGGTGTCCGTGCTGTCCCGCATCAGATGGTTGAGCATCGTCGTCTTGCCGGAGCCCAGAAAACCCGTGACGAGAATGACCGGAATCCGTTGTGTGGCCAAGGCTGTGTCTCCGTGCGGCGGTCCGTGGTGATCTCGGGCGGACCGCTCATGCTATCCGGCCGCCGATGGCCGTGTGCGCGCACATGACCGTGGCCCGCCACGCCGGGCGCGGCGGGCCTCGAGTCCTTCGTGCTCCCGGGGCGGGACCGGTCAGGGGATCTCGATCCCCGCCTCGGCCGAGAGCCGGTCGATCTCGGCCAGCTCGGCGTCGCTGAAGGCGGGCGAGTCCAGCACCGCGACGTTCTGCTCCAGCTGGGCGACGCTGCTCGCGCCGATCAGCACCGAGACCACCCGGGGGTCCCGCAGCACCCATGCGAGCGCCAGCTGGGCGAGGGTCTGGCCGCGGCCCTCCGCGAGCTTGTTGAGGGCGTGCAGCAGGCCCAGCCGCTCCTCGGTCAGGGTCTCGCGCTTGAGGAAGTGGCCGAGCGCCATGCGCGAATCGGCGGGCACCCCGTGCAGATAGCGGTCGGTGAGCTGCCCCTGCGCCAGCGGTGAGAAGGCGATGACCCCGACCCCCGCCTCGGCGGACGCCTGGAGCACCCCGCCCTCGACCCCGCGCTGGAGGATCGAGTACGGATGCTGGTTGATCAGGTACGGGGTGCGCAGCTCCTTCAGGATCGCGGCGGCCTCGGCGATCGCCTCCGGCGGGTAGTTGGACAGCCCCGCGTAGAGCGCCTTGCCCTGCCGCACCGCGCTGTCGAGCGCGCCCATCGTCTCTTCCAGCGGAGTGTCCGGGTCGAAGCGGTGGGAGTAGAAGACATCGACGTAGTCCAGCCCCATCCGGGACAGCGACTGGTCAAGGCTGGCGAGGACGTACTTGCGCGAACCCCACTCGCCGTACGGCCCCGGCCACATCAGATATCCGGCCTTGCTGGCGATGAAGAGCTCATCGCGGTAGCGGCGGAAGTCCTGGGCGAAGATCGAGCCGAAGTTGCTCTCGGCGCTGCCCGGCGGCGGACCGTAGTTGTTGGCCAGATCGATATGGGTGACGCCGAGGTCGAAGGCGCGGCGCAGCACCGCGCGCTGGGTCTCCAGGGGGTGGGTGTCGCCGAAGTTGTGCCACAGGCCGAGCGAGACCTTCGGAAGCAGCACACCGCTGCGGCCGCAGCGCTGGTATTGCATGGAGTCGTAGCGGTTCTCGGCGGCGAGGTGGACCATGCGCGTCGTCCTTGTCCGTACGGTGCGGTTGGGAGCGGACGGGCCGTGGGGACGGCCCGCCCGCCCGAGCTTGTCAGCTTTGGGCCAAAGTGGCGACCTCATTAGCGCTGAGTGTCCTGCCGTACACACGGACGTCGTCGAACGCGGCCTTGAGGTACGGGTCCGGGTACTGCGACTTCCCGAGGTAGCCGGCGCGGATGTGGTTGCCGAAGTGCACGGGCTCGACGGTGATGGCGGTGTTGCGCCCCACCTCGCGCCCGCCGACGTAGAGGACGGCGGTGCCACTGCCGTAGGCGACGGCCACATGGACCCACTGGCCGGTGGGCAGCGGGGCGGCCTCGATGCGCTGCTCGGCCCCGCCGCCGCCCGCGGTGATGGCGAAGCGCAGCTTTCCGGAGTCGGCCACGGGGGTGAGGAACATATTGGCGGTGACACCGGTCCCGATGTCGAAGATCCGGGTCCAGGTGGCGGGGGTGCCGTCCAGCCGGACCCAGGTGGCCAGGGTGTACGCACGGGCACCGGCCAGGAGGTCGTCGGCGAGGACGACATGGCCGTCCGCGCCGTTCAGGGCGACCGCGCCACCGGTCCTGCCCGCCGTCCAGGAGGCGCCGCCGACGAGCCGGGCGGTCTTCCCGCGGCCGGTGGCGTCGGCCGCCGTGGTGCCGGAGGTCTCGTCGAGGCGGTGCCAGGCGGCGAAGGCGGGCGGCGGGGTGGGCGGCTGCCCGGTCAGCCAGTACACGTTGTAGTGCTGGTGGTGGACGCGGGCGACCGGCAGCAGGGTCACGCTCTCCCCACTGGCCGTGGCGCTGAACCGCAGGGGGCTGGTGGCCGTCTGCGTCACCGATCCGGTGTCCAGGCGCGGCATGGTCATTCCGGTGCGCCCGCCGTACGCCCCGGCGAGCACCACGGGCCCGTAGAGCACGGCCCGGACGTCGGGGTCGTCGGGGGTGGGGTCGAACGTCAGCTTCATCGGCAGGGTCACCTCGACCCGGTCGCCGGTCTTCCACGCGCGGTCGATGATCAGCCAGCTTCCGGGGGCCGGCCGGTCGGCGAGGGTGGTGCCGTTGAGCGTGGCGCGGGCCCCGGCCGCCCAGGAGGGGATGCGGACGCGCAGTTCGAGGGAGGCCGCGCCGGAGGTGACGGTGAGGGTGGTGGTCTGCTGGTCGGGGAAGCCGGTGGTCTGGCGCCAGGTGATGCCCTTGTCCTGCCAGCGCAGCTCGGAGGGGATGAAGAGGTTCACCAGCAGGCTGCGGTCGGCGTGGGTGTAGATGGTGTCCGCGAACTTGGCCTGGGTCTCCATGCCGCTGCCGTGGTCGCAGGAGAAGTTGTCGTAGTCGGTGGAGTACTGGTCGGGGTCGGGGCCCATGAAGGACGGCTGCTGTTTGAAGGAGCCGGGGGCGAGACCCGTGTAGTAGATGTTGAAGCCGTGGGCCGAGTCCGGGTCCTGCTCCCCCAGCATCTGGTTGAACAGGGTGCGCTCGTAGTAGTCGAGCAGGTCCACGCGCTCGGGTGCGTGGAAGTGGATCAGCCGGGTGAGCTTGAGCATGTTGTACGAGTTGCAGTTCTCGCAGCAGTTGTTCGAGAGCTGGGCGGCGATGGCGTCGGGCTCGTGGAACGCCTCCCCGTTGCTGTTCCCGCCGATCACATAGGTGTGGTGGTCGGTGACGATCTTCCAGAAGTTCTCGCCGATGGTGCGGTAGCGGCTGTCGAGCCCCTCCTCCCACAGCCGCATGGCGCCGACCATCTTGGGGATCTGGGTGTTGGCGTGCAGCCCGGCCAGCTGGTCCTCGTTGCGGGCCAGCGGGTCGAAGACGCGGGCGTGGGTGAAGCGCTCGGCCACCTTCAGCCAGCGGCTGTCGCCGGTGATGGCGTGCAGATCGGCGAGGACGTCGTTCATGCCGCCGAACTCGGTCTGCAGCACCCGCTGCATCTGGTCGTAGCCGAGCTTGCCGGTGCGGGTGTCGACCCAGGCGGCCTGGCGCAGCACGGTCTGAAGGGCCTCGGCGTTGCCCGCGAGCCGGTACTGGTCGACGAGCCCGGCCATGATCTTGTGGATGGTGTAGTACGGCGCCCACACCCCGGTGCCGGCCTCCAGCCGGTCGAAGAAGCTCTCGGGGAACGCCGAGAGATAGCCCTGGGCGTAGCCCGCGGCCGGGGACTTGGCCTGGCAGGCGGCGAGCGCCGAGACCAGCTTGCGGCCCTTGTCGAGCAGGGCGGTGTCGCCGGTGTTCGCGTAGCTGAGGGCCAGCCCGGACAGCAGGTGGCCGGTGCTGTGGCCGCGCAGTTCCGTGCTGGGGCTCTCCCAGCCGCCGCAGGGCTGGGCGCTGCTGGGGAGGCCCACGTTGAGGCGGAAGGTGTGCAGCAGCCGGTCGATGTCGACGAAGCGCAGATAGGCGCTGTTGCGGGACTGGTTGTCCTTGAAGGCGCCGGGGAGCAGGGTCACGGCGGAGAGCGGAAAGGGCTGAGTGCTGGTCAGCGCCTTGGGGGTGCGGTGGGTCGCGGCCGGGGTGGCGCCCGGGGCCGCCGCCGAGGCGGTGCCTCCGGTGGCGACGGTGAGCGCCACGGCCGCGGCCCCGGAGGCCGTGGTGGCGATGAAGTGCCGTCTGTCGACTGGTTCGCTCATGACTTCCCTCACTGAGGTTCGAAATTACGAACAATGTCCGACACCGTGTGCACCGCGAAGGTACCGGCCCTCCCGGGGACGTCAACAGCCTCCGGGCACCGGAGCTCAGGCACCGGCGGTGCGGGTCGGTCAGCCGCGCCGCCACTGCTGGTTGGCGCCGCCGGTACAGCTCCACTGGAGGAGCGCGGCCTTGTCCGCCGTGGACTCGTCCGCCACGTCCAGGCACTTGCCGCTGGAGCGTGCGGTGAGCCGGACGTAGCCGTCACCGGTGTCGGTGGCCCGCCACTGCTGGTTCGTCCCCGTGCCACAGGCCGACTGGACCACGGCGGCGCCGTCGGCGGTGGAGCCGCCGGCCACCGTCAGGCACTGGGAGCTGTGCCGGGCGACCAGCTGGACCTGGCCACCGCCCACGTCCTTGGACCAGAACAGCTGATTGCCACCGCCGTTGCAGGTGTACTGCACGGCCGCGGTGCCATCGGTCTGCGAGCCGGAGACGATGTCGGCGCACTTGCCGCTGTGCCGGGCCCTGAGCGTGGTGTACGGACCGCCGGAGCCGGTCACCGTGCCCGCCGCCGTGTCGATGGTGAGCTGCGGATACCAGTCCATGGTGAGGGTGGTGGCGGTGGGGAAGGCCAGTGGCAGCCAGACGTAGCGCGAGTCGTTGACGGTGCCGCCGAAGGAGTTCCCCCAGCGGTCGCCCAGATAGAGGTACGAGGTGGTGCCGCTGCCCTGCACGGGCAGGACGTACGCGGTCTGCGAGCCGTAGGCGGTGGCGTCGCCGACATCGCGCATCGCGCTCCAGGGGCCCGCCAGGCTGGTGGCGGTGGCGTACTGCTGCTGGTTGGGGTTCCAGCCGGTGGCGCCGGAGGTCAGCATGAAGTACACGTTCCCGCGCTTGAACAGCGCCGGTGCCTCGCGGTGGCCGCCGGGCCAGGGGTTGGCCACCAGGCTCGCCACCCCGGTGTAGTCGTCGGTCAGCCGGTAGATGTGCAGGTCGTAGTTGTCCCGGGCGGCCGAGACCATGTATCCGGCACCGTCGCCGTCCTGGAAGAGGGTGAGGTCCCGGGACATGTGCTGGCCCAGCGGGCGGAAGCTGCCCCGCCAGGTGTAGTCGCCGTCGATGGTGGCGGAGGTGGCGACGGCCGCGCGCGCCTCGCTGTAGTCGCTGCCGTTCTCCTTGTGCATCCACATCACGTACTGCCTGGTCCGCTCGTTGTAGAGCACCTTGGGCCGCTCGATGTTGGCGGAGGCCAGCTCGGGGTCGGTGGCCTGGGTGAGGACGTGGCGGCGGAACTCCCAGGTCTTGAGGTCCGTGGAGCGGTAGGCGGAGACATAGCGGAAGGTGTTGTCGGCGTTGCGGTTCTCGCCGAACCAGTAGTAGTAGCCGCCGGACTTGATGACTCCCCCGCCGTGGGCGTGCACCACCTCGCCCGATGTGGTGGTGAACTGGGTGCCGTTGGCGACGGTGACGGGGGCGGCCTGTGCCGATCCCGCCAACGGGGCGAGCAGCCCGAGGACGGCGGCCACGACGAGGGTCCACAGACGGGCCCTGGGACGACCGCGCATCACACGGTCTCCTTCCACACGGTGAAGTGGCGGGCGAATCCGGTGAGCCCGGGCAGCTCCCGGATCGGGGTCCAGGTCCGGAAGCCGTCGAGGCTGTCGCTGTAGTAGTACTTCTGCTCGGTGTAGCCGTCGAAGTAGATCCGCCAGCCGCCGTTGTCCAGGCGCACCAGCGCCGGTCCCTCGCGCCAGCTGCCCCAGCCCGCCCAGTCGCCGGTGCCGCGGAAGGTGTACGGCCCGCCGAGGCTGGTGGCCGTGGCGTGTTCGATGTACTTGGTCGTCTCCTGCTTGGTGAAGGCGTGGTACTGCCCGGCGTGGCGGACCACGAAGGTGTCGATGTAGTTGGCGGTGTCCAGGCCTTTCAGCGGTGTGGGCGTGGTCCACGACGACAGCGCGGCGTTGGTGGCGGTGAGCAGGTGCGGCCGGAAGATGTACTCGGGTGTGGCGGTGGTGTCCAGCGAGACGATGATGTGGACGCCGCCGTCGTCCACGAAGAACTCGGGCGCCCAGGTGCGCTCGAGACCGGCCACCGGGAGGGTGTGGTTGCGGACGAAGGTCCAGTTGACGCGGTCGCGGCTGCGCGCGAAGCCGATGGTGTTCCCGGTCCAGTCGGTCGTGTAGACGATGTAGTAGTAGCCGTCGGTGTGCTTGATGACGCTGGGGTCGCGGATCAGCCCGGACGGCGGGGTGTAGGCGGGTCCCTTGAGCAGGGTGTACGTGGTCGCGTCGGACGACTGGTAGACGTACATGTTCGACTCGCTGCTGTTGGTGAACGCCGTCATGGTGAAGCGGGTGGCGGCCGTGGCGTCCCGCGCGGGCGCGTCGGCCACGGGCACACCGAAGTCCGGGGTTCCGTCGGCCTTCCAGCCGAGCGCCTGGACGCGGGTGTGCCGGTTGGGGTCGTTCAGCGGGTCGCCGGTGATGTCCTTGTACTGACGGGCGTGGTAGACGAGGAGATCGGTGCGGCCGTCCTCGGCGACGGTGAAGGAGTTGTGGCCCGGCCCGTACTGCTTGGTGGTGTCATCGCTGGTGAAGACCGGCCGCGGGCTCTTCTTCCAGGACGACGCGGCGAGCAGGTCGCTGCCGGCGGAGGCGGTCAGCAGCCCCATGCAGTAGTTGGCGTCGGTGGCGCTCGCGGAGTAGGTGAGGAAGACCCGGCCGTTCCGCTGGAGGACCGAGGGGCCCTCGTTGACCTTGAAGCCACGGGTCTCCCAGTCGTACGTCGGCCGGGAGATCTCCACCTGGGGCCCGGTGATGGTCCATGGATTGGCCATCCGGGCGAGGTAGATGCTCGAGTTGTTGCCGATGTCCGGGTTGCTCTGGGCCCAGACGAGATAGCGGATGCCCTGATGGGTGAAGGTGGAGGCGTCGAGGGAGAAGGAGTCGATGGGGGTGACGATGCGGCCCTTCTCGGTCCAGGTCCCGGCGAAGGGGTTGGCGCTCGCGTTCTCCAGCACCCACATCCGGATCTTCCAGACGTCGTTGGCGGGCGCGGAGGCGAAGTAGATGTACCACTTGCCGTCGATGAAGTGGATTTCCGGGGCCCATATGTGGGCGCCCATGTCGCCGCTGGTGTGCTTCTTCCAGATCACCGACTCGGCGGCGGTGGCCAGGCCGCCGATGGTCCTGGAGCGCCGCAGCACGATGCGGTCGTACTCGGGGACGGTGGCCGTGAAGTAGTAGTAGCCGTCCGTGTGCCTGAGGATGTGCGGATCGGCGCGCCGGCGCACCAGCGGATTGGCGTACGCGGGGGCCTTGGCGGCCGCTTGCGGCGCCGCGGGGGTGGCGGCCCGCGCGATGCCGGGCGTTCCGGCGGCCGCCCCCAGGACGAGGGCGCCCATCACCACGCGTCTGCGGCTGGGCTGGTGCTCTTCGCTGCGGCTCATACGGTTCTCTCCTGCTCTGGCGGGTGATGCGCCTGACGTCGGGACGGGCTTGATGCCGTCTATCGGACGGGCTCGATGCCCGTCTGCGTCGGGCGGATCTTCTGGATGGTGCCGTCGGGGCCGAACCGCATCCGGTCGATGGCGACTTCGCGATGGGTGCCGTCGCCGCCGGGGCGGGCGAAGCGGTGGTAGACGATGTACCACTCGTCGCGGCCCGGGACCTGGATGACGGAGTTGTGGCCGGTGCCGAGGATCTGATCGCCGGGGTCCTTGGCCAGGACCGGGTTGCCCGCCGCCTTGGTGAAGGGGCCGAGCGGCGAGTCGGAGACCCCGTAGGCCACGCGGTAGTCCGGGCTGCGGGTGTCGTCCTCCGACCACATCGCGTAGTAGCGGCCCGCGCGCTTGAAGACGGTCGGGGCCTCGTTGTAGCCGGGCGGGGTGATCTTCACCGGCTGGGTGGCGAAGGAGACCATGTCGTCGTTGAGCCGGGCGGCCTCGAAGGCGCCCTGACCGAAGTAGAGGTAGGGGGTGCCGTCGTCGTCGATGAAGGCGTCCGGGTCGATGGACTGATGGCCGAACTGCCCCTTGGCGACCAGCGGTTTGCCGAGGGCGTCGGTGAACGGCCCTTGGGGTCTTGAGGACTTGGCGACGCCGATGGACTGGCAGGCGCTGAAGTACATCCAGTAGGTGTCGCCCTTCCTGACCACCGAGGGGGCCCAGGCGTTCTCGTGGCACCAGGAGACATCGGCGAGGTCGAGGGCGGGACCGTGGTCGGCCCAGTGGACGAGGTCGGGCGAGGAGAAGACGTTGAAGCGGGTGCCGCTCCAGCCGGGGTGGCCGTCCTCGGTGGGGTAGATCCAGTACCGCCCCTTGGCGTACATCACATCGGGGTCGGCGTGGTAGCCGGGGAGCGCGGGGTTGGCGTCGCCGGGCCGTACGGTGGCGGTCTCCCGGATCACGGTGCCGTGGCGTACGGCCCCCGACAGGCCGGGCAGCTCCCGTTTGGCCGTCCAGTGCTCCAGGTCGGGGCTGTCGCTGTAGTAGTACTTCTTGACGGTGTAGCCGTCCATGAACATGCGATAGCCGCCGCCGGGCAGGGCGACGACGGTCTGGCCCTCCAGCAGGCTGCCCCACCCCGCCCAGTCGCCCTTGCCGGTGAAGCGGTACGGACCGGTGACGCGGTCGGCGACGGCGTGCTCGATGAGTTCGCCCGTGGCGTTCTTGATGAACGCGTGGTACGTGGCGCCCTTGCGGACCACGAAGGTGTCGATGTAGCCGTTGTAGTCGCTCTCGCTCGGCGCGATGCCCTCGAGCGGCTGGGGCTCGCTCCACTTGGTGAGGGTGTCGTCGAGCGCGGTGAGGACGTAGGGCTGGAAGTGCCGGTAGGCGGTGGGGCCGGTGGACAGCGAGACGACGATGCGGACCTTGCCGTCGGGCGCGTCGGTGAAGAACTCCGGTGCCCAGGTGTTGTTGGCGGCCACGCCGTGGTCGATGTCGGCGAGATGGGTCCAGGTGCGGCGGTCGTCGCTCACGGCGAGGCCGAAGGTGGTGCCGGTCCATCCGGTGGTGTACGCCACGTAGTAGCGGCCGCCGCGGTGGATGACGCTGGGGTCGCGGACGAGACCGGAGGGCGGGGTGTACGCCTTGTCCTGGATCGACCAGAAGTTCTGGGCGTCGTCGGACCCGTAGACGTACATATTGCTCTCGCTGCTGTTCGTGAAGGCGGTGAACAGATAGCGGGAGACCGTGGAGGGCTGCTGCACGGCGCGTCCGCTCCCGTCGCTCGGGTGGGGCTCCGCGGCGTGCACGCGGCTCGCGGTGAGGGGGACCACGAGAGCGAGGGCGGCCAGCAGCGCGAGCAGCACTGCCGGCGTTCTCCAGGGTCGGGTGGCATGCGGGGGCATCAGAGGGCTCCTGCGATCCGAAGTGATCGAATTTGTTCGGAGATTAAGGGTTCTGATGACTTCCGACAGCCCCTGGAGAGGGTGCGAAAGTTTCGAAAACCGTGGAGCCCTGGAGGACGCGCGATGGGGTGGTGGGGTGGATCAGACGAAGGTCTGGCGCTGCAGCCAGAGGTCCCTGGCGGTGCCGCTGCCCTGGATGAAGACGTAGAGCAGGTTCTCCTCGTTGAGGACGGGGACGCCGACGCCCGCGGAGCCGACGACCCCGCCCAGGGACTGGAAGCCGCTGTAGGCCGTGCCGTTCTCCGTGTTCTGCACGGCGACCCACAGGGCGTTGTCGGTGGCCTTGATGAACACGTTGATCCGGCCGTCCTGGGCCAGGGCGCAGACGGGCCGCCAGACGATCTGGGCGCCGAGGCTCACGGGGGCGCCGAACGTGTCGTAGTCGTCACTCTGTCCGACCCGCCGGACGGACCCGTCGGAGCCGCGATAGAAGATCTGCACCCGGCCGGCCGCGTCCAGGCACACCGACGGGCGGCTGGTCACGTTGGGGGCGTTGAGGGAGAACGCCTCCCAGAGGGCGGAGTTCTCGGTCTGCTGCTGGATGGTGTACAGGGTCTCGCCGGAGCCCTTGACCGCCACCACGAGCCGCCCTCCCCCGTCGAGGATGGGCGAGGGCGTGGCGAAGATGGCACCGCCCAGCGATGTCGCGGAGGTGTAGGTCTCGTACTGCAGATCCTGGTTGCGGATGTACCACAGGGCGTTGTCGGTGCCGGGGAAGAACACATAGATGCGGCCGTCGGCGCCGAGCGCCGCGGCCGGGTCGTCCCCGATGCCGGCGACCAGGGTCTGGGGTGGTCCGTAACCGGAGTTGATGGAGGTCTGGGTGATGACCTCCAGATTGTTGCTCGGGGTGCGGTAGAAGACCCGGACCTTTCCGTCCTTGCCCCGGATCGGCGCCGGGATGCCGTCGACGGACAGGCCCGGATACTGCTGCCACGGCCCCCAAGTGCCGTCGCGGGCCTCCACCCTGCTCCACAGGATGTTCGACCCGCCCCGGATGAAGACCTGCACCCGGTCGTCGGCGAACGTGACCGGGGCGGGCTCGGAGTGGATGCCGCCCTGAAGATTGATCCAGGTGCCCCAGACGGTGCCGGGAGTGGTGGAAACGACCATGAGAGGACCTCCCTCTTCTCGTGAGACCTCGTGAGGCCACGAGAGTGCGCGGATACACCGTCAATTCCCGGGGCAAGCATGGCGGATACCCGAAGAAAGCAAGATGTACGGATATGAACGACTCATGGCCATGAGAGAGGGATATCGGATTGCACACGCTCATTTGCCTCGGGAATTCGTTCGTGTGAGCGGCGAGATACTGATCGCGGGCCCGCCTTGACCTTCCCCAAGGGGGAAGCCGGAGCATCGTGGTCGCCGGGCGAGGTGCCCGGCGACGAGGAGGGCGAACATGGGGCTGCTGACCATCGGTGCGTTCGCGAGGGCGTCGCGGCTGTCCCCCAAGGCGCTCCGCCTGTACGACGAGCTCGGGCTGCTGCCGCCCGCCCGCGTCGATCCGTACTCCGGCTACCGCCTCTACGATCCGGCCCAGTTGGAGCGGGCCCGTCTGGTGGCGTGGCTGAGGCGGCTCGGCATGCCGCTGGCCGACATCCGGGCGGTGTGCGAGCTGGAGCCGGAGGCGGCGGCGCGGGAGGTGCGCGCGTACTGGGCACGCGTCGAGGCCGACACCGCCGCCCGGCGGGACCTGGCCGCCTTTCTCGTCGACCATCTGTCCGGGAAGGACGCCACGATGTCTTCTGACCACACCACCCTGGGGATCCGCTACGCCGTGCTCTCCGACACCGGCTCGGTCCGGGAGAGCAATGACGACGCCGGTTACGCCGGTCCGCGCCTGCTCGCCGTGGCCGACGGCGTCGGGGGCGGACGGCGCGCCGGCGAGGCGGCGATCGAGGCGCTCAAGCCGCTGGACGCGGGCGTCCCCGGCGGTGAACTGCTCAGCGCTCTCGAAGAGGCGGCGCACCGGGCCCATGAGTCGGTCTCCGCTCTGGCCGCCTCCGACCCCGCGCTGCGGGACGTCGGCACGACGCTCACCGCGATGGTGTGGTCGGGCTCCCGTCTTGGCCTGGTCCACATCGGCGACTCGCGCGCCTATCTGCTGCGCGACGGTGAGCTCTTCCAGATCACCCATGACCACACGGTGGTCCAGTCGCTGATCGACGAGGGGCGGATCACCCTCGAGGAGGCCGCCTCGCACCCCCAGCGGGCGCTGCTGCTGCGCGCCGTGGGCGCCGGTTCGGCGTTCGAGCCGGACTTCGCCCTGCGGGACGCCCGCGCCGGGGACCGCTACCTGCTGTGCTCGGACGGGCTGACGGGGGTCGTGCCCACCGAGGAGATCCAGCGCGTGCTCGCCTCGGAGGACGACCCGGGCCGGGCCGTACGGGAGCTGGTCGCCCTCGCCAACCGGGCGGGCGGGCCCGACAACGTCACCTGTGTGGTGGCCCATGTGGCCGAACAGGCGGTGCTGACCTCGGCGTAAGCCGCCGCTCCGGCCGTCTCGCCCGCCCGCGATTGCGGTTGTCGACCGTTGACGAATGGTGTGTGCGAGGTCTTGTCGGCCGGAAGAAGGCGTCCATATGCTCGCGACGGAAACCGGTTTCCACTCCTGCGTGACCGGGAGACGGGCTTGGCCGGCGGCGCGGCGTAAGGGGTGGGCGGATGTCCGCAGGTCCGATCCGGCTCTCCCGGGAAGCGCGCACCGCGCTCCGCCCGGCCACCACGGCGCGGATCACCGGGGGGTTCTGGGCCGCCAGACGCCGCGTCAACGCCGAGGTGAGCGTTCCCCAGGGGCCGGACCGGCTGGAGCGGGCGGGCAATCTCGCCAACCTCCGGGCCGCCGCGGGAGCGGCGCCGGAGGAGTCCGGCTTCCGGGGCGACTTCCCGTTCCAGGACTCCGATGTGCACAAGTGGCTGGAGGCGGCGTCCTGGCAGCTGGCCGACGGCGCCGAGGGACCGGCCGAGGAGGAGCTGTCCCGGCAGGTGGAGCGGCTGGCCGGGCTGGTCGCGGCCGCCCAGGCCGAGGACGGCTATCTCCAGACGTACTACCAGCTCGGCCCGGACGCCCGGCGGTGGGCGGATCCGCACTGGGGGCACGAGCTGTACTGCGCGGGCCATCTCCTCCAGGCCGCGGTCGCCCACCACCGGGCCACCGGCCGCGACGGGCTGCTCGATGTGGCGGTGCGGTACGCCGATCTCATCGACGCCACCTTCGGGCCCGGCAAGGACGAGACGGTGTGCGGCCATCCGGAGATCGAGACCGCGCTGGTCGAGCTGTACCGGGAGACCGGTGAGCGGCGCTATCTCGATCTGGCCGGGTACTTCGTGGACCGGCGCGGGCGGGGCAGCCTCGGCGACGGCCCGCCGGAGGGCTCGCCCGGCCCCCGCCCCGGGGCGCCCTACTGGCAGGACCACGTCCCGGTGCGGGAGGCGACGGCGGTCGCCGGGCACGCGGTGCGCCAGCTGTACCTCCTGGCCGGGGCCGCCGACGTGGCGGCGGAGACCGGCGAGAAGGGGCTGCGGGACGCCCTGGTGCGGCTGTGGGAGGACATGGCCGCGACGAAGACCTATCTGACCGGCGGAGTGGGCTCCCGGCACGAGCTGGAGTCCTTCGGGGACGCGTACGAGCTGCCGTCGGACCGGGCGTACGCCGAGACCTGCGCGGCCGTCGCCGCCATCCACTTCGGCTGGCGGATGGCGCTGCTGACCGGGGAGGCCCGCTACAGCGATCTGGTGGAGCGGACCCTGTTCAACGGCTTCGCGTCGGGGGTGTCGATCGACGGTGAGCGCTGGCTCTATGTGAATCCGCTGCACGTCCGCCAGGACGATGAGCACCGTAAGGCGGCCACCGGCGACCAGAACGCCCACCGGACGCCGTGGTTCCGGTGCGCCTGCTGCCCGCCCAACGTGATGCGCCTGCTGGCCTCGCTGCCGCACTACATGGCGAGCGGCGACGCCGGGGGGCTCCAGCTGCACCAGTACGCGTCCGGCTCGTACGAGGCGGGCGGCGGCGCGGTGCGGGTGGGGACCGGCTACCCCTGGGAGGGGCGGATCGCGGTGGTCGTGGACGCGGCCCCGCCGGAGGAGGACTGGACGCTGTCGCTGCGCATCCCGCACTGGGCGCGGACGTACGAGGCGACGGTCGGCGGGGAGCCGGTGGCCGAACGGGCCGAGAACGGCTGGCTGCGGCTGCGGCGGCGCTGGCGGCCCGGTGAGACGGTGGTGCTGAGCCTGCCCCTGGACCCCCGGCTCACCCGGCCCGATCCGCGGATCGACGGGGTGCGCGGCTGTGCCGCGATCGAGCGCGGCCCGCTGGTGTACTGCCTGGAGCAGCCCGACCAGCCCGCCGGGCTGCGGCTGGACGACATCGACCTCGACCCGGATGCCGCGCCGAGCCCGGAGCACCGGCCGGAGCTGCTGGGCGGGGTGACCGTGATCACCGCGCTGGCCCTGCCCCACGCCGTCGCGCGCGAGGGCTGGTGGCCGTACCGGAGCGGCGGTACGGGCTCCGCCGGGGCCGCGGGTGGCGCGAAGGCCCCCGAGCCGGTCCCGGTGACCGCGATCCCGTACTACGCGTGGGCGAACCGCGAGCCCGGCGCGATGCGGGTGTGGATCCCGGTCCGGACCCCGCCCGGCTGATCCTCGCCGACCAGGGCATGGGTCACCCCGCGTCCGCCGGAACTCGGCGGACACCCCACGCGTTCATCGCTCGAGGAACACGCTCCTGTGCCCGAGCGGCACCGGCCGACGGGAGGTGCCCCGTGAGCACCGGATCCACACCCCCAGGGGACGACGCCGACGACTGGGACGACGTCGTCCTCGACGCGGACTTCATACGGGACGCCGAGGTCACCGAGCCCGCCGCGCGCACCCGGATGCTGACCGCGCGCTGGCGGCGCGGCGCGCCCGAGCCCCAGCCCTGGCGGGCGGACGAGCCGCCGGCCGGCTGGTTCTGGAGCAAGCGCCGCAGGCGGCGCCGGCGGCGCTGACCTCGCCTCTCCGTTACCCGGTCGCAATTGCACGCGTAAAGACACCGCGCCACTTCCGGTGGGAGGATGCGGCCCGACTCACTGATCATGAGATCCGTGGTCGTTCGCCGACCCTGCCCCCGGAGGTGCCGTGTTCGCTCGCTCCGCCCTGCCGCCCGTCATAGCCGTCGCCGCCGTATCCGCCCTGCTGGCCGGGTGCACCAGCACCAAGTCGTCGGGGTCCGGCGGCAAGGACATCAGCCTGGTGAACTCCGGGAAGCTCACGACCTGCACCCATCTGCCCTATCCGCCCTTCCAGTCCAAGCAGGGCAAGAAGATCGTCGGCTTCGATGTGGACATCGTCGATCTCGTGGCCTCGGCGCTCCATGTGAAGCAGGAGATCGTGGACACGCCCTTCGAGGGCATCCAGTCCGGCGAGGACCTCAACACCAACCAGTGCGACGTGGCCGCCGCCGGGATGACCATCACCGAGGTGCGCGAGAAGAACCTGGACTTCTCCGCTCCCTATTTCGAGGCCACGCAGGCGCTGCTCACGGCCAAGGGCAAGCGGTTCACGTCCCTCGCCGACCTCAAGGGCAAGAAGCTCGCGGTCCAGCAGGGGACCACCGGCGAGGCTTACGCCCAGAAGCACGCCAAGGGCGCGAAGCTGGTCCAGTTCGAGGACCTGGCGCTGCTGCTGACCGCCGTCAAGACCGGGCAGACCGACGCGGGCATCAACGACAACGGCGTGCTCTACGACTACGTCAAGGACAACCCCGACACCGCGGTGACGGCCGAGTTCGACACCGGGGAGAGTTACGGCATCGCCGTGCGGACCGGCAATGACGCACTGCGCAAGAAGATCAACGCGGTGCTGAAGGACGCCCGGGCGGACGGCTCCTACGACCGTATCTACAAGAAGTGGTTCGGCACCGCGCCCAAGAAGTGACGCCCGCCGACGGCCATCGGAGCTGAGGAGTCCGCACACTTATGGCAATGACCCGCCGACAGCGGGCGCGGGCGATACGGGCGGTGCAGTACGCCGTGCTGATCGCCCTGCTGCTCGCCATCGTCCTGGCCGCCGACTGGGGTGAACTGCGGCGCGCGTTCTTCGACGCCGAGGTCGCCCGGTCCCTGTTTCCCGACATCATCACCACCGCCCTGGTCAACACCGTCGTCTACACCCTGCTCGGCTTCGGCTTCGGGCTGGTCCTCGGGGTGGTGCTGGCGCTGATGCGGCTCTCGCAGGTGCCGCCGTACCGCTGGCTGGCGGTGGCCTACATCGAGTTCTTCCGCGGGGTGCCCGCGCTGCTGGTGTTCATCGCGCTCGGCTTCGGGGTGCCGCTCGCCTTCCAGGTGGCGCTGGACCGGTATGTCACGGTCATGCTGGCGCTGGGGCTCGTCGGCGCCGCCTACATCGCGGAGACCATGCGGGCGGGCATCCAGGCGGTGCCCAAGGGGCAGATGGAGGCGGCGCGTTCGCTGGGCATGTCCCACAGCCGGGCGATGGCCTCGATCATCATCCCGCAGGCGTTCCGGATCGTCCTGCCGCCGCTCACCAATGAACTGGTGCTGCTGACCAAGGACTCCTCCCTGGTCTATCTCCTGGGGCTCTCCCTGGACCAGTACGAGCTGTCCAAGTTCGGCCGGGACGCGCTGAATCAGCACCGCAGCCTCACCCCGATCCTGGTCGCCGGGGTGTGCTACCTGATCATCACCGTTCCGCTCGGCCACCTGGTGCGCCGGCTCGAGGCCCGTGCGGCGAAGGCGAGGTGACCGGGGTGAAGGAGACGACGGAGGCGAAGGGGACTGGCGAGGCGGACGGCGTCGCCATCCGGGTGGCGGGTCTGCACAAGTCCTTCGGCGAGCTGGAGGTACTCAAGGGCATCGATCTCACCGTCCGCCGGGGTGAGGTGGTCTGTGTCATCGGCCCGTCGGGATCCGGCAAGTCGACGCTGCTGCGCTGTGTGAACCTCCTGGAGGAGCCGACCTCGGGCTCGGTCACCGTGGCGGGCACCGAGGTCACCGACCCGGATGTGGACATCGACCGGGTGCGGCGGCGGATCGGCATGGTGTTCCAGGCGTTCAACCTCTTTCCGCATCTGACCGCCCTGGAGAACCTGACCATCGCCCAGCGGCGGGTGCTGCGCCGCGACAAGGCGGAGGCGGCACGGATCGCGCGGGAGACTCTGCGGCGAGTCGGCCTGGGCGACAAGGAGTCGGCCTATCCGGCGCAGCTGTCGGGCGGCCAGCAGCAGCGGGTGGCCATCGCGCGGGCGCTGTCGATGGACCCGGAGCTGATGCTCTTCGACGAGCCGACCTCGGCGCTCGATCCGGAGCTGGTCGGCGATGTGCTGGCGGTGATGCGCGCCCTGGCCGACGAGGGGATGACGATGCTGGTGGTCACCCATGAGATGAGCTTCGCGCGGGAGGTCGCGGACCGGGTCGTGTTCATGGACGACGGGGTGATCGTGGAGGAGGGCGGACCGGAGCAGGTCGTGTCCGATCCGGTCCACCCCCGCACCCGGGCCTTTCTCACCCGGGTGCTGAACCCGGCCGCGGCGCGGGTCGGGGAGGTGCCGGACACGGGCCCGCACGGAGCGCGGATCGACCGCTGAGCCCTGTGCGCGCGCGGGTCCGTGGGCTGGTCAGCGGGCGAAACGCGGGGTGGTCGCCGTCCGGGGCCAGGAACGAGGTCCGCGGGGCCCGGCCCGGGCAACCTTGTCGCGGGCGGCGGCGACAAGGAGTCGCGGGCCTCCCGCCTCGACGACCGGGGTCTTCCCGGCGACTTGAGGCGGCCTTAGGGTTGGTAACCGATTACTGCCCGGTCAGGGGTTCCACGTGGGCGGTTAGGGAAGGGAGTCTCAATGGCTCGTTCCTCGGGATCGACGGGGCCCACACTGGCGGTCGTCGCCCGTGAGGCGGGTGTGTCGGTGCCGACCGCGTCGAAGGTGGTCAACGGCCGGGAGGACGTGGCCCCCGAGACCCGCCGCCGGGTCACCGAGGTCCTGGACCGCCTGGGGTACATCCGCAGGCCGCGCTGTGAGGCGCCCAAGCCGACCGCGATCGTCGACCTGGTGGTGCACTCACTCGACAGCGCCTGGTCGGGGGCGGCGCTGCACGGCGCGGCGGAGGCCGCGCACGAGGCGGGACTCGAGGTGGTGGTCTCGGCCGCGGCCACCCGGAGCCGGGGCGGCCGGCTCGAGTACGGCTGGCCGGAGAAGCTGTACGCCCGGGGCAGCTCGGGTGTGCTGTTCCATCTCATCGAGCTCGCCCCCGCCCAGTACTCCTGGCTCGATGAGCGGCGGATCCCGTTTGTGCTGATCGACCCCGCGAACGACCCGCCACCCGGGGTGCCGTCCGTGGCGGCCGCCAACTGGCAGGGCGGGATGGCCGCGACCGAGCACCTCATCGGACTGGGGCACCGCCGGATCGCGGTGATCGGCGGCCCGGGGCGGGCGGCGCGCGACGGCGGCCGGGTCGCCGGGTACCGTTCGGCGATGGCGGCGGCCGGGTTACCGGTGCCGTCCGCGTATGTCCGCTACGGCGAGATCAGCGAGGCCGGGGCGCGCCACCGGATGGGTGCGCTGCTGGATCTGCCCGAGCCGCCCACGGCCGTCTTCGTCTGCTCCGATCAGATGGTGCCGGGCGTGTACCAGGCGGTCAGGGGGCGGGGGTTGAGGGTGCCGCGGGACATCAGCGTCGTGGGCTTCGACGATCTGCCGCAGGCCCGCTGGATCACGCCCGCGCTGACGACGGTCCGCCAGCCGCTGTCGGAGATGGCGGGCGCGGCGCTGCGCACACTGCTGCGGCTGATGACCGGCGAGGTGCCGGAGGCCATCCGGACCGAGCTGTCCACCCGGCTCATGGTCCGGTCCAGTACCGCTCCGCCGCACCACGCTCCCTCATGACCGAGGAGTCGAACACTGCACGGATGGCCGGACATCCCGACCCCTCACTCGGCTCCTGAGCGCACACCCCTTCACCGCATCGATCGCTACGGAGGTACGCCCACCGTGTTCATCGATCTGCCCCTGGAGCAGCTGCGCACCTACCGGCCCCCGCTCCCCGAGCCGGACGGCTTCGACGCCTTCTGGACGCGGACCCTCGCCGAGGCCCGCACCCGCGAGCTGAACGCGGTGTTCACCGAGGAGGACACCGGGCTGGCCCGTGTGCACACCTACGACGTGGAGTTCTCCGGCTTCGGCGGGCACCGGATACGCGGCTGGCTGCTGGCCCCGCGGGACGTGGCGGGCCCGCTGCCGTGCGTGGTGCAGTACCTCGGCTACAACGGCGGCCGGGGGCTGCCGCACAACTGGCTGCTGTGGCCGTCGGTGGGCTACGCGGTCTTCGTGATGGACAGCCGGGGCCAGGGGTGGGTCCAGCACTCCCCCGGTGTCACCCCCGATCCGGTCGGCGGCACCGGTCCCGAGACACCCGGCAAGATGACCCACGGCGTCCTCTCCCCGGACGACTACTACTACCGCCGGCTGTACACCGACGCGGTGCGGGCGGTGGAGGCCGCCCGTGAGCATCCGCTGGTGGACCCCGCGCGGATCGTGGTCAGCGGGGGCAGCCAGGGCGGCGCGCTGGCCCTGGCGGCGGCCGGGCTGGTGCCGGATCTGACGGCGGCGCTGGTGGATGTGCCGTTCATGACCCACATCCGGCGCGCGGTCGAGATCACGGATGCCGACCCCTATGGCGAACTGGCCCGGTTCTGCGCGGGACAGCGCGAGCTGACGGAGCGGGTGTTCGCCACGCTCGACCACTTCGACGGGCTCAACTTCGCAGCCCGCGCCAACGCGCCGGCGCTGTTCTCGACCGCCCTGCGCGATGAGATCACCCCGACCTCCTGCGGCTTCGCCGCCTATCACCACTACGCCGGGAGGAAGGACCTCAGGGTGTGGTCCTTCAACGGCCACGAGGGCGGCGGCACCCATCAGCAGGCCGAGCAGATCGCCTATCTACGGAGGCTGCTGGGCTGATCCGGACGTGCCGGGCGGCGGTTCGATCGCCGCCCGGCACGGGGTAGACAGAGGCTACCCGCACCGAAGGAGCCGCCCGTGCCCGCGCAACCGCTGGAAGGCATCACCGTCGTCGCCCTGGAGCAGGCTGTCGCCGCCCCGTTCGCCACCCGTCAGCTCGCCGATCTGGGCGCCAGGGTCATCAAGGTGGAGCGGCCGGGGCGCGGGGACTTCGCCCGCGAGTACGACCGCGAGGTCAGGGGCGCGTCGGCCTACTTCGTCTGGGTCAACCGCGGCAAGGAGAGCGTCGTCCTCGATGTCAAGGACGCCACCGACCGGGCGCTGCTCGGGGCGATGCTCGCCCGCGCCGACGTGTTCGTACACAATCTGGCGCCCGGCGCCGTGGACCGGCTGAGCCTGGGGGCTAAGACGCTGCGGGCCGCCCACCCCCGCCTGATCACCTGCGCGATCTCCGGATACGGGGACAGCGGCCCGTACCGCGAGAAGAAGGCGTACGACCTGCTGATCCAGTGCGAGGCGGGGTTGCTGTCGATCACCGGCAGCCCGGAGGCGCCGGCCCGCCCCGGGATCTCGATCGCCGATATCGCGGGCGGGATGTACGCCTACACCGGCATCCTCACCGCACTGTACGAGCGGGAGCGCACCGGCGCCGGGACCGATCTGAGCGTGAGCCTGCTCGACGCGCTGGGCGAGTGGATGGGCCACCCCTATTTCGCCCAGGCGTACGGCGGTGCCGGAGTCGTCCGCAGCGGCGCCCGCCATCCGTCCATCTCGCCGTACGGCGCCTACCGCTGCGGGGACGGCGGTCAGGTGTTCCTGAGTGTGCAGAGCGACCGTGAATGGGTGGCCCTGTGCGAGCGGGTGCTCCGCCGCCCGGAGCTGATCCGCGATCCGCGCTTCGCGGACAACCCGCTGCGCCGCACCCATGACGAGGAGCTGACGGCCGAGTTGGAGGCGTGCTTCGCGGACCACACCGCCGAGGGCCTGATCGCGCTGCTGGACGGGGCTGGTATCGCCAACGCACGGCTGCGCGACCTCGCGGAGTTCTCCGCCCACCCCCAGTTCGACGCCCGCGACCGCTGGGGCGAGTTCGGCTCCCCGGTCGGGCCACTGCGCGGTCTGCTGCCGCCGGTGGAGGTGGCGGGCCGCAGGGCGCCGATGCGGCCGGTGCCGGGGCTGGGCGAGCACACGGATGCGGTGCGCGCCGAGTTCTCCGGGCCGGTCCCCCGCCCGGGGAATCCGGGACCCGCCTGACAGGCGGCCCGGACTCCTGTGCTAGGACGCCGGTCATGGAGATCGAGCCGATCACGCTGTCCACGCCACGGCCCGTGCGACGGCCGACGCTGGTCCAGCGCTGGGATGAACTCACCTTCCTGCACTGGCCGGTGGAGCCGGAGCACGTGGCCCCGCTGCTGCCCGCCGGTACGCGCCCGGACACCCTCGACGGTGTCACCTATGTCGGGCTGGTCCCGTTCCTGATGCGCGGCGTGGGCTTCGGGCCGGGGCCGGGCCTGCCGTATCTGGGCACGTTCTGCGAGACGAACGTGCGGCTGTACTCGGTGGACGGGCAGGGCCGGCGTGGTGTGGTGTTCCGGTCCCTGGACGCGGCCCGGCTGCTCCCCGTGCTGGTGGGCCGGCTCACCGTCCGGCTGCCCTATCGGTGGTCCACGATGCGGCTGCGCCGCGAGCGTGATGTGATCACCTACAGCTGCGGCCCGCGACGGCGCCGGGCGGCCCGGGGGCGCACGAGCCGGGCCGTGGTGAGGATAGCCGGGGCCATCGCGGAGCCCACACGGCTGGAACGGTTCCTGACCGCCCGGTGGGGGCTGCACGTGGCGTGGCACGGCCGCACGGTGCACCTGCCGAACGACCACGCACCGTGGCCGCTGCACCGGGCCGAGCTGCTCGACCTCGACGACGACCTGATCGCCACCGCGGGCCTGCCGCCCATGACGGGCCCGCCGGTGAGTGTGCTCTACTCCCCCGGGGTCGCCGTGCGCTTCGGGACCCCGCACCGAGTTTCGATCACCCAGCCCCGGAACGCCTCAGCGCGAAAAGAGGGACCTCACAGGTGTTGACCTGTGAGGGCCCTCCGCATCGCCGGGACGGCAGGATGTGAACCCGCCCCCAACCGCGGGCTTCCGCTACTTCGCGCAGAACTCCGCTTCGAATACGTCCTGGTAGAGCTGGCCGTCCTCCAGCCAGTCCCCGTTGATCTGGAAGGTGAGGCTGTGCCTTCCGTCGGCCGTCGTCGCCGCGCTGGTCAGGGACCCCCAGACGACGCCGTCATGGCCGTACACCTTCACCCCACAGGTGAGGGTGCGAACGATCACTCCCAGCCCGTAGTCGTAGAAGGTGCCTGTCTCGACGGTCGTGAGCAGTTCCTTCTGCTGGGCGGGCGGCAGCAGCGAGCCCTTCACCAGGGCGCTGTAGAACCGGTTGAGGTCTCCTTCGGTGCTGATGACCTCGCCCGTGGCACCCGACCAGGCGGGGTTGTACTCGGTGGCGTCGTAGACCTCGGGACCGGGGTTGGCCGCGTACAGCTTGGAGTACCCGATCGGGTGCGGGGAGGGCATGGTGGGGTCGATGCCCGGGAACGTCGTCCGCGTCAGGCCCAGGGGCTGGATGATGCGTCGTTCGGCCTCCTTGGCGTAGGTGCTGCCGGTCACCTTGTCGATGATCATTCCGGCGAGTACGTAGTTGGTGTTGGAGTAGTTCCAGCCCTTGCCCGGTTCGAAGTCGGGAGCGTACTTGAGCGCCATGTCGACGATCTGCTGCGGAGTGCGGGTCTCGTAGCGATGGGCGAGGAAGCCCTCACCGTTCATGTATGCCCGCCACTCCGGCGTGGCCACCATGTCGGGAACGCCGCTGGTGTGGTTGAGCAGCTGCCGGATGGTGACCTTGCTGCCGTCGTTGCCGTTGCCCTGGAGTACCCCGGGGAGGCGCTTTTCCACGGAGTCGTCGAGGCTCAGCCGGCCTTCGGCCTCCAACTGGAGCAGGACCACGCTGATGAAGGTCTTGGTGATGCTGCCGGCCCGGATGTGGTCGGCGGCAGTACGCTCGCGCCCGGTACTGGTGTCCGCGAACCCGGCGGAGCCGAAGGCGGCCTGTCCCGACGTCTCCGTCAGCGCCGCGACGCCGGGCATGTCGCCCTTGGTGTGCAGGGCGTCCAGTGCCTGCTGGGTAGCCGGCTTCAGCCCCGTGGCGGACTCGGAGGCGCTGGCCGTGCCGACCGGGACCGCCAGGGCCACCACCGCGGCGATCACTGTCGCGGCGCGGGTCAGCGGAGAGCGTGCAACGCGTAACGCACATGTGGGCATGGGGTGTTTCCTTCTGTGTCGGTTCCAGTGGGGTGCGGGCCCCGGCGCGCTGCGCAGTGCGTCCGGGCCGTGGTTCGTCAGCCTCGGCGGTGGCGCCCTCGCGCCGCCGCCGACTGGCGACGGCGGGCACGTTCCTGGCCCTTGTGGCGGCTCGGCTCCGGAGAGACGCCCGCGGCGGTGCCGGTTGCACCGTCGAGAAAATCGGACAGGGCGCCGACCGTCGGGTGGCGGAAGAGATTGACCATGGAGAACTCCCGCTCCAGCGCGGCCTCCAGCAGGCCGTGCACCCGGGACAGCTGCAACGAGTGGCCACCCAGGTCGAAGAAGTTCTCCCGCGGCCCGACCCGGTCCAGGCCCAGCACCTCACACCAGATCCGGGCGATCAGCTGTTGTGTCGGCCCAGCCACGTCCGCCTCGTCACGGGGACGGCCGGCGTCGCGGAGGGCGTCTCGGTCCACGGTTCCGGTGGCCGTTCGTGGCAGCTCGTCCAGCTCCACCCGTCGGCAGGGGGCGGGCACACCGTAGCGGTCGGGCAGGGTGGCCGGCGCGTCCGGAGCGGAACCGCAGCCGGCCTCCGTGTAGGCCGTCAGCCGCTCGACGGGGCGAACGGGCGCGTCGAGGCGGCCGCGTATCCAGGGCTTGGCCGGGTCCAGCCCGATGAAGAGGTGAGGTCGGTTCTGGCGCAGAGCGTGGACGAACGACCGCGTTCCCTCCGATCGCCCGATCGCACGGAACCCACGGGCCCGGCCGGGGTCGGCGAAGCCCTGATCGCGACTCATGCCGGTCCCGTCCCACATGCTCCAGGCGAGGCTGTGAAAGCGGCCGCCGCGGTCGCGGAAGTGATTGCGGACGAACGCGTCGAGATGGGCGTTGCCCGCCGAGTAGGCACTGACCATGGCACCGCCCAGTGAGCCGTTGACCGAGGAGAACGCGATGAAGACCGGGTCCGCCGCTTCGCCGAGGCCGTCGAGCAGCACCCGGGCCCCGGTCGCCTTGGGCGCCATCACGTCCGCCAGCTCGTCCACCGTCTGCTCAAGGAACGCGCGCCGGCGCAGGGTTCCCGCGAGGTGGATCACACCGGACGGCGCGACGGACCAGCGGTCCTCGGCCCGGCGCAGCGCCGCGCGCACCTCGTCCTCGCGGCAGACATCGGCCGTGGCGTAGAGCACGCGCTCGCCGCGTGCGCGCAGCGCGCGGTACGCCTCCAGACGGCGGCCCGTGTCGTCGCCGGTCGCGATACGGGCCTCCCACTCCGCTTCGGGCGGCAGGGGGGTACGGCCCAGGACGAGCAGCCGGGCGTCGTAGGCGTCCAGCAGGTGGGCGCAGATCTCCACCCCGATTCCGCCGAGCCCACCGCTGACGACGTACAGCCCTCCGCGGCGGAACGGAACGGCCGGGGCGGGCCCCTGGGCGCGTGGTACGGCGAGCCGCGGCACCAGCCGCTTCCCGTCCCGTACCGCGGCCTCCGTCTCACCGGGGCGGGCGGCCAGCTCGGAGAGCACGTGCGTGATCTGCTGATCCGGCGGCGCCTCGGGCAGGTCGAGGTGGGAACAGCGCAGCCAGGGCACCTCCTGGGCGAGGCTCGCCAGCAACGCGAGCCGGGCCGCACGATCGCAGTCGAGCACATCGGCGGGGACGACCTGCTGGGTGTGGCGGCCCACCACCCGGAGGGTGACCCGTCGGTCGTCGGCGCGGCGGGCGGCGAGGGCCTGGAGCAGGTGGACCAGAGCGGCGGTGTCCGCGGGAACGGCCCCGTGGCTGCCGTGGGTTCCCGGAGGCCCGTAGGTGGTGAGGTCCACTATCTCGCCCACCACCAACCCGTCGGCCGTCAGGGCGTCGAGCAGCCGTCCGTGGTCCTCCGCCCGCTCCGGACGGATGCGGTAGCGGCACTCCCCCGTCCGGCCGTACTCCTCGCCCCGGTCGGCCCGTGCCCATGGCCGTCCGCTCGCCGTGAGCTCCGCCGTCAGCCGGTCGGCCAGGCCGTCCTCGTCGGACAGGACGAGCACGGCGGTGCCGGGGTCGGCGGCGGGTCCGGGCATGGGCCGGGCGGCTCGCCAGACGCGTTCGTGGAACCAGTTGGGCAGGGTCCGCTCGTTGCCCAGCAGCAGGTCGACCTCCGCCACCAGGGCGTCGAAGCCACCGCTCTGGAAGCGCTCGCGCAGCCTGGCCCGCTGGATCTTGCCGATCTCGGTCTTGGGGATGTCCCGCCGCTCCACGGGCAGCACATGGCGCGGGTTGATGCCCACGCGGTCCACCAGCAGGCCGCGGATCTCCCGGATGGTGTCCGCCGTGTCGGCCCCGGAGCGGAGATGGAAGAACAGGGCGAGCCCGTCGGTGGTCGCGTCGGCGTCCCGCACCGCGCAGGCGGCGGTCCAGGAGTTCTCGACCGAGTCCAGTTCCTCCACCACCGACTCGATCTCGTGGCAGTAGTAGTTGACGCCGTTGACGATGAGAACGTCCTTGGCCCGGCCGGTGATGGTGAGCACGCCGTCGCGGACGACGCCGAGGTCACCGGTCTCGAACCAGCCGTCCGCGGTGAACGAGGCGCGGTTCTCCTCCTCGTTTCCCTCGTAGCCGGAGATGACCGTGGGGCCCTTGATCAGCAGGCGGCCGGGAACGCCCTCCTGAGCCGTCTCACCGCTGTCGTCCGCGATGCGCACCACCGTGCCGGGCAGAGGGCGGCCCACTTCGGTGAAGGGGTCGGTGTCGCTGGTGGTCGCGAGGGTGAAGGTGTCCGAATAGGTGACCGCCGAGGATGTCTCGGACATGCCCCAGGACGGGCGCATCGCCGTCTCCGGCAGCCCGAGCGGGCGCAGTGCCTGGAGGAAGCGGCGGGCCACGCGGGGCATGATGGCCTCGCCCGCGTTCTGGATGAACCGCAGGCAGGACAGGTCCCAGCCGTGCCCGCCGCCCTGTGCGAGGCGGTCGTTGACCAGCCCGAAGGCGAAGTTGGGCGCCCAGGTGAGGGTGACCCGGTGCCGGTCGGCCGCCTCCAGCCAGCGCAGTGGCTCCTCCAGGACCCACGATGTCGGAGCGTGTATCTGAGCGCATCCCAGGTAGACGTCGCGCACATGGAACATCACGACTCCGCCGACATGGTCGAGCGGCATCCAGTTGAACGTCACCTCATCGGGTCCGAAGCCGTTGGCCACGGAGGTCGCCGCGCACCGGGCGAGGACGTTGCGGTGGCGCAGCGGCACCGCCTTCGGACGGCCGGTACTGCCCGAGGTGAGCAGCAGCAGCGCGATGTCGTCCGGGTCGGGGGTGTGCGGGCTGCCGTCGGGCTCGTGGCCACGGAGTTCGTCCAGAACGCCAAGGCGCGGCGCCCCGCCCCAGCCGCGCCGGGCGGCGACTCGGCGCAAGCCCCGTGCGGTCACCGCATCGGCGAGCACCAGCGGCCTGCCGAGCAGCTCCCACGCGCTCTCCAACCTGTCGACCTGGGTGTTGTCCTCCTCGTAGCTGGGGCTGGGGGCGAGGGGGACGGGGATGAAACCGCCGAGGAGACAGGCCCAGAAGGCCGTGAGGTAGTCGTGGTTGTCCGGGCACTGGAGGATGGCCCTGTCCCCGGGGACGAGGCCGAGGCCGCGCAGCCCGCACCGTACGCGGGCGGCTTCGGTGGCCAGTTCGGCGTAGCTCACGTCCCTTCGCGTCCCGTCGTGGCCGATGAGCACCATGCCGCCCCGGTCGGCGGCGGCCGCGCGGTGCAGCGCCTCGGGCAGGGTCCGGACGCCGGGTTCGGGGGCCGGCGGGCCGGCGGCGATCGCCGGGCGCGCGGGGAGGCCGGCCGGGTGCGCCGGGTCGGGGCCGGACTCCTGCGCGGGCCCTTCCGGTTCCGGGGCGGCGCCCAGTTCGCCCACATGGACCCGCTCCTCGGCTTCCCGGCCCGTGTCCTCCTCGGTGATCACCGCGGCTCCGGGCAGTTCCCGCTCCCAGCGGCCGACGAGGTCGTCGTCCATCACGGGAAGCGCGGTGAGGGCCCCGGCGTCGAGGTGGCCGTGGCGGTTGAGGGGCAGCGTGGTGACGGTGACACAGACGCGCGGCACGAGGGGCGCGGGCAGCAGGGCGGCGGCCCGCTCGCGGAGGCGTGACACGCTGAACGCGCCGGCGGGCACCACATAGGCGACGAATTCTTCCACCCCGTCCGTGGTGATCCGGGGCAGTACGGCACATGCGCTGAGCGAGTCGTCGGTGAGAAGCGCGTTCTCGACCTCGGCGGGGCCGGTTTCGTGTCCGTCGATGCGTACCCGGTGCGGCTCGTCGTCGGACACGGCGAGGCGGCCGTCGGCGAGCCACCGGCCGTGGCGGGTGGTGGGCCGCGGGGCGGGGTGCCCCGGCGGTCGCGTGTGGAGCCGTCCGGGCGCCCCGTCGGGCAGGGCGCGGCCGCGGTCGTCGGCGACGGTGACCGGCCGGTTGCCGGCCCGGCCGGCGCCGAGGTCAGCGTCTCGCTGTCCCGGCCGGCAGTGCAGGGCGGCGATGTAGCCGCCCGACTCGGGGAGCGACCACAGCCGGTGGAGCGCGGCGCCGCAAGCGGCGTGGAAGCGGTCGGTGAGACGGGCCGTGAGGCGGCCGTCATCGGTGAGCACCAGGCGCAGTCGGCCCGGCCGTGCGCGATCCGGCGCCCTGTGCCCGGTTCCGGGGTCGCCGGTTCGCGTGGTGTCCTCCCCGTGGGCGACGAGGGCGCCCAGCGCGGTGGGGGCCAGGAAGGCGAGCGTGACGGCGTGGGCCTCCACGACCTCGCCGAGGCGCGCCAGGTCGGTGAGGTGGGCCGGGCACACGGCGGCGCCGTGCAGCAGCGGCCACAGCAGCGCGTGCACGGCTGAGGGCAGCGCGTCCGTCGTGTGGTGCAGGACCGAGTCGTGCGGGCCGAGTCCGAATCGTTCCTGGAGCCAGTCCAGGGTGTCGCACAGGTCTGCGTGGCGGAGGACGACCGGTCCGTCGCCGCCCCGGACGACGTATGCGGGGTCCGCGCCCCGCGGGCCAGTGCCGGGGGACGGGAGCGAGGAGCGATCGGTCCTTCCTGTTCCGGGCAGATCGACGGTGGTCATGTCGATGGCGTCGACGGTGTCCGGCATGGGCTTCGGCAGTGCGGAGGAACGGTCGGTGAGCAGGACGCCGACACCGGTGGCGGCGATCCACCGCAGGGCGGGAGCGGCCGGGAGGCCCGGGTCCACGGGGACGCAGACCGCGCCGAGGGTGAGCAGGGCCAGGGCGCTCACCACGGAGTCGGTTCCCGGCCGCATGTGCAGCCCGACGCGCTGCCCCTGGGCGATGCCCCGGGCGCGCAGCCACCGCGTCAGCTCGTCCACCCGCCGGCGCAGCCGGTCGTAGTCCAGGGACCCGGCGGACGTGGTGACCGCGACGGCCCCGGGGGTGCGGCTCGCCTGTGCGGCGAAGGCCCCGGGCACGGTCGCGTGCTCGTTCCGGGTACCCGCCGCCGCGCCGGCGGGCCGGTCCTCGTCCTGCATCGGCAGGTCCGCGACGGGGACTTGGGGGGCACGCACCACCTCGGCGAGCAGCCGGCACAGATGGCCGGTCAGGCGCGTCACGGTGGCCCGGTCGAAGAGGTCGGTGCTGTACACGACGGCGCCGTGCAGCCGGCTTCCGTCCTCCCACAGGTGGAACTCCAGGTCGAACCTGGTGGACTCGCGGGGCATCGCCTCCGCGCGCAGCTCGGCGCCCGGCAGGGAGAACTCCATGCGGGGTGGGTTCTGCAGCGCGAACATGGTCTGGAAGAGGGGGTTGCGGCCCGGGTCGCGCTCCGGCTGGAGGGCCTCCACCAGTTTGTCGAGCGGGACGTCCTGGTGAGAGTACGCGCCCGCACACATCCGACGTGTCCGGGCCAGCAGTTCGGTGAACGTCGGCTCGCCGGAGAGGTCGCCGCGCAGGGTGAGGGTATTGACGAACAGGCCCAGCAGCGGCTCGGTGTCGGCCTGGTCCCGGCCCGCGATGGGCGAGCCGATGAGAATGTCGTCCTGGCCCGTGTAGCGGTGCAGCAGGGCTGCCACGCCCGAGAAGAGGGTCATGAAGAGCGTCGCGCCGCAGGAACGCCCGACCTCGCGCAGGCCGGCGGTCACGTCGTCCGGCAGCGCGAAGTCCACGCGCGCTCCGCGGAAGCTCTGCGTCTCGGGGCGCGGCCGGTCGGTGGGCATGCGCAGCACCGGGAGTTCACCGCGCAGTTGTTCACGCCAGTGGGCGAGCCCGCGGTCCAGCTCACCGCCGCCGAGCCGGTCGCGCTGCCACTCGGCGAAGTCCGCGTACTGGATCGGCAGGGGCGCGAGTGCCGCGGGCCGCCCGGTGAGGTATTCCCGGTAGTAGGCGGCGAGTTCGCGGGTCAGGATGTTGAGCGACCAGCCGTCGGTGACGATGTGGTGCAGGCACAGCAGCAGCAGGTGCCGGTCGGGTGCGGTGGTCAGCAGCGCGGCCCGGAACAGCGGCCCGGTGGCGAGGTCGAAGGGGCGGGCAATCCACTCCTGGGCCCACTCCTGCTCCTGGTCGGCCGGCAGGCCCACCGTTTCGAGCGCGGCGGTGCCACGGGCCGACACCCGCTGCAGCGGCTCGCCGTCCTGCTCGACGAAGGTGGTGCGCAGGATCTCGTGGCGCGCCACGACGCTGTCGAGGGCGGACCGCAGCGCGCCGGGGTCCACGACGCCGGTCAGCCGCAGGGCCAGCGGGATGTTGTAGTACGGGTTGCCCCGCTCCAGGCGGTGGAAGAACCACATGCGCTGCTGCGCGTAGGACGTGGGGAAGAGCAGCGTCCCGCTGTCCTCGGCCGTTCCGGGGTACGGGGTGTTCTCAGCCGGGGACACGGCTACTCCGTCCTGTCGTCTCGGGGGGAGGTGGTGGCACGGCCGCGGCGGGCACTGGGGCGGATGCGTGGCGCGGCAGCCGGTTCCGCCGCGTCGAGGAGGGGGATCAGCCCGGCCACCGTGGGGGCCTCGAAGATCCGGCGCAGCGACAGATCGGTGCCACTGAGGTCCCGCAGGCGGGCGATCAGTTGCATGGCGAGCAGGGATTCCCCGCCGAGGTCGAAGAAGTTGTCGTGGATGCCGATGCCGTCGATGCCGAGGACGTCCTCCCAGATGCGCACGATGGCCTTTTCCCGGTCGGTGCCGGGGGGCGTGCACGGCACCGACAGGTCGGGCCGTCGGTTGAGGGACCGTCGCACGGGGGCGATGGCGGTCGGGGGTGCGGGGGCCGCCGCGGTGCGGCGGGCGGCCACCAGAAGGTGGTCGGTGTCATCCGTGCCGGCGTCCACGCCCGGGAAGGCGGTGACGTCGGCGAAGCCCTCGTCGCCGAGCAGGGCGGTCCACTGGTCGCGGCCGATGAGGGGAGAACCGTCGCGCAGGTCGTCGTCGAAGTACCACCAGCCTTCGTAGAGACCGGTCGTCATCAGCGACCAGCGCCGCTGGCTCACCGCCTCCAGCAGCAGCAGGACGCCGTCCGGCACCAGCAGCGAGGCCACGTTGCGCACCGCCCGGCGCAGGTCGGGCGTGGCATGGAGGACGTTGAAGGCGAGGACGATGTCGAAGGTGGCGGGCGGGTATCCCTGTCCGGACGGGTCACGGGTCACATCGAGGACACCGAACTCCATTCCCGTCAGTCCCCGCCGCTCCGCCTGGCGCCGGCCGTCGAGCACGAAGGAGCGGCCGAGGTCGGTGAAGTGGTACTCGACTCCGGGCAGCCCGCGCAGTTCCTCGACCACCTCCCAGGTGAGGTAGCCACGCCCGGAACCGGCCTCCAGTATCCGCACCGGGCGCCCGCCGGCCTCGGCGACCAGGCGGCGCACGGTCTCGGCGACCAGGCGCCGGTAGAGCGGGACGTCGGTGGCGGCGAGGCGGCGGTCGATGAGGGCGCGCTGCCGGTCGTCGGAGCCGTCGGGCAGCAGGACCTCCGTACCGGCCATGGTCCCCTTCAGCACGTCGGGGTAGTGGCGGACGCAGTGGTCGAGGAAGGAGAGGTCCTCTTCCTGGTCGGGGTAGCGCTCGAGGATCTCCCGGGTGAGCGCGGCCGCGTCGGCCGTCCCGGCCGCCGGGGTGAAGCGCGGCCGGTCTCCATCCACCGCGAGGACACCGTCGTCGACGAGCATGCGCAGCAGCGCGTCGAGGAACGGCCGGTAGGCGGGGACGGTGCCGAAGGTCTCGTGGACGGTGTCCCGCCGGAGCACGGCGCCGGGGGTGGTGTCGATCCCGGCGTCCTGGAGCACGCCGCGCACATGGGCCACGGCGAGCCGGTCGAGGAGGCGCGTCAGGTGTTCCGGGAAGCGCCGGGCGGCGTGTATTTTCCGCAGCCGCTCCTCGGAACGGGCCATCCGCGGCAGTTCCGCGGCCAGCTTCACCGGGAACGGGCTCCGCGCGGTCGGCGGGGCGGCGGTTCCCGACGGCCGGTGCGCCTCGATCCAGTGGCGCCGCCGCTCGAACGGGTAGCCGGGGAGCGGTACCCGCCGCGGCGGGCGACGTGTGCTCAGGGCCGACCAGTCGACGTCGACGCCATGCGCCCATGCCTGGCCCACGGTGTCCAAGAGGGTACGGAGGTCGGGTTCCTGGGCCTGCGGGTGCCGCATCGCGGGCAGAACCGGGACCTCCGCTCCGCCCTGGGCACGGACCAGACCGGTGAGGACCCGTCCGGGACCGACCTCCAGCAGCACCGGCCGGTCCTCGGTGAGCACCGTCCGCAGCCCGGCGTCGAAACGGACGGTCTTCCTGGTGTGGCGCAGCCAGGACGCGGGATCGGTGGCCTGCTCCGGGGTGATCCAGGTGCCGGTGAGGTTGGAGACGTAAGGGATCCGCGGCGCGCGGAGCGGCACCGCGGACAGGTCTCGCAGGTAGCTGTCGAGGATCGGGTCCAGCAGCGCCGAGTGGGCGGCGGCGCCGAACCGTATGCGGCGATGGGGCACCCCCTGCTCCAGGAGCCCCCGCTCCGCCGCCACCAGGTCCGCCTCCGCGCCGGCCAGGGTGCAGGAGTCGGGCCCGTTGACGGCGGCCAGCGACAGGCCGGCGGTGAGCAGCCGCGAGGCCGCCTCCTCGCCGAGGGCGACGCTCAGCATGCCCCCCTCCCCCGCGGCCCGGATGAACAACTCCTCGCGCCGGACCACCAGGGGCAGGACCTCTTCCGGGGTCAGCACCCCGGCGAGACAGGCCGCCGTGTACTCCCCCAGGCTGTGGCCGAGCAGGGCGGTGGGCCGGATGCCCCAGGAGTCCAGGAGCCGGGCCAGCGCGAGTTCCGTGGCGACGAGAGCCGGGAAGACTCCGGCGGCCGAAGCGCCGTCGGGGTCCGGCGGACCGTACAGCACGTCCCTCAGGTCCCGGCCGAGGGCCGGTTCCAGGATCTCGGCACATCGGTCGATCTCCTGGCGGTAGACCGCCTCGCCGTCGTAGAGGCCCTGGCCCATGCCCGGGTGCTGGGACCCGGCCCCGGGGAAGAGGAAGACCACGGGGCGGCCGGTGACCGCCTCGGCGGCCGGCGCGCTCGAAGCGGAGGACAGCAGGCGGACCGCGTCGGCGGTGTCCCGGCACACCAGGGCGCGCCGGTAGGGGTGGGCGCGCCGACCGGACTGGAGGGTGTGCGCCACGTCCTCGACGGGCAGTGCGGGATGGTCCCGCAGATGGCGGGCGAGCCGCGCGGTCGCGGCGTCGAGGGCTCCGGGAGTGCGGGCCGAGAGGGGGAGCAGCGCCTCGGTCTCCGGTGCGGGACCCGGGCGGGGTCCTGGAACCGGCGCCTCTTCCAGGACGAGGTGGACGTTGGTGCCGCCGATGCCCAGGGAGCTCACGCCGGCCCGGCGCGGCCAGGGGCCCGCCGACCAGGGGCGGGTTTCGGTGGGCACGTGGAACGGGCTGTCGTCGAGGCCGAGCAGCGGGTTGGGCCCGCGGAAGTGCAGGGTGGCGGGGATGGTCCGGTGTTCCAGGGCCAGGACGGTCTTGATGAGACCCGCGACGCCGGCGGCCGCGTCGATGTGGCCGATGTTGCTCTTGACCGATCCCAGGGCGCAGTAGTTCCTGCGGTCGGTGGTACGGGAGAAGGCGCGGGTGAGTGCCGAGACCTCGATCGGGTCGCCGACGGGGGTGCCGGTGCCGTGGGCTTCGACGTACGTGATGGTGTCGGCGTCCACTCCGGCCACCGTCTGGGCGGCGACGATGACCTCGGCCTGCCCGGCGGCGCTGGGCGCGGCGAAGCCGACCTTGCGGTCGCCGTCGTTGTTCACGGCGCTGCCCTTGATGACGGCGTGGATGTGGTCGCCGTCGGCAAGGGCCTCCTCCAGCCGCTTGAGCAGGACGGCACCCAGTCCTTCACCGGCGATCATCCCCGTCGCGTCGGCGTCGAAGGGGCGGCAGTGCCCGTCCCTGGAGAACGGGCCGTCCTTGACGTACCGATACCCCTGGCGCAGCGCCGGGTTGAGGGAGACGCCGCCCGCCAGGGCCATGTCGCAGCGGTAGGCGAGCAGATCCTGGCAGGCCAGGTGGACGGCGACGAGCGAGGTGGAACAAGCGGTCTGCACGGAGACGCTGGGGCCGGTGAGGCCGAGCTCGTACGACACACGCGTGGCCAGGGTGCTGTTGACGTTGCCGAGCTGGGCGTGGTGCTGGGTCAGGGTGTCCTGGCCGCGCGTGCGGGGGTGGACATGGTCGAGGAAGTACCGGCTCAGCAGGGCGCCCGCGTAGACGCCGACGGAGCCGGCGCGGGTGTCCGGTCCGTAACCGGCGTGTTCCAGGGTGTGGTGCGCGCATTCGAGGAACAGCCGCTGCTGGGGGTCGAGCAGTTCGGCCTCGGACGGCGGGTAGCCGAAGTACTCGGCGTCGAACTCGTCGATGCCGTCGATGACCGAGGCCACCTTGACGAGGTACGGGTCGTCGAGCCGGTCGGGGTCCCCGCCCGCCTCGAGGTAGTCGGCATCGGTCAGGGGGGTGACCGACTCCCGGCCCGCCGTCAGGTTGTCCCAGAACTCGTCGAGGTCGCGCGCGCCGGGGAATCGCCCGGCCATGCCGATGACGGCGATGTCGGTGCCGTACGGTTCGTCCCCGCCGGCTTGGTGTTCCGCCCCGCTGTTCACGATGGTCACCGCGTCCCTTCGCCGGATGTCCGCACCCGCTGATCCGCCGTCCGGGTGGTGTCCGCCGGACGGCGGGCCGCTCGCTGCCGCTGGCGCTGCGCCCGCGCGCCGGCGCGGTCGAGTTCGGCTGTGCTCCCGGCGTCCTCGGCATCCGGGGACAGCCGTTTCGCGAGGGCGGCCACCGTGGTGTGGTCGTAGAGGTCGAGCAGCGGGATGTCGCGGCCGAGCCGGCGGCGGTAAAGGGTCTGTGCCTTGATCAGTAGCAGCGAATTGCCCCCGAGGTCGAAGAAGTTGTCCCGCGCTCCGATGTCGCTCCGGTCCAGCAGTTCGCTCCAGATGGCGGCGATGTCGCGCTGGAGGGCGTCCGCGGGCCGGACGAACGGGGTGGCCGGGGCCGCTTGCCGGTCCGGAGCGAGGGCGAGCAGGGCCTTGCGGTCGGCCTTGCCCGCGCTGGTGAGCGGCAGGGAGGGCAGCAGGTGGAGTTCGTCGGGCCGGCTGTGGTGCGGCAGCCGGGCCGCCAGCCACGCGTGGAGTTCATCGGCCGTGACGTCCCGCTCCGGCACGCACCAGGCGGCCAGCCGGTCGCCACCCGGTCCCCCGGAGCGGACCAGTGCCACAGTCTGCCGTACGGCGGGGTGGGCGCTGAGCGCCGTCTCCACCTCGCCCAGTTCGATCCGGAAGCCGCGCAGCTTGACCTGGTTGTCGGCCCGGCCGATGAACTCGATCTCTCCGTCGGCGCGGTAGCGGGCGATGTCCCCGGTCCGGTAGAGCCGGCCGCCGCCCTCGTCCGCGAACGGGTCCGGCACGAAGGACTCGGCCGTCCGCCCCGGGTCGTTGAGATAACCCCGGGCCAGCGGCATGCCACCGATGTACAGTTCCCCGCGCACACCCACCGGGACCGGGCGCATGGCCGCGTCGAGAAGGTGGACGCGGGCGTTGGGGTTGGGCCGTCCGATGGTGACGACGGCGTCGTCCGCGCCGTCCTCGAAGACTCGGCAGCTCACCCCGATGGTGGTCTCCGCCGGGCCGTACCCGTGGTACATGGTGGCGTCGAGGCGGGCCCGGAACCGGCGGTACAGCTCGGCGGTGAGCGCCTCGCCGCCGCACCACAGGTGGCGGATCGAGCGGGCCGAGACGGAGATGTCGTCGCGTTCGAGCAGCACGTCGAGCATCGAGGCGACGATGTAGAGGAAGGTGACCTTCTCCCGGGCGATCAGCTCGGCGAGGTGGCCGATGTCGCCGTGCGCCCCGGGATCGGCCAGCACGAGGCGGGCCCCGTTGACCAGGGGGAGGAAGATCTCGTTCACTGAGATGTCGAAGCCCATGGGGGCCTTGTGCAGGACCCGGTCCTCGGCGGTCATGCCCAGCAGGGCGGACTGCCACACCAGACGGTTGGCGATCGACTGATGGCGGATCATGACCCCCTTGGGGTTGCCCGTGGACCCCGAGGTGTGGATGACGTAGGCCATGTTCTCCATGTCGAGGGGGACGGGCTCGGTCACGGGTGCGGGGGGCGGGCCCGGGAGGGCGGCCAGGTCCAGGACGGGTACTCCCAGCGGTGGCACGGCGGAGGTGGTGTCGTTGTCGGTCAGGACGAGCACCGGGCCGGCGTCGTGTACCACGGACTCCAGGCGCAGGGCCGGCCAGTCCGGTTCCAGGGGCATGAAGGCGCCGCCCGCCTTCAGAATCGCCAGCAGGGCGACCACCAGCGTGGGAGAGCGCGTCAGGTGGACGCCCACGACGCGCTCCGGCCCGACTCCCAGGGTGCGCAGCCGGCCCGCGAGCACACCGGCCCGCCGGTCGAGTTCCCGATAGGTCATGGTGGTGCCGCGCGACACCACGGCGACCGCGTCGGGGGTCCGTGCGGCCTGCTCCTCCACCAGCCGGTGCAGGGGCCGGTCCTCGGCGGGGTCGTCGTACGACCGGCTCCACTCGGCGAGGGCCCGGTGCTCCTCCTGGGCCGTCATCACCGGCAACGCGCTCAGCCGGGCGGTGGGACGGGCGAGGGCGCCCCGGGTGAGCGTGAGCAGATGGCCGAGCATCCGCTCGACGGCCTCCGGGCGGAAGAGGTCGGCTCGGGCGGTGAGCCCGAAGACGATGCCCTCGTTGGTCTCGCGGGCCTCCACGACCAGGGGGAAACGGGCGGTGCCGTTGTGGTGCGGGTGTTCCTCGAACAGCACGGTGGGCGTCTCCACCCGGCTGGGCTGAGCGGTGACGAAGGAGAAGACCGCGTCGAAGGGCGGCGCCTGCCCCACCGCACCGGCGGGCCGCACCGCCTCGATGACCCGCTCGTAGGGGATGTCCTGGTGGGCGAAGGCATCGGCGCAGGTCCCGTGCGTCCGGGCGAGGAGGTCGTGGAAGGAGGGGTCCCCGCCGAGGTCGGTGCGGAGCACGACCGTATTGCCGAAGTTGCCGATGACCTCCTCGAATTCCGCCCGGGGGCGGTTGACCACGGGAGAACCGACCGCGATGTCGCTCTCACCGGTCCAGCGGTGGAGCAGTGTCTGGTAGACGGCGAGCAGCGCCGTGAACAGCGTCACGCGGGAGTCCCGCGCCAGCTTCCGCAGGGCCCGGCTGTCGGCCGGGCCGAGGTGTGCCTGGCGCCGGATACCGTCGGTGGCGTCGTCGCCACCCTGCCGGGCCGGATCGACGGGCAGCGGCAGCGTCGGCGGGTGGGGCAGCAACCGGCCGCGCCAGTAGTCCAGTTGGTACTGCCAGGCGCCGCTGTCGATGCGCTGCCGCTCCCAGCGCGCGAAGTCGGCGTACTGTGCCCGCGGACGGGCCGCGGGCTCTCCCTCCCCGCCCGTCGCGGCGGCGTAGCGGGCGGCGAGTTCGCCGAGCACCCGGCCCCACGACAGGTCGTCGAAGACGATGTGATGCACTCCGATGGTCAGCAGATGGTCGTCGGCCGCGAACCTGAACAGGCCGAAGCGCAACGGCGGTTCCTGCCCGAGCCGGAACGGGATGCGGCCCTGCTCCGCGATCAGGCGCTCCGCCTCGGCCCTGCGCCGCGGCCCCGGCACATCGCCGAGGTCGGACAGCGGCAGCGGCACCCGGGCCGGGGCCAGGACGCGACGACCGGGTGCGCCATCCTCTCCGGTGGGATAGACGGTCCGCAGGATGTCGTGCGCCGCGACCAGATCCGTGATCACAGCGTTCAGTACGGCGGGGTCCAGGGACCCGGTGAGGCGTACGCCACCGCACAGGTTGTAGGTGATGCCGTCGGGGCTCAGTTGTCGCAGGAACCACATGCGCTGTTCGGAGGAGGAGACGGGAGCGGGTCCGGTTTCGCCGGACGCGTCCCCGCCGACCAGTGCGAACGCCGGTTCGGTCCCGCGCAGACCGGATTCAGCCAGCAACAGCCGGGCGAGTTCGCGCCGCTGCTCCTCGGGGGACAACTCCGTCTGGTGCTCGGTACTTGTCACTGCGTGGGTCCCCTATTTCTCGCTTCGAGACGGCCGGGCCGCGTGCCCGTGCACGGATTCAGGGAATTCAGCGGAATTTTGGTCGCATACTGCCGGGAGCCGCTGTCACCGACCTCGGCCGAAGGTAGCAAGGGTGCGCTGGAGTGTCTTCCAACCGCGGTAGCGATTACGGTCTCCAACCGTGGTTTTCCTTTGTTCGCCCGCACTTGCCCGGCGTCCGGGGGGAAATGTACGCTCACGGGCCCCGGGCGATGGGGAATTACCCCGGCGGACCGGGTTCGCGGCCGGGCGGCTCCAAGAGTGCGGGAGAGGGAACATGGCGGCGGAAAGCGGAAGTTCCCGGAGGTGGATACGCCGGCACCAGGCGCACCCGGGCGCACCACGGCTCGTCTGTTTCCCGCACGCCGGCGGCGGCGCCAGCACCTACCGGAACTGGGCCATGCGGCTCTCGCCCTCGGTCGAGGTACTGGCGGTGCAGTATCCGGGGCGTGAGGACCGTTACGAGGAGCCGCCCGCCGAGGACATGCGGTCGCTGGCGGATGAGATTTTCGCGGCACTGCCGGTGGCGGCGGACCGCCCGCTGACGCTGTTCGGGCACAGCATGGGGTCGGCGGTGGCGTTCGAAGTGGCCCTGCGCATCGAGCGGATGTGCCCCGGAGGCCTGGCGCGGCTGTGTGTCTCGGGCCGCCCGGCGCCGCACGCGGCCCGGCCCTCCGGCCTGCATCTGCTGCCGGACGCCGCGCTTCTGGAAGACCTCCGCTCCTTGGCGGGCACCTCGGACACGATCCTGGACAGCCGGGACTTCCAGGCCCTCTTCCTGCCCGCCATCAGGAGCGACTACCGGCTGATCGAGACCCACCGGCCCGGGCCCGGGGCGCGGATCACCGCGCCCGTGTCGGCGTTCTGCGGTACGGACGATCCGCATGTGCGTCCCGAGGAGGTGCTGAGCTGGCGTGATGTGACGACCGGGGGGTTCGAGACCCGGGTGTTCACCGGCGGCCATTTCTACCTTCACGACCACCTGCCGGAGCTGGTGGCCGAAGTGGCGCGCCACCTCCGGCCGAAGGAAGCACCGGCGTCCGGCTGAGGTCCGGGGTGCCGCGGTCGGGGCGCCACCCCGGCTGTCGTCGACGGTCAGGCGGTGGAGCGGTGTTCGGCTATGGTGCCCGCCACCCCGACCTCATACGCCAGGATCACCGCGTCGACCCGGTTCCGCAGCGCCAGCTTGCGGCAGATGCGGTTGAAGTGGGATTTCACCGTGGCCTCCGACAGCACCAGCGCGTGCGCGATCTGCTGGTTGGTGAGCCCCTGCGCGACCAGGCGGAAGATCTGCAGTTCACGCGGTGTGAGCAGGGCGAGTTCGCCGGTCGGCCGGGGGGCGGCGGGCCGGTCGGTACCGCGTAACGCCCTGAGGACCTGACCGACGACACCCGGCCTCATCGCGACGCCGCCTCTGGCCACGTCCCTGACCCCGGACACGATCGTCTCGGAGGGCTCCTCCTTGTGCAGGAAGCCGCGCACGCCGGCCTGGGCGGCGTCGAGGACCCGTCCGTCCGTGAGGCCGGTCTCGGAGGACATCAGCAGCACCACTCCGAAGCGGTCGCCCGACCGGTCCTCGACGAGTTGACGCGCCACGTCGAGGGCGTCCGGGCCGGGCAGATCGGCGTCCATCAGCACCACATCGGGGCGGTGTGCGCGGGCCAGGCCCAGCAAGGCGCGTCCATCGCCCGCCTCGCCCTGGACCCGGAACGCCGGTTCGCACTCGAAGAGGGCTCGCAGGCCGCGCCTCAGCAGGGGCTGGCCGTCGCCTATCAGCAGTCTCGAGGTGACGTTTCCGCAGGAGGGCCCCGGTAACGACGGCGCCGTGTTCGCTTCCCCCAGTCCGACCACGCCTCGCCGCATTGTCCGGGTCCCCCTCAACGAGTCATCAATGTTGTCGAAGCGCCTACGTAGCGGCACATTGCATCCGCGTCAAGCAAAGCGTAAGCCACTATCGCCCTTGCTCAACGAATCGATCTCAGATTGGCTCGAATTTCATATTACTCTGGCACATCTACTGCGGCCATGACGAGGGAATTATCAACGAGACATCGACTTTGCCCCGGCTTTGCTTAATGATAACCATTATCGTTGCCGCCTCTATGCGGCCCTATTCGGCCATCGAGACCCGGCGCACCACCTTCTCCCGATAGCCGGAACCTTACGCTCCGCCCCACCGGGGCGAAAAAGGGCTCGGCGCAAATCGCCGTCAGTGCCTCGAAGCTGACGGGCGCGTCAGGCCCACTGGATGGAACGCAGCGCCTCGCGGTCGGTCCGTCCGGCTTCGGTCAACGGGAAGGACTCGAGCAGGACGAACCGGCCGGGCAGCGGCGCACCGGCCGTCTCGCGCACATGAGCGCGCAGCTTGGCCGGGTCGAGGTTCTCCACCCTCCCGTACCAGGGCCGGTTCACATGCCGGCGCGGCGGGGCCGGCTCACTGGGGAAGCGCACCTCCGGCGGCGGGGCCCCGGTGTCGTCGGTACGGACCAGGGCCAGGTCGAAGGCGCCGTCCGGCAGCGAACGGGCCCAGCTGAGCCGGACCGTGTAGGACAGATCGTCGCCGAGCGCCCAGATCTCCTCGGGTTCGACGGCGGCCGAGGTGACGGCCGCGGCCGTCACCTCGGCCGCCGTCGCGGGCCGGTCGGATCGGGAGAGGAGTTCGGCGGCGATGTGGTCGGAGAGGACACGGGCGTTGGGGACGCCGAGCAGGCCGACACATTCGGGGCGCTCTTCAACGAGGTGGCGCCGCAGGTCCGCCGCGTTCCAGCGGTCCCGCTCCCACGGCCACCACGGATCGACGACGACCTCGCCCCCGGGCAGCTTGTCGAGCCGGATCACCGCGTCGTAGCGGAAGCGGTTCATCTCCGTCCCGCGCGAGCCGCGCCGCGGCAACACGGCCACATGCGCGACACGTGGCAACCGGTCGGCCAGGTCGACGAAGTAGCCCGGGTCGATGAGGAGTTCCGTACCCGTGCAACAGCGCCGCTCGATCAGGGCCTGCACCTTCTCGCTCGGCGCCCGCCCCGGGGCCCGGGACAGCTCCAGGCCCGCGCTGAACGCCCGGTGCACCGCCGCGGAGCGGACGTCGCCGACGAAGAGGAAACCTCCCTCGTCCACGGCGTTGAGCGCCTGGTGCACCACCCGGTCCAGATACTCCTCGTCCGGGAAGTACTGCGACACCGAGTTCGCCACGAAGCCATCGACGGACCGGGGGGCCACGGCCGACAGGTCGTCGGCCGCCGCCTGGAACAGCTCGACGCCGTCCGGCAGCCGGCCGCCGAAGGAGGCGCGGATCCGGTCCACGGCACCCGCCGAGATGTCACTGGCGACATAGCGGTCGGTGCCATCCACCAGCCGGTGCAGCAACAGCCCGGTCCCGCAGCCGACTTCGAGGATGCGACGGGCGCCCAGACCCCGGATCCTCGCCACGGTGCCGGCCACCCACGCGCGCATGTCCTCGTCGGTCAACTCGGCTCCGCTGTAACTGCTCAGCCAGCCACGGGTGTCGAAGGCGGGGTCGTCCGGTGCGGGCTGGGCGTAGACGTGGTCGTAGACCCCCTGCCATTCGGCCACGTACTGCCGTCCGAGCGCCGCCCCGCCGTCGGCGACGGCCTCGTTCCGGCGCGGGAGCACATAGGCGGTGAGGGAGAGCGAGCCGTCCACTCCCTCCTCCACCAGCACGGCCGAGCGGTCGATCCCCGGGTGCGCGTCGAGCACGCGCTCCAACTCAGCCGCACCTGCAAAAACATCGGATTTCCCCGTACTGGGAGCGGACATGGGTGACTCCTTTTCCTGGCCGGGCGTTCTGGACCACATATCCGACGCGCCCTTGCGGCTGTGCTTTCAGTTATCACGGCGAGACACAGGATTCCCGCACATGCTACCCATCGCCGGCGCCGCCGGGAAGGTTCGCTCGGGTCCGTGCACCCAGGCGTTTCCCTGATATACGGACGCGACTTTCCACTCCTGGTTGCAGGGCCAATGCGTACCCGAGTTGGAAGACTGCCCGGTCCGGCACTGGTAGCGTCCGTGCCGATCGCTGCCCGGGACATGAGTGAAGACGGCGAAATGGCTGACGTCGGGGTGAGAAAATTGTCAGAGGACATCATCGGCAAGCTTCCGGTATGGGGAGATGAATGCGTCCGGGAGTTACAGCGAACGCTGCTCTCGGACTCCTCACCTTTTCCATGCACCTTCGCGGTGGCAGGGACCAAGCGGAACAGTCTCCGATTCGGATTCGTGGAGTCCGTCGACGACGAACGGGCATGGCAGCCGCTCGGCGGCATACTCACCGAATATCTGGCAGGGTACCGGGAACTGGGCCGCGAGACCTCCTTGATCGTCTTCTTCCGTCCGGACGACAGGTCCCGGACCATGGCCGAGTACAACGAACGGTTCTGGGCGGTGCTGCAGTATCTGCACGACACGGACACCAGCCCCTGGCCGGCCGAAGTGCCCCATGACACCGACGATCCCTGGTGGGAGTTCAGCTTCGGCGGCACACCGATCTTCGTGGTCTGCAACACCCCTGCCCATGTGCTGCGCCGCAGCCGGCACAGCCCCGTCTTCTTCATCACCTTCCAGCCGCGCTGGGTGTTCGAGGGGCTCGGTGCCCACACGCCGCCCGGGGCGTCCGCACGGCGGACCATACGCAGGCGACTCAGCCGGTACGACGCCGTCGAGGCCTCCCCGGAGCTCGGCTCGTACGGCGACCCGGACAACCGCGAGTGGCGGCAGTACTTCCTTCCCGACACGCCGGACGAGCCATGGGCGAAGGACCGGCGCTGCCCCTTCCGGGACCGGACCGCAGGAGAGGTGACCGCCGGTCAGGCGGTCAGCCCCGAGAGCACCAGCCGCTTGACCCCGAAGATCGTCGGCGAGTCGTAGTACACCGGCGGCTCGGCGAGGCGGGGCTCGGGGCAGCGCTCCAGCAGCATGGACAGCGCGATCCTCGCCTCCATCCTGCCCAGCGGCGCGCCGATGCAGAAGTGGATGCCGTGTCCGAAGGACAGGTGCGGATTGGGGGTGCGCCCGATGTCGAAGGCCTCCGCGTCGGCGAACTGGCGCTCGTCGTGATTGGCCGACATCACCCACGAAGCCACCATCACGTCGGCCGGAATGTCGACGCCGCCGAGCGTGGTCTCCCGGGTCGTCAGCCGGTACGCCAGCGGGGCGGGCGGGCTGTGCCGCAGCACTTCCTCCAAGGCGCCGGGGATCGCCGCGGGATCCTCGCGAAGCGTGGCCAGTGCTCGGGGGTTGTCGTCGAGGCACACCAGGGCGTTGCCGAGCAGCAAAGTGGTACTGATGTGACCCGCCAGCAGCAACATGAGCGTGATGACGAACACTTCGCTCTCGTCGAGCGATTCGCCATCCACCTCGGCCGCCACCAGGCGACTGAGCACGTCGTCGGACGGTTCACGCCGCCGCCGCGCCGCGTGGTCGAGGATGTAGGACTCCATCTCCAGCAGCAGGCCGGCCATCTCTTCGGGGACCTGGAGCCGTGCCGCGTCGACCGCCCCCGCGTCATGGTTGGCGGAGACCAGTGAATCGGCCCAGCCCCGGAACATGGCGTGGTCCTCCGCGGGAACGCCCAGCAGCTCGGCGATGACGGTGACCGGCAGCGGGTTGAAGAACCCGCTCACCATCTCCACCTCATCGCGGCCCTCCATCGCGTCCAGCAGGCCCGCCGTAATCTCGGTGATCTTCCCTTCGAGGTCGGACACGGCCCGCGGCGTGAGGGCCTGGCTGACCAGATTGCGCAGCTTGCGGTGGCGCGGCGGATCGGTCACGCTCAGATGGCCCTTCAGGAGGTTCGGCACGGGCCGTTCTCCCGGCGCGACCTCCACTGGACTCTGCGGCGCCGGAATCAACCTGCTGAAATCGGACGAGAACGTCTCGGGGTCCCTCAGCATCGCTTGAGTCTCGGCGAACCCGAACACCTGACAGGACCGGGTTTGTTCATCCCAAAGGACCCGGTGCTTCCGCCGGTTTTCGGCCAGCCAGCTCCGTAACGCGTCGCCCCCGTCGGATGTGCCCGGCGAAGGACTGGTCACCGTCTCGGTCATTTGCTGCTCCTTTCCGACACGCCGGTTCACCGCCACCGGCCGACGGGACAACCATAACTATCCATCGACTGCTTGCCCAGCAGGCACCTCTTTTTCTCATTCCTCGGTTGTCCATGGATTCCAACTCTGGTTGGACGACATCCATCGGCGTGGCTTGTTAACTTCGCACCCTCCTGAAGTCGCGTGCGAGTGATGGCGCCACCGGCACCAAGGAAAGGGAAAAGGAACTCATGAGCCCTGTCTCCCGTATCAAGAGCGCTCCGGACGACCCCAATGGAATAGTCCGCCGATACGCGGCCAACTCGCCGTTCCGTAGTGCGACCGCAGAAGAGCTGGTCAATGAGGACAACCCGTTCCGGCGTCCGGTCCGTCCGCACGATCTCGGATTCCTGGATTATGGGAAAGTGCTGCCGGCGGACCAGGTCCTCCGGCTGAGCTCGCTGCTCGGCCACCGGATGCTGCGCACCGTCTACGACGCCGACCTGCTGTTCATTCCCGGCGGCGAAGGGCATCCGAGCCAGGCCGACGCCGCCGCGTTCCGCTCCCCCGAGAACCGGATCCTGGGCCGGCAGGCGGCGGGTGTGCTGGAGAACCACCTCTTCGACTGGCTGACCGGCGCGCGTACTCCGCTCGGCGGTGGCGGGCTCGCCGCGCTCACCGGACGGGTCCAGGCCGTCCTGGAGGAGCGGCGTTCCCGGCCCGGGCGCGCGCTGGAGGTGGCGCGAGCCTGCCGGCACCGCACGGAGGCGGCGACCTTCGCCCTCGTCCAACTGACGGCGATTCTCCCCTCCGTCACCAGCGCCGTGGGCAGGAACCTCCTGGGCGACTACGACACCGCCCACCCCACGCTGCGCGGGCTGCTCCTGGAGGACTTCCGGACCCGGGTCGGGCAGGCCCCGCTCCACCGGGAGCTCCTGGCCGAAGCCGGACTCTCGGCCGAGCCGAACGCCTACTGGCAGTTCTTCCTCTCATCGTCGCTGGCGAGCGCGAACCATCTGCACCGGGTCGCCCACGACCACGCGCGCCTGGCGGAGTTCCTGGGCGCCTGGGTCCACCGCCGCCTCGACGAGGCCGTCACCTCGGCGGGCTATGCCGATCTGGTGCGTGAGGCGTTCGGCACCGAGCACACCGCCTGCTTCACCGATGCGCCACGGATGACCGGTGAGGGCGTGGCCGCGCTGACGGAGGCCCTCGTCGCCCCGCTGGTGGACCGCTTCGGGGAGGAGGCCGTGGCCTCCTTCCACAACGGCTTCGAGGACGCCCGCCTGCTCACCGCCGTGGCCGATGAGGACCTGGCCGTCCAGCTCGACTGGGCGGACCGGCTCGACGAGTACAAGGTCAAGGCCGAGAAGCTCGACGCGCTGATCCGCGAACGCGGCATCGAGGTCGACCTGGAGACGTTCGTGGAGTCCCACGAGGAGACCTCCACCACGCATGTGCACGACGACCACCGACTGGTCGTGGTCGAGGTCGGCCAGATGCACTTCTGGAACAACGTCGGCCAGCTCATTCCCATGAACGAGGGGGACAAACTGCTGATCCCCGCCGAGCGGCTGCACGGCTCGATGGTGCGCTCCGGCACCTGCACCTACCACCAGCCCGTGATCACCGAGGAGCTGCTCAGCCAGGTCTGACGGCCCCGGCCCGACATCCGTCCGGGGAAGGACCCGGGACCACCGTCCGGCACGTCGCGAAGGAACTTCGGTGACGAACGAGCAAGGAAACGACTTGTACCGCGTGGTCGTCAATCATGAGGACCAGTACGCACTGTGGCCGGCGGACCGCGAGAACGCCCCCGGCTGGCGCGACGAGGGCACGACCGGCACCCGTGAGGTGTGTCTGCGCCGCGTCGAGGAGATCTGGACGGACATGCGACCGGCCTCGCTCCGGCGGCGGATGGCCGAACGCGGACCGGACCGGGCGGGCGCCTGATGGCCGCGCACGGCACGGCCGTTCCGTACGAAGGCCGGATCGCGGTCGTCGGCTTCTCCGGCCGCTACCCGGGCGCCTCCTCACCGGAGGAGTTCTGGCAGTTGCTGAGCCGCGGGCGGGAGGCCCACACCGTCGTCACGCCCGATCAGCTCCTGGCGGCGGGAGTGCCCGAGGACCGGCTGGACGACCCCGCCCTGGTACGCCGCCGCCCCCTCCTGGGCGGGGTGGAACTCTTCGACGCCGCCTTCTTCGGTTACACGCCCCGTGAGGCGGAGCTGATGGACCCCCAGCAGCGGCTCTTCCTTGAGTGCTCCTGGGAGGCGCTGGAACACGCCGGTTACGACAGCGCCCGCTTCGACGGCTCGATCGGCGTCTTCGGCGGCGGCGGTCCCACCTCGTACTGGCAAGGCCACCTCTGCGCCAACCCCGACTACCTGCGCGAAGTAGGCGAGTTCCAGGCGCTGCTGGGGAACGAGAAGGACTTCATGGCTCCCCGGGTGTCGTACAAGCTCGACCTGCGGGGGCCCAGTGTCAGCGTGCTCAGCGGCTGCTCCTCGTCGCTGGTGGCGGTGCACCTGGCGGTGCAGAGCCTGCTCGGCGGGGAGTCCGACATCGCGCTGGCCGGCGGTGCCACCGTCTACTTCCCGCAGCTGGCCGGCTACCGGCACCACGAGGGAGGGGTGAACTCGCCCGACGGGCACTGCCGGGCGTTCTCCGCCGAGGCGAACGGCACCGTGCCCGGAGACGGCGTCGGTGTGGTGGTGCTCAGACGGCTGGAGGACGCGCTCGCCGACCGCGACCGGATACACGGAGTCCTGCTGGGCACCGCCGTCAACAACGACGGCGCACACAAGGTCGGCTTCACGGCACCGAGCGTCCACGGGCAGGCGGAAGTGATCGCCGAGGCCCTGTCCGTCGCCGGTGCCGAGCCGGAGTCGATCTCGTACGTCGAGGCGCACGGCACCGGCACACCGCTCGGCGACGGAATCGAGATCGCCGCCCTGACGGAGGCCTTCGGCACGCGGAAGCGGAGCTACTGCACCATCGGCTCGCTCAAACCCAACATCGGCCACACCGACACGGCGGCCGGCGTCCTTGGGCTGATCAAGGTCCTGCTGTCGCTGCGCCACGAGGAGATCCCTCCCGCCGCCAACTGCCCCGTTCCGCATCCGGACATCGACTTCCCCAACACCCCTTTCCGCATCAGCTCGCGGGCGACTCCCTGGCCGAGGGGCACCGAGCCACGCAGGGCGGGAGTCAGCTCGTTCAGCGTCGGTGGCACCAACGCCCACATCGTGGTCGAGGAGCCACCACCCGCACCCGCCGCGGCCGCCCCCTGCGACCGACCCGAACTGCTGGTTCTCTCAGCGCGGACCGCGACGGCGCTCGACCGGGCCGGGACCGCGCTGGCCGAGGTGCTGCGCCGTGAGGACTCCCCCGGCCTGGCCGACACCGCTCATACGCTGCGCGCAGGCCGACGGGTCTTCACCCACCGCATGGCCCTGGTCTGCCGGGACCGCGCGGAGGCGGTGGCGGCCCTGGACGGCACCGGCATCACCCCCATTTCCGTGGGCCACGCCGATCCGGCCGGACCGGCGCCCGAACTCGCCTTCCTCTTCCCCGGTCAGGGCAGCCAGCACGTGTCCATGGGGCGCGGCCTGTACGCGACGGAGCCCGCCTACCGGGCCGTCGTCGACGACTGCGCGGACCTCCTCGTCCCCTCCCTGGGAGAGGACGTGCGCTCCGTGCTCTTCCCGGAGCCGGCCGATGCGCCGGGCGCCTCGGAGCGGCTGACGTCCACGGCACTGGCCCAGCCCGCCCTGTTCGTCACCCAGTACGCGCTGGCCAGGCTGCTGGAAGGCTGGGGCATCCGGCCCTCGGCCATGTTCGGGCACAGCGTCGGCGAGTTCACGGCGGCCTGCCTGTCCGGCGTGCTGTCCCTGCCCGACGCCCTGCGCATGGTCGCGCTGCGGGGCAGACTGCTCCAGGCCCGCCCGGCCGGCGCCATGGCCGGTGTGCCCCTGGCCGCGGACCGGGTCGGCGAACTGATCGCCAACCTGCCCGACGTGTCGGTGGCGGCGGTGAACGGCCCCGCCCAGACCGTGGTTTCCGGTCCGGTGCCGGCCGTCGAGGACCTGACACGGCTGCTCGCCCGCGACGGGGTGGACGCCAGACGGCTGCACACCTCGCACGCCTTCCACTCGGCGATGATGGACCCCGCGGTGCCGGAATTCACGGCCGCCATGGCCGGGATACGGCTGAACGCCCCGACCGTTCCCTATGTCTCCGGCGTGAGCGGCACCTGGATGACGCCGGAAGACGCCACGGACCCCCATTACTGGGGACGTCAGTTGCGCGAACCGGTGCTGTTCGCCGACGCGCTGAACGTCCTGAGGGACACGTCCGGCCGGCTGCTGCTGGAAGTGGGCGCCGGCCACACCCTGCGCACCCTGGCCTCGGGGAATCCCGGCCGGAGCGGGCCCCCGGTGATCGCCACCCTCGGCTCCCACCACGAAGCGGCCGACGGCGGGCCGGTCCTGGAGGCCGTCGGACAGCTGTGGACGCGCGGGGTGGAGGTCGATCTGGCCGCTCTCACCGGCGAGGTGCCCCGCCACCGGGTGGCGCTGCCGACCTACCCCTTCGAGCGGAAGCGGTTCTTCGTCGATCCACCGGCGACGCGCTCGACGGCCCCGATCGCCGCGGACCCGGCCGAGCACGCCCTGGCACCCGTCGCTTCGTCAGACCCCGTCGCTTCCCCGGTACCGGCCGAAGAGGCCCCGGCACTCGCCCGCTACGACCGCCCCGAACTGCCGACCGCCTATACGGCGCCCCGCACCCCGCTGGAGGAGACGCTCGCCGGTGTGTGGCAGGACGTGATGGGGGTCGACCCGGTGGGAGCTCATGACAACTTCTTCGACCTGGGCGGGCACTCGCTGCTCGCGGCGCAACTGGTCGCCCGGCTGCAGAACATACTGCCCGTCACCCTGACGGTGACCGAGCTGCTGTCACAGACCCAGACCGTCGCGGGGATGGCCGAGGCCGTCGAGCGCAAGCTGCACGAAAAGCTCCTCGGCATGTCGGACGACGAGGCCGCCGAACTCCTCGCGGAGCGGCCGCCCGGTTCTCCTTCCGAACCGCGGTCACCGCGGAACCAGTGGAACTAGCGGAGGTTGACGGTCCCATGGCCACACCCGGCCCCCTCACCGACGACGCCGGACTGTCCGCCACGAAGCGCCAGCTCATGGAGAAGTGGCTGGCCGGCGGCGGAAGACCGCAAACGCCCACCATCCCACGCCGCGCCCGCGCGCACACCGCCGACCTGTCCTTCGCCCAGGAGCGGCTGTGGTTCCTCGCCCAGCTTCACCCTGGCAACCCGTACCACAACATGGTGGAGGCCATCCGGCTCCGGGGCCCGCTCGACCGGACCGCCCTGCGCCGCGCCCTGGAGCGGATCATCGCCCGGCACGAGGCGCTGCGCACCGTGTTCGAGGTCCACGAGGGGGAGCCGCGTCAGGTCATCCTGGACCATCAGCCGCTCGCCCTGGACACGGGCACCCGGTTCCTCGACGAAGAGCGGACGGTCGAGCTGCTGCGCGCCGAGTCCCAGCGTCCGTTCGATCTCACCCGGGGGCCCCTGATCCGGTTCCATCTCGCGCCGCTCGGCCCGGACGAGCACGTCCTGATGGTGACGATGCACCATCTCGTGGGCGACGGCATGTCGATGGGAATCCTCCTCCGCGAGCTGTACACGTTCTACGAGGCCGCCACCGCGGGCCGGGAGCCGTGCGGCGTCACCGAACTCGCCGTGCAGTACGCCGACTTCGCCGAATGGCAGCGCGAGACGCTGCGCGGCGAGGAACTGCGCAAACGGCTCGACCACTGGTGCGCGGTCCTGCACGAACCCCTGCCCGGCCTGGACCGGCTCGCCGACCGGCCGCGGCGCGGCCCGTCCAGTCTTCAGGCGGTCAGCCGGTCCTTCAGCCTGGACGCATCCGTGTCGGCGAAGCTGCGCGCCCTCGCCCGCGATCACCAGGCGACCCTGTTCATGGCCTTGCTGGCCGGCTTCACGACACTGATGCACCGCCGCACCGGCGGGGACGACATCGTGACCGGTTCGGTGGTGCACGGCCGCGACCAGCCCGAACTGGAGAACGTCATCGGTTTCTTCGCCAACACCCTGGCGCTGCGCACCGATTTCTCCGGATCTCCGGCCTTCACCGACGTACTGGAGCGGGTGCGGCTGACGTGCCTGGAGGCGTACGCCCATCGGGACACCCCCATCGAGATCCTGGCGGCCGAGCTGCGGCCGGGGCGCAACGGCGGGGACAACCCTCTCTTCCAGGCCGCTGTCGTCGGCGAGGCCCCCGCCGGGGCCGCGCGCATGGGCGATCTGGATGTCGGTCCCTTCGACTTCGGGCTGGACACGTCCGAGTTCGACCTCGTGCTGCACTACTGGGAGAGCGACGGGCGGGTCGAAGGTGGCGTGCGCGGCAGCGCGGACCTCTTCGATCCGGAGTCCGTCGACCGGCTCACGGCGGAGCTGGAGCACCTGTTCGCCGTCGTGGTGGAGCATCCGGGGCAGCCGGTGGCCACCCTGGCGCTCACCACCACCTCGGAGTCCGCGTACGCCCCCGCCCCGGAGGCGGCTTCCGCGGTGCCGGACAGCGAGCCGCCCGCGTCGGGCCCCCCGGGCGGCGACGGGGACTCCGGCTGCTCCCTCACCCCCACCGAACGCGAAGTGGCGGCCGTCTGGCGCGAAGTCCTCGGCCAGCGGGACATCGACCCGCACGAGGACTTCTTCGAGATCGGCGGGCACTCCCTGCGCGCCGTCCGGGTGCTCCTGCGGCTGCGCGAACGGCTCGGTGTGGACCTGCCGGTACAGGCCTTCTTCGAGGCACCCACCGTGAGCGCTCTGGCCGCCGTGTTCGACCGGGCCAGGGGTGGCGCCGCGCATGCGTCCGACCCGGGCGAGGATACGGCGGCGCTGCTCGCCGATGCCGTCCTGGACCCGGAGATCTCCTGCCGGCACAGCGTTCCCCACGACGCCGCCCGTCTGGCGGCGCCGGAGGAGATCCTGCTCACCGGGGCCACCAGCTTCCTGGGCGCCCACCTGCTGGCCCGTCTGCTGGCCGTGACCGAGGCCCGGGTGCACTGCCTGGTGGACGCCGACGGCTCCGGGGAGGCGGAGCGGGCGCTGAACCGGGCGCTGAACCGGTATCGCCTGGAGGTGCCGACGGACCGCGTCGCCGTGGTTCCGGGAAGCCTCCGCGAACCACGGCTCGGCCTCTCGCCGATCGCCTTCGCCCGGCTCGCCGGGACGATCGACGTGATCCATCACGCCGGCTGCGAGGCCGGCCTGGCGGAGCCGTACGCACGGCTGAGGGCCGCCAATGCCGGCGGCACCACCGAGGTGCTGCGGCTGGCCGCCCGTGAGCGGGTCAAACCCGTGCACTACGTGTCCTCCCCCGGTGTGCTCCTGCACCGCGGCACCGAGCCGCGAGTACTGCGCGAGGACGGGCGCGTCCACGCCGACTCGGTCCTGCCGTCCGGTTACGTGCGCAGCCGGTGGGTGGCCGAGGAACTGGTCGACGCGGGACGGAAGCTGGGTCTGCCGGTCTCCGTCTACCGGCCCGGCAGACTCGCGGGCGACTCGGTGACCGGCGCCGGTGACCCGGCATCCGCCTTCTGGCAGTTCATCCGGGCCTGCGCGGAGCTGGAGGCGGTACCCGACTTCGGGCCGGACACCGATTTCGACCTGGTGCCGGTGGACTACGTGGCGGCGGCCCTGGTCGAACTCTCGCTGCGGCCCGCCGCGCTGGGAGGCACCTACCACCTGGCCCATCCCGTCCGTACCCGGTTCGACGCGGTCATCCAGCGGCTGCGCGCGACGGGGTACCGGCTCACCGGCACCGACCCCGACCAGTGGACACGGCTGGTGGCGGCGGACGTCCTGGCCTCCGGCACGGGCGGCGACGAGGCCTCGCTCCCGGTAGCCGCACTGACCGGCGCCTCTCACGGTATGCCCGGATTCGGCAGTCTCCGGCTGGACACCACCGGCACCCTGACCGCCCTCGCCGGCGCAACCGTCCACTGCCCGGTGGTCGACGGGGCGCTGCTGGACCGCTACCTGGACCACCTCATCGGCACGGGCCTGCTGCCACCGCCGTCCGGCCACGGCACTTCCGGCACTCCCCGATCGGAGAACCGCATATGAGCGCTGACACCACCGAGAGCGCGGTGAACACGGTGGAGCGCGGCCCCGGTCTGCCCTTCCTGGGGACGGCACAGGACGGACCAGCCCTGCGCCACCCGGTGACGCTGAGCGCCGCGCGATGGCGGAGCATCGGGGAACGCGCCCGCGCGGCGGGGCTCGAACCCGTCGTGGTGCTGCGCACCGCCTTCACCGACGTGCTCGCGCTGTGGTCGCGGGGCCCGCGGTTCAGTGTGCGGTCCCGATCCGCGGAGGGCTGTCTGCTGGTGGAGGTGGACGCCCTCGCGGAGGGCAGCTTCCTGGACCGGGCGGCGGGTTCCCGGGGCTCCGAGCGGCGCGAGGACGAGGCCCCGGCCGAGCGGCCGGTGCCCCTGGTCGAGTTCGCCGACCATATCGGGGGCGCTGCCGCCGGTCCCCCGACCGGACCGGAGGCCCTCCTCACCGTGCGGGTGGAGCCCGGCGACGGCGGAATCACGGCGCAGTGGCGGGCTCCCGCGTCCGTCCTCCCCGATGGCATGGTGGAGGACATGGCCACCGCCTGGCACGAGCTGCTCGTCACCCTGGACGAGTCCCCGGCCGCCTGGACGGACCCCGGCTCCCCCGTGCGGCTGCCCGCCGCGCAACGGCGGGCCCGGGAAGAGGTCAACGCCACGGCGGCGCCGATACCCGAAGGGCTACTGCACGAGGCGGTCGGCCGGGCCGCCGCCCTCCACCCCGATCGAGTCGCGGTCGTCTGCGGGAACCGGAGGCTGCGCTACGCCGAGTTGATGAGCCGCGCCCGGCGCATCGGGCGGCGGCTGCGCGCACTGGGGGCCGTTCCCGGCGGCCTGGTCGCCGTGTGCATGGAAAAGGGCTGGGAGCAGCCCGTCGGCATTCTGGGCGTGCTGGAGTCGGGCGCGGGATGGGTCCCGGTCGACCCCGGGCTGCCGGCCGGCCGGCGTGGGTACATTCTGGAGACCACCGGCACCGACGTGGTGCTCACACAGCGAGCGGTGGCCGGCCGGTGCGACTGGCCCGCCGGGATGACGGTGCTCGTGGTGGACGACGACGAGGAGTGGGCAGGCCTCGACGACGAGCCGCTGGCTCCGGCGCAGACGCCCGGCGACCTGGCCTATGTGCTGTTCACCTCGGGGTCCACCGGGACTCCCAAGGGGGTGATGATTCCGCACCGGGGCGCCTTGAACACCGTCCTGGACGTCAACGCCCGGTACGGGGTGACCTGCGAGGACCGTTTCATCGGCCTGTCGGCCATGAGCTTCGATCTGTCGCTGTGGGACATGTTCGGGGCCCTTTGCGCGGGTGCCGCGCTCGTACTGCCCGAGCCGGGCAACGAGCGGGACCCCGCGCACTGGGTGGAACTGGTGCGCCGCGAGTCCATCACCACCTGGATGGGCGCGCCCGCTCTCTTCGAGCTCTTCTGCGAGCAGGTCGAGCGGTCGCCGGAACCGTGGGCCGACTCGCTCCGGCTGCTGATCCTGGGCGGTGACTGGATTCCGCTCTCCCTGCCCGAGCGCGCCAAGAACATCGCGCCCGATGTACGGTTCATCAGCCTCGGGGGCAACACCGAGGCGTCGATCCTCTCCAGCACCTTCGATGTCGAGCGGGTCGACCCCGCGTGGACGAGCATCCCCTACGGCATGCCGCTGGCCAACCAGACACTCCACGTCCTCGACCCGGCGCTCCGGCCCCGACCGGTGGGGGTACCCGGTGAGCTGTACATCGGCGGCACGGGCGTGGCGCTCGGCTACTGGCGGGATCCACAGCGCACCGCGGAGTCCTTCCTCGTCCACCCGGTGACCGGAGAGCGGCTGTACCGCACCGGTGACCTCGCCCGTTTCCTGCCCGACGGGAACGTGGAGTTCCTCGGCCGGGAGGACTTCCAGGTCAAGGTGGACGGCCACCGGATCGAACTGGGCGAGATCGAGGCGGTGCTGCGGACCCATCCGGCGGTCGACAGCGCCGTGGTGGTCGCGCTGCCGCGCCAGGACGGCGAGTTGGGCAACCAGGCGCTGGCCGGTTACGTCACGCCCGTCGTCGGCGGCGCGGGGCCCGAACCGGACAGACTCCGCGCCCACCTCGCCGACCGCCTCCCCGCCTTCATGGTGCCCGCGTATCTGGTGGCGGTGGAAACGCTGCCGCTGACGGCGCACGGGAAGGTGGACCGACGGGCCCTGCCCCGGCCCGGCGCGCAAGGGTCGGACGACGGTGGGAGAACCGCGCCCCGCACCTCTGTGGAATCGCTCGTCGCCGACCTGTGGTCCGAGGTCCTGGGTGCCGACCGGGTGGGGGTGCACGACAGTTTCTTCGAGATGGGCGGCAACTCCCTGCTCGGCATCCGGGTCATGAACCGGCTCCGGGAGCGGCTCGGCCTGAAGCTGGACCCGCACGCCCTCTTCCGGCACCGGACCGTGGCCGAACTGAGCCTGGCCATTGACCAGGAGCGGGCCCAGGCCGACAGGCACGGACCGGACGGGGGGCTGCCGACCGTACGGACCTCCCCCGGATCGGCGCACGAACCGTTCGGCCTCACCGATCAGCAGGAGGCCTACTGCGTCGGCCGGACCGGGGCACTGTCCTCGGGCAACGTCTCCGCCCACATGTATCTGGAGTTCGAGGGCGAGGGCTTGGACCTCGATCGTTTCCAGCGGGCCTGGCAGCGGGTGGTGGACCGCCATCCCATGATGCGGGCCGTGGTGCTGCCCGAGACCATGACGCAGCGGGTGCTGGAGTCCGTACCGCCGTACGAGATGCGCGTGGTCGACCTGCGCGGGGCGGACGCGGAGGAGGTACGAACCGGGCTGGCCGAGATCCGCGAACGGTATTCCCACGAGGTCCGCCCGGTGGACACCTGGCCGCTTTTCGACGTGGTGGTGGCGCGGCTGGACGGGGCACGGTACCGGGTCCATTTCAGCATCGACGCGCTGTGCGCCGACTTCGCCAGCGCCCGGCTCCTGTTCGACGACCTTTCCCGCTGGTACGCGGAACCCGAGGCTCAGCTGTCGCCCCCGCCGATGAGCTACCGGGACTACGTCCTGACCACGGCGGACCTCAGCGGCACCGAGCACTACCAGCGCTCCCTGGCGTACTGGGAGAAGCGGCTCCCGACGCTGCCCCCCGCCCCCGCGCTGCCCATGGTGTGCGCCCCGGAGTCGGTGCCAAATCCCCGGTTCGTCCGACGGTCGCTGCGTCTGGACGCGGAGCGATGGCAGCGGCTCGTCGCCCGCTCGGGTGCGGAGGAGCTGACTCCGGCGGGACTGCTGCTGGCGGTCTATGCCGAGGTCCTGGCGCCCTGGGCCCAGTCCCCCCAGTTCACTCTCAACGTCACCAATCTCAACCGGCTGCCGGTGCACGCGGAGGTGGACCGGACCGTCGGCGAGTTCGCGTCCTTCGCGCTGGTGGAGGTGGACGCCGCCCTGGGCGGCGGCTTCGGGCTCCGGGCCCGCCGGATCCAGGAACGGCTGTGGAGCGACTTGAGCCACTCCTATGTGAGCGGCGTCCATCTGCTCCGCGAACTGATGCGGCTGCGCGGGGGGTTCGACGGTGCCCTGATGCCCGTGGTGTTCACCAGTGCCGTGCCGCTCGCCGGCGGCACGAGCACGCTGCTGAACGGGGTGCTGCGCCAGACGGACGGCATCACCCAGACCCCGCAGGTGTGGATGGACTTGCTGACGGAGGTCCAGGACGGGGAGCTGGTGGTCAATTGGGATGTCGCCGAGGCGCTTTTCGCACCGGACCTGCTGGACGAGATCTTCTCCGGAATGGGCGCGCTGCTGACGCGGCTGGCCGACGACGAAGCGGCCTGGTCCGCCGAGGAGCCTGTGCGGCCGGCCGGCCGGCTGACGGCGGATGGCGCGCGCTTCGGCGACGGCGGATCGCGTGAGCTGCCGGACCGGCTCGTGCACGACTCCTTCCTGGAACAGGTCGCCCTGCGGCCTTCACAGCCCGCCGTCGTCGCCGCCGGCCGGACCCTCAGCTACGCCGAGGTCCACCGGGAGGCCTGCCGCGTCGCCCACTGGCTGCGTGAGCACGGTGCCGGGCCGGGGAGACCCGTCGCCATCGTGATGGACAAGGGCTGGGAACAGATCGTCGCGGCCTATGCGGTGCTCTACGCGGGCGCGCCCTATCTGCCCATCGATCCGGAGGTGGTCGCCGGGCGGCTGCGGATGCTGCTCGACCGATGCGAGGTGGAACTCGTCCTGACCGGACGGGCCCTGCGGGAGAAGATCCCGGACGACAGGGTCTCGCTGTGCCTCGACGCCCTGCCCGAGGATGCGTCCCCGTCCGATCCGCCACCGCCGGCGCGGTCGGCGGAACCTTCCGACCTGGCCTACGTCCTGTTCACCTCCGGCTCGTCCGGTCAGCCCAAGGGCGTGATGATCGAACATCGGGGAGTCCTCAACGCGTTGCGCGCGACCACCGAGGAGTTCGCGATCGCGCCGGGTGACCGCGCCTTGGCACTGACCGCTCTGCACCACGACATGTCCGTGTTCGACGTGTTCGGGGTGCTGGGCGCCGGCGGGACCCTGGTGGTGCCGGACGCGGGATCGCGGCGGGAACCCGCACAGTGGGCACGGCTGCTGGCGAAGCACGAAGTAACCGTGTGGAACTCGGTGCCGGCCATGATGGAGATGCTTCTCGAACACCTGGGTCCGGACACCGACCCCCTCGCTTCGCTGCGGGTGGCCTTCCTCGGAGGCGACTGGCTTCCGATACCCACCGTCCGCCGTCTCCTGGAGCAGCCGGGCCTGGAGGTGGTGAGCGTGGGCGGCCCCACCGAGACCACGCTGTGGAACATCTGGCACCGGGTCACCCGGCTCGATCCCGAGCGCCGCAGCATCCCGTACGGTACGCCGATCGCCAATACCCGCTACCACATCCTCGACCAGAGGCTGCGCGACCGTCCGGTTTGGGCGACGGGTGAGATGTACTGCTCCGGAGTGGGGCTGGCGCGCGGGTACTGGGGGGATCCGGAGCGGACCGCGGCCGCGTTCACCACCCATCCACGCACCGGGGAACGGCTCTACCGCACCGGTGACCTCGGTCGTTTCCTGCCCGACGGCACCATCGAGTTCGTGGGCCGCGCGGACTTCCAGGTGCAGGTGAACGGGCACCGGGTCGAGCCGGGCGAGGTGGAGGCGGCGCTCCTGACCCACCCGGCCGTGGCCTCAGCGGTGGTGACCGGTCAGCCACGCACCGGGCGGCTCGGCCACCGGGGCCTGACCGGGTATCTGGTACCGGTGGCGGGGGCCGCCGCCGGGTCTGACTTGAGCGCGCAGCTCCGTGACCATCTGCGGCGCACGCTGCCGGAGTACATGGTGCCGTCGGTCTTCGTCACGCTTGACGCCTTGCCGCTGAACGCCAACGGCAAGGTCGACCGGCTGGCACTGCCCGTCGCCCGGCCCGAACGGGCGGCCGCGCCATCGGCGCCGCGGTCGGCGGTGGGCGAGCTGTGCGCCGACGTCTGGGCGGAGGTGCTGGGCCTGGACGCCGTCGGCGAGCAGGACAACTTCTTCGAGCTGGGTGGCGACTCCGTCCTGGCCACCCGGATCGTGGCGCGGCTGCGCGAGGTCTTCGAGTCGGATGATGTCTCGTTGCGGACGATGTTTCTGTCTCCGACGGTGGCCGGCACGGCGGAGGCCCTGGTGTCGGCGGAGGAGGTACCCGGGCGTACGGAGGCGATGGCCGACATCCATCTGCGCGTCAGGCGAATGTCGCAGGAGGAGGTGGCCCGGGAACTGTCAGCGCGCGGTGCCGTGCTGAGGGGCGGGGTCGAAGCATGAGCGCTTCGGTGAACGGCTCCGCGGGACGGCTCCCGCTCCTCCATGAGCGGGTGGCGCGGCAGGCGGCTCTGACACCGGGGGCCGACGCCGTCGTCGGCGGCCGGGAGCGGCTCACCTACCGTGAACTGCAGGATGCGTCGGAGGCACTGGCCGGACACCTGCGCCGGCTCGGGGCAGGCCCTGAGACGCTCGTGGGCATCTGTCTGGAGCGCTCTCCATGGATGGTGGTGGCCATGCTGGCGGTGCTCAAGGCCGACGCGGCGTACGTGCCCCTGGATCCGGCGTTCCCCGCCGAACGCCTGGCGTTCATGCTCCGGGACAGCGCGGCGGCGCTGATCGTCACGGAGGAGGCCTTGCGGGCGAAGGTGGGTGGCGCGCGGGGCACGGTGGTGTCGCTGGACCGCGACTGGGCCGCCATCGGTTCCTCGGGGGGCGGGGAGCGGGGGGCGGCCCGGAGCGCCGAGGGCGGTCCTGGCGACGGTTCCCGGCTCGCCTATGTGCTCTACACATCCGGTTCGACCGGCCGCCCGAAGGGGGTGGCGGTCGAACACCGCAGTGCGGCGGCGTTCATCGCGTGGGCGCTGGACACCTTCACCCTCGAGGAGCTGCGGTACACGCTGGCCTCGACGTCGGTCTGTTTCGACCTTTCCGTCTTCGAGGTGTTCGCGCCGCTCGCCTGCGGCGGCACGGTCGTCCTGGCGGAGACGGTCTTCCACCTGCCCGTGGTCGCCGCGGACCGGCCGGTGTCCCTCGTCAACACCGTGCCCAGTCTGCTCCTGGAGCTGCTGGACTCCGAGCCGCTGCCCGCCTCGGTGGTCACGGTCAACCTGGCCGGAGAGGCGTTGCCCGCCGTCCTGGCCCGGGCTCTGTACCGGACAGGAACCGTCGAGCGGGTCCACAACCTGTACGGTCCCTCGGAGGACACCACCTATTCGACGTGGTGCCTGGTCACACCCGACGCCGCCAAGCCACTGATCGGCCGGCCCATCACCGGAACCAGCGCCCATGTGCTGGACACCGACGGCCTTCCGGTGCCGGACGGCACGGTCGGGGAGCTGTACCTCGGCGGGGACGGGCTGGCCCGCGGCTATCTGCGGCGCCCCGCCCTGACCGCGGAGCGATTCGTCCCGGACCCTTTCGGGGGCCGGCCCGGGGCCAGGCTCTACCGAACGGGCGATCTCGTCCGGCGGCTGCCCGGCGGCGAGCTGGATTACGTCGGCCGGGCCGACCAGCAGGTGAAGCTGCGCGGATTGCGGATCGAGCCCGGTGAGATCGAGGCGCTGCTGGGAGAACACCCAGCGGTCCGCCGGGCAGCCGTCGCCGCCCGGCGAGGCGCTGCCGACTCGGCGGGGCTGGTCGCCTATGTGGTGTGCGAAGACGGCGCGGGCTTCTCCTCGGACCACGCGATGAGCAGCGCGCTCCGGAATTTCCTGAAAGGACGGCTGCCCTCCTACATGGTGCCCGGGGTGTTCGTACCGGTGGACTCCATCCCGCGCACCGTGACCGGGAAAACGGATATCAATTCCCTTCCCGCACCGCCCGGGTAAGTACTCACTCTTCGAAACGCAGCGCAGTGGGTGCTACACTCGCGGCCACCATGCACGGTAAGGTAACCCTTACTCGACGTCGGCGACGCCGCCCCGGAATCAATTCCAAAACCGTTTTCATAGCAGCGTGCATGGCTTGGCGAGGTCGCCGCATCTGCCACCGGAAGAGGAATTCGTGAGCGCCACGGATACCACCGCGAGCCGCCAGGCCCGTATCGTATTGATAATCACTGTCGTTGCATCGGCCTTATTGGTAATCGACATCACCATCGTTTCCGTCGCCTTACCTTCCATCCAGTCGGATCTCGGCGGATCGCTGTCCGCGCTCCAATGGATCATCATCGGCTACACCGTCACCTTCGGGGCCTTCCAGCAGGCGGCGGGGTCGCTGTCGGACCGGCTGGGCCGCAAGGTGATGTTCATGGGCGGCATCGCGCTGTTCACCCTGTCCTCACTGGCCTGCGGCATGGCCCCGAACGCCCTGGCGCTCGACGTCGCCCGATGTGTGCAGGGCGTGGGCGCGGCCTTCGTACTCGCCAACGCGATGCCCCTGATCGCCCAGACCCACGAGGGCCAGAGCCGCAACATGGCCATCGCCGTCTGGGGCACCACGCTGGGCGCCTGCGGTGCCGTCGCCCCGGTCATCGGTGGTCTGCTGGTCGACCTCACCCAGTGGCGCTACCTCTTCCTCATCAACGTGCCCATCGGCGCGATCGCGCTCTTCCTCTGCCGGACGCGGCTGCCCGCCGACCCCCCGCGCGGTTCTCTGGCAGGCATCGACTGGACCGGCGCCGCCCTGCTCGTCCTCACCCTCGGTCTGGTCAACTTCGCCCTCACCCGCGGCGAGGACCAGGGCTGGGCCAGCACCGCCACCGTGATCCAGCTCGGCCTCTCAGCCGTACTGCTCATCGGATTCCTGCTGCTGGAGAAGCGGCTCGCGACCCCCACCCTCGAACTGTCCCTGTTCAAGGTGCCCACCTTCGTGGCGGCGACCCTGATCGCCTTCTTCTCCCGCTTCGCCACCGTCGGCGGCTCGGTCTACTACATCCTGTACTTCCAGAGCGCCCGTGGCCTGAGCCCGCTCCAGACCGGACTGGTGATGATGGCCATCTTCGCTCCGCAGCTGGGGATGGGGCTGGTCGCCGGCAAGCTCCAGGCCAAGTACTCGCCGTCCCACATCATCGGGGCCGGATTCGGAATCCTGGCCCTCGGCGGGCTCGCCATGTCCTGGGCGTTCACCTCGGACACCAGCGTCTGGGCGGCCGTGCCGGGCCTCCTGCTGTGGGGCGTGGGCGGTGGCCTGGCGGGCAGCCCGTCCATGTCCTTGGCGGTGAACGTGGTCCCCAAGGAGAAGGCGGGCATGGCGTCGGGGGCGATCAACAGCCTCTTCATGTTCGGGGCCGGTATCGGTGCGGCCATCTTCGGGGTCCTGTTCCGGACCCGGATCTCCGACAAGGCCGACAGCGATCTGCGACTGGACACCACCGACCACGAGTCCGTCGTCTCCGCCGCCGCCCAGGGGGACATCACCCGCGCTCTGGAGAACGTGTCCGACGACATCGCCGACCAGGTGCGCCGCACCCTGGAATCCGCCATCGCGGAAGGAGCGGGCAACGTCATGATGTGGGCCGCGGTCATCTGCGTGCTCACGGCGGCGATCGCACTGACGCTGGTCCGCAAGAAGGACCTCCTGACCGGCGCCCCCGAACCGGAGAAGGACCCTGGGCAGGCGGAGGCGGAACCGGCCTGACCTCGAGGACCGCCCGGCCGGCCACCGGGTGCGCAGCACCGATCGTCCTCCGACGCGCGCGGCACGTCCGTCGCACCACCACACCGGCAGGAGCCCGCATGCCCTCGTTCGTCCGGAAAGCCCGCCAGCGCTTCCTGATACTGGGCGGCACCGGCTTCGTATCCGGTGCGGTGGCCGCGGAAGCCGTCGCCCGAGGCCACGACGTCACCTGTGTGGCCCGCGGCACCGGAGGGAGCCCACCGGAGGGGGCCCGCCTCTTCCGTGCCGACCGCGACGCCCCTGACGCGCTCGCCGGTCTGGCCGACACCCGCTTCGACGCGGTGGTCGAGACGGCGACCCTCTCCCTCCCCTGGGTCCACCGGGCGCTGCGGGCCGTGTCCGCGGACCACTGGACGTTCGTCTCCTCCATCAGTGTCTACGCCGACACCCATACCCGCGGCCAGACCGCCCGGTCCGCCCCGCTGCGCCCCGCGCTTCCGCACGACACCACCAGCTACGACCCGGCGCACGATCCCGAACCGTCCCAGGCCAGGTACGGAGGGGTGAAGCTCGCCTGCGAGCACGCGGTCCGGGAGGCCACCGGCGACCGGAGCTTCATCGTCCGCCCGGGACTGGTCATCGGTCCCGGCGACGACGTCGGTCCCTTCGGTTACTGGCCCCTGCGCATGGCACGCGGCGGAACCGCCGTCGTCCCCCCGGACGAGGCGGCCGACGGCTCGCCCCTGCCCGCCCAGTGTCTCGATGTGCGCGACCTGGCCGCATGGATCGTCGACCGGGCCTGCGAGCGCGCGTCGGGGGTGTTCGACGCCGCCGGACCCCCGGTCCCGCTCCGGTCGCTGCTCGGGGAGGTCGCCGACGCCGTGGGTCATGATGCCCTCGAGCTCGTGCCGGTACCGGAGGACATCCTGCGGAACGCCGGTGTCCAGCCGTGGACCGGCCCTCGGTCGCTCCCTCTCTGGCCGCCCCGGGAGCTGTACGGTGCCCTCTCCCGCGATGTCGCCCCCTCCGTCGACGCGGGTCTGCGAAGCCGCCCCATCGGCGAGACGGCCGAGGCGGTGCTCCGGGACCGACTCGACAGGGGCGCCGGGAAACGGCCCGTGGCGGGGCTGACTCCGGTCGAGGAGGCGGCCGTGCTGCGGTCCACGTGGAGCTGATCCCGGTCCGGAGGGGGCGGAGGTGACGGCGCCCGGCCTCGCTCCCGCGGGCCGGCGGCATGGTCTTGAACGGGTGCGTGTGCAACTGGAGTTGGACCAGGAGTGCCATCCGCAGATGGCATACATCCGTCACCGGCGTTGATACGTTCTGCACGTTTTGACGTTCTCTACGTCAGGAGACGCCGTGGCCCCGGCAACCCCGCCGCTTTCCGCCCCCGTGAGACTGTCCTCGTTGACCGGCCTTCGATTCGTCGCCGCGTTCGCGGTGTTCGCCTCGCACACCTACCTGGCCCTGTGGTTCGACGGGGACTGGGAAGGCGACACACCGGCCACCGTCGCCCTGATAACCGCGCGTTCGGGGGTCGGATTCTTCTTCGTGCTGAGCGGGTTCGTCCTGGCCTGGTCGGCGCGGCCCGGCGACCGTGCTCGCGCCTTCTGGCGCCGCCGGGCAGCGAAGATCTACCCGACACACGCCGTCACCTGGTTCGCCGCCATGGTGCTGATCCACTGGACGGGCGGACAGGTCGCCGCCCGCCAGGCGGTGCCGAACCTCCTGCTCGTGCAGTCCTGGTCACCGGTCTTCGACGTCTACGACAGCGTCAACGGCGTTTCCTGGTCGCTGTCGTGCGAGGCGTTCTTCTATCTGTGCTTCCCGCTGCTCATCCATCTCGTCCGGCGCATCCCCGCCACCCGTCTGTGGAGCTGGGCGGCCGGGACGGCCCTCGCGGTGATCCTGCTGCCCCTGGTGGCCACGGCGGCCTTCGCCCCGGAGCCGCACTTCTTCACCCTCCCGGTGTCGCTGCACCGGTACTGGTTCGTCTACACCTTCCCGCTCACCCGGCTGCTGGAATTCGTGCTCGGCATCCTCCTGGCCAGGGCCGTGCTGGAGGGGCGGGGCAGGGCGGTCCGGTTCCGTCACGCGCTCCCGGCTCTGGCGGTGGGATATCCGCTGGCCGTCCAGGTGCCCTTCCTGTACGCGATCGCGGCCGTCCTGGTCGTCCCCATGTCGCTGCTGATCCTCGCGGCCGCCGGCGCCGACATCCGCGGCTCCCGCTCACCGGTGCGGCACCCGCTGATGGTGTGGCTGGGGAACATCTCCTTCGCGCTGTACATGGTGCACTTCCTGGTGCTGCAGTACGTGTACCGGCTGATCGACGAGAACCACACCGCCGGGAACGGCGTACGGGCCGGGAGCGCCGTGCTCCTCTTCGCCCTCTCGCTGCTCGCGAGCTGGGCGATGTACACCTTCGTCGAGCGACCGCTGACCCGCCGCTGGGGCGGACCCCCGTCGACGCCGCGGGGGACACCGCCGGCCGCTCCCCGGCGGACGGGCGGAGCGGCCGTGGCCCCTTGAGCCGCCCCGCGAGGGCGGACCAAGGGGCCGGGGAAGGCACCCCGTACGGGGGATGGGGGCGCCTTCTGTCAGATGGCTTCAGCGGGCGCGGGCCACCCTGCGGTGGACCGTGCCGTGCGGGTCCTCACAGTGCCGCCCCGGCTCCTCCGGCCCGCCGGCCCCCGAGGAGGGCGTTCCGGGAGCGTGATCGACCTCCAGCGTGGCGTGGGTGATCCCGTACTCCTCGCGCAGATCCGCCTGGAGCACCGTGCGTACGGCGTGGCAGTCGCCCCCGGGCCTCACCAATACGTGGGCGGAGAGGACCACTTCACCGGAGGTGATCTCCCAGATGTGGAGATCGTGCACCTCCACGACGCCGTCGTGCCCCGCCATCCGATGACCCACGTCATCCGGCTCGACCCCGGAGGGGGCCGCTTCGAGAAAGATCCGGACCGAGGACCGGACCAGCGAGACCCCGGACACGACCATGAGCATGACCACCACGAGCGAGGCGATCGCGTCGGCCCGGGTGAATCCGGTCAGCATCACGACGGCGCCGGCCACCGCCGTGGCGATGAAGGCATAGAGGTCGGTGATGACATGCTGGAACGCGCCTTCGACGTTCAGCGAGGAGCGATTGGCCTTCGACATGCACCAGACTGCGGCGACGTTCACCACCACGCCCGACAGGGCCGTCACCAGCACCATGGCGCCGTCGACCTCGGGCGGATCCAGCAGCCGCTCCACGTTCTCATAGGTCAGCCAGGCGGAGAGCAGCAGCAGGGTGAGGCCGTTGGCCAGCGCGGAGAGGATTTCCGTGCGTTTCAGCCCGAAGGTGTACCCGCCGCGTGCAGGTCGGGCGGCCAGATTCATGGCCACCAGGGCCAGTGCGATGGAACCGGCATCGGAAAGCATATGGGCCGCGTCGGAGAGCAGCGCCATCGAATGTGCGGCGAAAGCGACAATGACTTCCGCAACCATGTAGGCGACGATCAACCCGAGCGCGATGGATAACCAACGCCGATCGGCGTCGGGGGCTATCTCATGATGATGCCCCGCGTGCCCATGATCGTGTCCGTGACCATGATGACGTCCGTGACCGTGCCCCGGGTCGGCCGTTTGACCACCGCCATTCCGCTTCGAGTCGCTTTCATCGGCGCCCCCGCTCTCCTGCAGCTGCGTCATCGAGAGTCCCATCACTCCTGGACCTGGTGGAGAAAGTGAAGCGCATCGGACGGGTAATTTCAAAGGCTGCAATGGAGACGGTTATCAAGACCGTGCCCTGGCGAAGCGAAAACATCCATTCGCTTTTCCGAACCGGGAAAAGGGTGGGCCCAGCGCGGGAACGCGGCTTCCTGGCCGCGCGGCGGCCGTCCGGCCGTCGGACGGCCGCGGGAACCCGATCGAGGCTCTGCCCGCGCTGCTACTCGGCCCCTTCGTCGCGTGCTGCTCGATCGTTGGAACCTCGCAAGGACACGTGCGCGCTCAACTCCCTGACGGGCAGCGCCCTGCGCCTGGGAGCTCCCCCGCTGGGAGCGCTGATCGCCATGTACCTCGCCGCCAACGCCGGCCTGACCGCGTCCCGCCTCCCCGCGCCAGGAGGCCCTGTACTACCTGAATCAGGCGGCTCCCGACCTGCCCACCTACAACGTGCCCGTGGCCTTGCGTTGACGGGCGGACTGGACGATGGGCCATCCGCGGTGATGCCGAGCGAGTCCGGGACTACCTGCACGGCGCCGCGTATCTGTTTCGGCTGCGCCAACTCCACGCCGGTGGCTCGGTGCTGCCGATCTCGCTGAACGACTACCGGCCGGCTCCGCTGCCGAACTGACCCGAAGTCCGTCGCCGCAGGTGACGGAGGCGGCGGGGCGTCTCGGCTGGGTGCGGCGTCCGCGGACGGGACAGCCCGCGCCGCGTCCCCGCCGGTTCGGGCCGCCTCGGGATCCCACGACGCGCATGAGCCCGGGAAGTGGGCTTACCGTGGAAGGGTCATCGTGCGGATGTCCGTCATGGGCCGATGAGCGGATTGAACGGATCGAAGCAATGGCCGAAGCGACCAAGACAGCCCCTCGTACCAGCGCACAGTCCCGGGCCCGGGCCTCGGCTCCGGCCGCGAGGAGACGATCCCGTGGTCCCCGCGCCGCGGCCGAGGACGTGTCCGCGCGCCATTCGGTGACCGTCCAGTTCGATGGACGGCGGGTGGAGCTGCCGTCGCAGGAGCAACTGTGCTTCCTCGCCGGGCTCGGCGTCATCGCCGCCGTCGGGATCATCGATTGGCCGGTGGCGGCGGCCATAGCGGTCGGGCACGGGCTGGCCCACAGCCAGCACGGCAAGGCACTGCGCGAGTTCGGAGAGGCCCTGGAAGAGGCATGACACAGCAGACACCGGACAGGCCACAGACACCGGACTACCCCGCGATGATCGTTCCGGTCGGGCATGTGGAGCCCGTGCCGCGCCGCATCCGTGGCTTCGTGGCCGGGCGTCCCGTCTTCGACACCGTGCGGGCGCGCTATGTGTGGCTCTGGCCGGGCTATCCCCAATACTGCGTGCCCCGCGACGACATCGTCGAGGGGGCGCTCGTCGACGAGGGCCGGAGCATGGCGCTGAAGGTCGGCGGAGCGCGCCGCCAGACCCTCCAGGTGGGCTCGCTCACCCGCCCGGGCGCGGCCTGGGAGTGGGGCGAGGACGCGCCCTCCGGCATCGTGGGCCATGTCAGCTTCCGGTGGGAGGCCATCGACGCCTGGTTCGAGGAGGACGAGCAGGTGTTCGTCCACCCCAGGAGCCCGTACACCCGCGTCGACGCGCTCCGGTCGGGCCGTGCCGTGCGCGTCGAGCTGGACGGCGCCGTGCTCGCCGACGCCCCGAGCTCGGTGATGGTGCTGGAGACGGGGCTCCCGACGCGCTACTACCTGGACCGGGTGTATCTGGACTGGACGCGCATGGAGCCCACCGAGACCGTCACCAGCTGTCCGTACAAGGGCATGACGAGCGGCTACTGGTCCGTGCGGACCGACACCGCCATCCACCCGGACCTCGCCTGGACCTATGACTTCCCGACCCGCCAGGTGTCCCCCATCGCGGGGCTGGTCGCCTTCTACAACGAGAAGGTCGACCTCTACCTGGACGGAAAGCCGCTTCCCCGGCCGGCCCCGGTCTCCAGGGCGAACTGGGAGAAGGAACACCGGTAGGCGTAAAACACCTCCTCGTCCGGAAGGGCCCTGGGCTTCCGCCCAGGGCCTACGCGCGTATTCCCCCGCTAGACTTGACGCTCCGTCAGTTTCGCTCACGGAACGCGCACACCCCAGGCCCACGAGAGGAGAACCGCCATGAAAGCGCACCGCGGCACCAGATGGCTCCCGCTGCCCACCGCACTCCTGCTCGCCCTGCTCCCCACCAGCGCCTCCGCGTACCCCAACCCCGGCCGGGTGACGGGCGACACCGTCGTCCACGACCCGTCGATGGTCCGCGCCGCCGACGGCACCTATCTGCTCTACTCCACCCACGGCGGTCTGGAGGCCCGCACCTCCACCGACCGGATCGCCTTCAGCCGCTCGGGCAGCGCCTTCACCACACCGCCCTCCTGGTGGCGGACGTACTCCGCCGGCAACGACCCCTGGGCGCCGGACATCTCGTACCAGGGCGGCGGCTATCTGATGTACTACGCCGTCTCGTCCTTCGGCTCCAGCAACTCCGCCATCGGCCTCGCCACCTCCCCCAGCGGCAGGGCCGGGACCTGGACCGACCGCGGCATCGTGCACGCCACCACCGGCTCCAGCGACTACAACGCCATCGACCCCAACCTCCTCGTCGACAGCGACGGAAAGTGGTGGCTGTCGTTCGGCTCGTGGTGGTCGGGGCTGAAGATGATCCGCCTGGACCCCGCCACCGGCAAGCAGTACGCGGGCGACCGGACCGTCTACGCCATCGCCTCCCGGCCCACCGGCACCAAGGCGATCGAGGGCCCGTCGGTCGTCAAGCGCAACGGCTACTACTACCTGTTCGCGTCGTACGACACCTGCTGCGCGGGCACCAGCTCCACGTACAAGATCAAGGTCGGCCGCGCCACCAGCCCCACCGGTCCGTACTACGACAAGAACGGGGTGAACATGATGAACAACGGCGGTACCCCGGTCCTCGAGTCCCACGGCCGCTACATCGGCCCCGGCGGGCAGTCGGTGATGAGCGACGTCGACGGCGATCTGCTCGTCTACCACTACTACGACGGCCAGGACAACGGCACCCCGAAGCTGGGCGTCAACCTGCTGAGCTGGTCCGGCGGCTGGCCGACCGCGTACTGACACCCCACATGGTGGCTGCCGTCCCCACGGGGCCGTGGGGACGGCAGCCACCATGTGATCGCCAAGCGTCATTTGACGCCGATGTGTGCTCCGGGGCCGAGCGGCAGGTCCAGGCCGTAGAAGATGCCGAGGATCGCCAGCCACACCACCAGGAACGGCACCACGAAGATGGCGAGCCGGGAGATGAGGGTCCCGAGGCGGGCCTCCGGTTCGTATTCGCGGACCATCGCCAGGACCAGGAGGAGATACGGGTTCATCGGGGTGATGGCGCCGGTCGCGGAGTCGCCGATGCGGAAGGCCGCCTGGCTGAGCGCCGGGCTCATGTCCATCAGCATGAAGGCCGGGATGAAGACGGGACCGACCAGGGACCACAGGGCGGATCCGGAGAGGATCACCAGATTGAGGCAGGAGGCCAGCAGGACGAACGCGATGATCGCCCAGAAGCCGGTCACGCCGATGGAGTTGAACAGCGCGGCCGCCTTCACCGCCAGCAGCACCCCGAGGTTGGACCAGGTGAAGACCGCGATGACCTGGGCGGCGAAGAACATCATCACGATGTAGCCGGACATGTTCTTCACCGAGTCGGTCATGGCGGTGACCACGTCCTCGGTGCCGGTGAGCTGCTTGACCGTGAAGCCGTAGGTGAGCCCGGCGAGCAGGAAGGCGCCGAAGAGCACCGGGACGACACCGGTCAGCACCGGCGAGGGCACGAAGGCCCCGCCCTCCCCGCGCAGCGGGGCGCCGGGCGGCAGCCACAGCGCGAGGACCGCCGCCAGATACACACCGACGACCGCGCAGGTGACCGCGAGCCCCTTGCGCTGCACCGGGGTGAGCGTCAGGTCCTCCCCCGTGGCCTCCTCGCCCTCGGCCGCGTGGTAGGTGCCCAGGCGCGGTTCGAGGACGCGGCTGATGAGGAATCCGCCGAGCAGCCCCAGGACGACGCTGCTGGCGGCGGTGAAGAAGTAGTTGATGAGCACATGGATGTGCAGGCCCTCGGCGGCCGGGAGCACCGAGGCCGCCTGCTGGGTGATGCCCACGTACAGGGCGTCCAGCGAGCCGATGGTGAACCCCGCCGCATAGCCCGCGGTGACGCACGCGAAGCCGCCGATGAGGCCCGCGACGGGATGGCGCCCGGCGCTTTTGAACACCAGGGCCGCCAGCGGTGGCAGCACGATGGCGCCGACGTCGCTCATCATGTGTGCCTGGCTGGCGATGATCGCCACCGCGTACGGCAGCGCGGCGCGCGGCACCCGGGCCAGCGTGGCCCGCATCGCGGTCTCCAGCAGACCGGTCTTCTCCGCGAGCCCGACCACCATCATCAGCACCAGTACGGCGCCGATCGGCGGGAACGTGGCGAAGTTGGGGATCAGGTTCTCCAGCAGCCAGCGCAGCCCCTCACCGGTGAGCAGCCCGCCGATGGACTTGGTGTCCTCGGTGCCGGGGACGGTGACGGAGACACCGGCGAGGGCGAGGACGGTGGAGACGACGGCCAGCAGCGCGAAGAGCCCGGCGAACAGGACGATGGGGTTGGGCAGGGCGTTGCCGGCGCGTTCGATGAAGGAGAGGACACGGTCGAGCCCGCCACGCCGCTCCTTGTCCGGCGAGGTGCCCCCCGGGGCCGGGAGCCCGGTCACGGCCGGCATCAGGGCCGCCCTCCGGCCGGCGTGGCCGACGGCAGGAGGCCCTTGGTGTCCTTGCGGACATGTCCGTCCTGCACCACGCACACCACGTTGGCGGGATCGCCGAGCACACCGATGTCCGCGAGCGGATCGCCCTCGCAGATGACGAGATCGGCGATGCGGCCGGGGGCCAGCGTGCCGAGCCGGTCGGCGACGCCGAGGAGTTCGGCGGCGGTCCGGGTGCCCGCCACGATGGCGTCCATGGGGGACATGCCCAGGTCCACGAGGTAGGAGAGCTCCATCAGGTTCTGTCCGTGCGGACAGACGGCGGCGTCGGTGCCGAGCGCGATCCTGGCCCCCTGCTCGATGGCGCGGGAGATGTTCTCCTTGGTGATGCCGGACCAGCGCACCTTCTTCTCGTAGTGATAGGGCTCCATCGTGGCCTTGTTGATGCCCGCGTAGACGGTGGACAGGGTCGGAACGACGAAGACGCCGCGCTCCCCCGCCATCTCCAGGGCCCGGTCGTCCAGGCCGTAGCCGTGCTCGATGCTGGTGACCCCGCCGCGGATGGCGTTGAGGATGCCCGCGTTGCCCTGGGCGTGGGCGGCCACCGGCTTCTCCCCGTGGCGCCGGCACTCGTCGACCACGGCGCGGATCTCCTCCTCCAGGAGCCCCTCGTCGTCCGGCTGGTCGTAGGGGCTGCCCATGCCACCGGTGGCGCAGATCTTGACCAGGTCGGCGCCCGCGCGCAGCACCTTGCGCACGGCCAGCCGCGCCTCGTCCTCGGTGTCGGCGAGTTCGGACATCTCCCCGCCGCTGAGGTCGGTGCCGTCGGGCAGCCGCACATCGGCGTGACCGCCGGTGTGGCTGATGATCCGTACGGCGGTGTGCAGCCGGGGGCCCTCGATCCGGCCGGTCTCGACGGCGGTGCGGTACCCGGTGGCCAGCCCGCCCAGGTCCCGGGCGGTGGTGATGCCCGCGTCGAGGGTCTGCCGCATGCGGGTGGCGGTGTCGAAGGTGACCAGGACCGGGTCGAGTTCACCGCGGCGGCCGGGCGGTGAGGCGTGGGCGTAGGCGAGGTGGGTGTGGCAGTCGAAGAAACCCGGCAGCACGGTGCGGCCGCCCGCGTCGATGACACGGCCGGTGAAGGCGTCGCCGGGGGCCGGGGGCGCGGTGGCCGCCGGGCCCGCGTAGGTGAGGGTTCCTTCGGCGTCGGCGATGACGACGGCGTCCGCGATCGGGGCCGCCCCGGTACCGTCGACCAACGTGGCGTTCTCCACGCGCAGAGCGGTCCTGGTGGTCTCGGACGTGGTGGGTTCCGTCATGAGCTCGATCTCACTCCTCGTTGAGAGAACTGGTGGGGAGGAGTGTCGATCCATCGCATGTTTCGGGTGTTATCATGCAGCATTCCATTGACATTCACATGCGATACGCAGAAAAGCGCCGCCCATGCACACGCAGGATTTCGCCGCGCATGACCTGGACGAGCTGGATCGCGGCCTCGTACACGCACTGCAGATCCACCCCAGGGCCCCATGGACTCTCGTCGGTGATGTTCTCGCGGTGAACCCGGTGACGGCCGCGCGGCGCTGGCACCGGCTCCAGGAGGCGGGGCTCGCCTGGGTGACCGCCTACCCCCAGCTGTCCGACTCCCGGATCGTGGTGACCGGCATCGTCGAGGTCGACGCCGAGCCCGGGGTCGGCGAGGACGTGGCCGAGGCCCTGGCGGCCGAGCCCTCGGTGGCGAACGTCAAGGTCACGGCCGGAAGCCGGGATCTGGTGATCGCGCTGCAGGCGTCCGACCTGGGTGAGCTCTCCCAGCTCACCACCATCCTCTTCCGCGGCGCGCCGGGGGTACGGGCGACACGTACGCATGTGGCCACGGCCCTGGCCTCCGAGGGCAGCCGGTGGCGGCTGCGCGCCCTGGACGCCGCCCAGTGCGCCCGTCTCCAGGCGGCGCTCCCGCCGACCGAACCGCTCCCCTCGGGGGCGACCGGCTGGGACCCCCTGGACATACGGCTCCTGGAGCTGCTGAGCGTCGACGGCCGGATGGCGGTCAGCGACCTGGCGGAGCACGCCGACACGCCGCTGACCACGGTCCGTCGAAGGCTGCGGTCGCTGCTCGGCGCGCGGGTGTGTCTGCGCTGCGACCTGGCCCGGCCGCTGTCCGGGTGGCCGCTGTCCGCGGTGTACTTCGCGTCCGTACCGGCCGAGCGCCTGGAGGAGACCAGCCGGGCGCTGGCCGGGGTGCGGGAGGTCAGGTCGTGTGCGATCACGGCGGGCCCGCACAACCTCGTCATCGACGTCTGGCTGCGCGCGTCCGGCGATGTGCACGCCTTCGAGGCGCATCTGTCGAGGCGGCTGCCGCGGCTGACCATCGAGGACCGCTCGGTGGTGCTGCGCACCGTCAAGCACATGGGCCGGTTGCTGGACCGCGACGGCCACAGCGTGGGCATCGTCCCGCTGCGCCCCTTCGCCGTTCCGGCTGCCGGGAGTGCCACCGCCACCTGAGGCGGGGGCACACGGTACGCGTCGATGTCGCGGCCATCTCGTCGGAAATGGCGGGCGGGGCACACCGGACGTGAAGGCGCTGTCCGGTGTTCGTATGGGTGCCATCTGCCGGTACCCGCCGCCGGACACGCTGGGGCGCCATGGCACCTGTGCGCGCGACAGTCCAAGCCGTTCCGCTGGTGGCTACGGCCATCGTCATGCTCGACGCGGCCACCGACTTCTTCCCGGACGCCCCGCTGATCGGCGTCATCACACCGGTGCGCCTCGCCGTACTGGCGGGGCTGGTCGCGACGGCGGTGACGGCCCCGCGACTGGCCACGTTCCGCACCCGGCTCGACCTCGCCATCGCGCTGCTCCTGCTCAGCGCCATCGCCACCACCTATGTCGGCGGGCACCCCGACGCGCCGCTGCGCGCCCTGATGACCGCTCTCGCCACCTTCTATCTACTGGTCGGGGTGCGGCGGTCGCAGCCCGAGTCCTGGCGGGCGGTGGCGCTGCTCGCGCTGGTCTGCGTGGCGGCCGCGGCCACTTCGGCGTTCGCGCAGGTGACCAACGAGGTGCCGACCGGCTTCTGCCGCACCGGTCTCTTCACCGACGTGGACTGCGACAGTGGCGGGGCCGGTGCGATGATCCGCGCCACGGGCACCTTCGCCAACCCCAACCTGCTCGCCGCGTTCCTGGTGCTGCTGACCCCGATCGCCCTGCTGACGGCGGTGACGGTCGCCGAGCGCACGGCCCGGGTCGCCGTCGTGGCCGTGGGTCTCCTCGCGTACGGCGCGGTGCTGACCACCTTCTCCCGGGCGGGCTGCGTCGCGGCCGCGGCGGGTCTGCTGGTGCTCGGTGGCGCGTACTGGCTCGCCCCGCGCCTCGGCCGGTGGGGCGTGCGGACGCTGACGACCGTGGGGCTGGCCGGGCTGGCGGCGGTGACGGTGGCGCTGTGGGTGGTGTCGCGGGCCGGTGACGCGCTCGGGGTCCGGGGCCAGGCGTGGAAGGCGGCCGTGGACCTGGCCGTGGACCATCCGCTCGGTGTCGGTCTCGGCCGGGCCGGCGACGCCGTCTCCGCGGCCGTACCCGGCGGCAGGACGTTCGTCCACGCGCACAACATGTGGCTGAACTGGCTGGCCGAAGCGGGCGTGGCCGGGTTGCTCGGCATCCTGCTGGTGACGGTGATCGCCGTCGCCTCGGCGGTCAGCGCCGCCCGGGAGAAGTCCGTGGCCGGTGTCGTCGGGCTGGCCGCCCTGACGGGGTTCTTCCTCGCGGCCACGGTGGACCACCCGGCCAACCTGGACCGTATCGCCATGCTCTTCTGGCTGGTCCTCGGCCTCGTCATGGCCGAGGTCCCGGGCGGGTGGCGGGAGTCCGGGAGGCCCGCGCAGGCCACCGGCCGGCCGGGCCGCCGCGCGCGGCGCCATTGAAGCGCTCCGCTGGGACTGCCACGATGCGTTGTGGATCGTCCGCGGCGCCGTCGTGGATGGTGGCCCACGCGGCGGAGCCGCATATCGACACAGCCGTGGCGGAGCCGGATATCGGCACAGCCCCGCGCCCCTTCGGGCGCCTCGCGAGCCCTCAGCCACCTGGGCGTCCCACTTCCCGAAAATCGCTCGCACCGGGCTGGCCGTACGGCTCGCCGCCACGGCGAAGCAGGCGGCTCTACGGACGCTGTGGCCGTCCGGGGTCCGGACAGCGGACCGTCCTCCTGGCCACGCCCGCTCGGTGGCGACGACAGTTGGGCAGGCGGTTCGCGTCAACCGGAAGGCGGGGCACAGCGATGGCGGACACGGTGCGGCGGGGCTACGCGCCCAGCGCCTTCGGGCAGTTGCACTATGCGGAGTGCGGATCCGGCGAGCCGGTGCTGCTGCTGCACCAGACGCCGCGTTCCTGGACCGAGTACGCCGATGTGCTGCCGCTGGTGGGCCGGGCGCACCGGGCGATCGCCATGGACACCGTGGGGTTCGGCGCCTCGGCCAAACCCGAGGGGCCGCACTCGATCGAGCGGTTCGCCGACGGGGTGGAGGCGCTGGCCGACGCCCTCGGGCTGGCCCCGTTCCACCTGGTGGGCCATCACACGGGCGGAGTGGTGGCCGTGGAGGTGGCCGCCCGGCTGGGCGACCGCGTCAGCAGTCTGCTGCTCTCGGCCACGGCCTTCGTGGACGAGGCCAAGCGCACGGCGGCTCCCGCGCGCCCGCCGGTCGACCACGTCGACCCCAAGCCGGACGGCTCGCATCTGGTGGAGGTGTGGAACCGGCGCCGCGGCTTCTACCGGGCGGGCGAGGAGGCCGCGCTGCACCGCTATGTGATCGACGCGCTGACCGTACTGGAGCGGGTGGAGGAAGGACACGAGGCCGTGTACCGGTACCGGATGGACGAGCGGCTGGCGCACATCACCGCCCCGGTGCTGGCCGTGTGCGCGCCGGAGGATCACTACTCGCTGCCCGCGCTGGAGAAGTTCGCGGCGGCGCTCGGCTGCGAGACCGCGGTCCTGTCCGGCGGCCACGTACCCGCGCCCGAGCAGCTGCCCGGGGAGTTCGCCGATGTCGTCACCGCGTGGGTGGACCGGCATCGGCGGTGGCCCGGTCCCACGTCGTCCCGGTGACACCCCTCCTCCGCAGCGCCGCCTTGCGCACCTTGCCGGTCTCGGTGAGCGGCAGTTCGCGCAGGACGTCCACATAGCGGGGGACGGCGAACGGGGGCAGCTCGCGCTCGCAGTGGCGGATCACGTCGGCCAGGTCGAGCGTGCCGCTCGCGCGGGGCACCACGGCGACCATCACCTCGTCCTCGGCCAGCTCGGACGGCACGGGGAAGACGGCCGCGTCGGCCACCTCGGGATGGCCGCGGACGACCGTCTCGACCTCGCACGAGGAGATGTTCTCGCCACGGCGGCGGATCACGTCCTTGATGCGGTCCACGAACCGGAACCAGCCGTCGGGTTCGCGGACCACCCGGTCCCCCGTGTGCCGCCACGCGTCCACCGGCTCCGCCGGCTCGCCCAGGTAGCCGGTGGCGAAGGCGTACGGCCGGTGGCTGCGCACGACCAGCTCACCCGGGGTGCCGTCGGGGACGGGCGTGAGCAGTTCGCCCACCACGCGGGCGTCGAAGCCCTCGCGCAGGGTGCCCATGTAGCCGGGCCGCTGCTCCTCGGGGGTCGTGCCGATGACGAGGTTGGTCTCGGTGGAGCCGAATCCGTCGACCAGGGTGACGCCGAACCGCTCGCGGAACGGCCCCCAGGCGTGGGCCGGTGTCGCCGGGGAGAGTCCGCGCACGGCCCGGTGCGCACGGTCGTGCGGGCCCGGGCGCTGGGCCAGCAGCATCGGCACCATGGCGCCCAGCAGATAGACCACGGTCGCCCCGGCTTCGGCCGCCTCGGTCCAGTACCGGGAGGCCGAGAAGCGCGGGGCGAGGGTGATCGACGCCCCCACGGTCATCGCCTGTGCCAGCGCGTTCAGCGCGTTGGTGTGGAACAGCGGGAGGCAGGTGTGGAGGACGTCGTCCGCGGTGAGGCGCAGCGCGTCGGAGACGTTGCGCCCCCACCAGACGAACTGGGCGTGGGGGCAGCGCACCCCGCGAGAGGTGCCGGTGGTCCCGGAGGTGAACAGGACACACGCGGTGTCCCGCGGGCGGACGGGGGCCGCCGGGAAGGCCGGGCCGCCGCCCGGCCGGGGCGTGCCGTCCGCACCCGCGCGCCACAGCGTCCCCCGGTATCCGGCCGCCCGCACGCGCTCGGCCGTCTCGTCCTCGGCGAGCAGATGGGCGGGGCGGGCCTGGTCCAGGGCGTGTCGCAGCCCGCCGCCGCGCAGCCCGGTGTTCAGGGGGACCAGCTCGGCGCCGAGCCAGGCGGCGCCGAGGAAGAGGTCCACGAGTTCGATCCGGTTGCCCGTCATCGCCGCGACGCGCTCGCCCGGGCGGCAGCCCTGGACCGCGAGGGCCCCCGCCATGGTGGCGGCGGCCTCCCGCATCTCGCGGTAGGTGCGGACCGTGGTCCCGATCCGCAGGAAGGGGCGGTCCCCGTGGTCCCGGGCCGCGGCCTGGAGCAGCCCGGGAATCGTCAGGGTGGTCACCGCAGCACCTCGCGCTCGCGCAGTGCGCGGATCCGCTCCGGTGACAGGCCCGCGACCTCGCGCAGCACATCGTCGGTGTCGGCGCCGAGCACGGGTGCCGCCTTGACGATGCCACCGGGTGTGCGGGTGAGCCGGATGGGCGGGCCCTCGTGCAGGAAGGCCCCCGCCACCGGGTGTTCCGCGCGGACGTAGAAGCCCCTGGCCCGCAGCTGCGGATCGTGCTCCACGAGGTCGCGGCCGTCCCGAACCGGGCCGGCGGGTATGCCGCGCTCCTGGAGGAGTTCGGCGGCGGCGTCGGCCGGCAGGGTCCTGGCCCAGGTGGCGAGGGCGTCGTCGACCAGCTCGGTGTGGTGTGCGCGCCTCTCCGCCGTGCGGGTGCGGTCGTCGGTGGCGAGGTCGGGGCGCCCGATCGCCGTGCACAGCCCGGCCCACTCGGTGTCGTCGCGGACGCTGACGGCCAGCCAGTTGTCGGCGCCCAGGCAGCGGTACACGCCCTGCGGGCTCCACCGCGGGTCGGTGTTCCCGGCGGGCTCGACGGGGTGGAGCAGGCTGGTGCCCATGTGGGAGGCGATCGCCTCGAGCTGGGACAGGTCGATGTGCTGTCCGCGCCCGGTCTCCTCCCGGTGCTCCAGGGCGGCGACGGTGGCGAGCGCGGCCTGGAGCCCCGCGACGATGTCGCCGTGGCCGTAGATCACCCCGACCACGTCGTCCGGGCCCCATCCGGTCAGGCCGGTGAGCCCCGAGCCGGCGGACACCGTGTCCGCGTACGACACCCAGCCGCTGCGCGGGCCGGTGTGCCCCATGCCGGACATGCTGATGTACACCAGGCGGGGGTTGATCTCGCGGAGGGTGTCGTAGCCCAGGCCGAGTTTGGTCATGACGGTGGCGCTGAAGTTCTCCACCAGGACGTCGCAGGAGGCGATGAGGTCGCGCAGCACGGCGACGCCGTCCTCGGTGCGGGTGTCGAGGGCCAGGCTGCGCTTGTTGCGGTTGACCTCGTTGAAGTAGCCGTTGGTGTTCGGATCGGTGTGCGGGCCGCGCGAGAGATGCATGAAGGGCGCGAACCGGGTGGGGTCGGGACGGCCCAGGGACTCCACCTTGATGACATCGGCGCCGTGGTCGGCGAGCACCTTGGTGCCGTACGGCCCGGCGAGCACCCAGGTCAGATCCAGGACGCGGACGCCGTGCAGGGCGGGCCGCGCGGGTTCCACGGAGGCCGCGGGCACCTTCGGGGCCGGGCGGTGCTCGTGCAGCAGCCGCTGGTCCGCGCCCAGGTCCGGGACGTCCAGCTCCTTGATCCGGTGGCCTTCGGGGAAGGCGAAGGGGAAGCCCAGGTCGGTACGGTCCCCGGCGCGGAGGAAGAAGTCACGGGCGGCGAGCTGCGGGTTGCCGGGCAGCTCGTGCGGCAGGTCGACCGCCGCCCAGGGCAGCTTCCTGGACTGGGCGAGCTCGGCGAACTCGGCCTTCGGCCACCGGCCCGCGAACTCCTGCACCACCGCGAAGACATGCTCCTGGTGCTTCTTGCGCTCCACCGGGTCCTGCCAGCGCGGCTCGGCGAGATCGGCCTCGGCGCCCTCCTCGCGCAGCCAGGCGAGCAGCGCGTCCCACATGCGGGGGCTGCCGCCGAGGCCACCGCCGAGGTGGCCGTCGGCGGCGCGGAACAGCCCGTGCGGCACCAGCGGATGCACCCGGCCGGGGCGCGCGGGCACCCGGTCCTCGTGCAGATAGGCGAGGGCGCCCGCCTCCAGGGCGGCGGCCACGCACTCCTGGGCGGACACGTCGGCGAGCTGACCCGGCCCCGTGCGCCTCGCCCGCAGCCCGAGCAGCGCGGCGATCGCGGCGTGCACCCCGGCGAGCTGCTCCGCCTGGTTCTCCGGAAGGCGCAGGGGCGGCCCGTCCGGGTCGCCGACCTGCGCGAGCATCCCGCCGAGCGCGGCGACCACCAGATCGGTCCCCTGCCAGTGGCAGCGGGGCCCCACGGCCCCGAAGGGGGTGACGCGGACGTGGACGAGGTGGCCGAGTCCCGCGACGGTCTCCGGCGCGCCGTCCGGCGTCCCGTCGAGGAGGACGTCGGCTCCCGCCACCAGGCGCCGCAGCTCCTGCGGCGACGCGGGGGTGACGGATCGCTTGCCGGCGTGCCAGTGGACGAAGGCGTCGCCGTCTCGTTCGCGCCGTGTCGGATCGCCCTCCTCGGGCTCGACCAGGACGACCTCGTGTCCGAGGCCGACCAGGAGCCGGCCCGCGAACCGGGTGAAGGGGCTGGACAGTTCGACGACGCGAACGGCCGGGTTGCTCACATCTCCTCCGCGGGATGCTCAGTCGTGCTGCTGGTTCAGGAAGCCGGTGACCGCGGTGTAGTAGGCGTGCGGCCGCTCCTCCTGGGGGTGGTGGGAGGCGTGGTGCATGATGTGCAGATTGCCCTTGGGGACCATGCGGGCGAGCATCAGCGGATAGTCCGGGGTGAGGAACGCGTCGTACATGCCCCAGAGGAAGAGGGTGGGTGCCTGGATGGCACCGAGCTCCGCGGTGAGGTCCTGCCAGTCGCCGCGCGGGTTGTCGGAGGCTCCGGCGAGGGCGGTCTCCTCCGGGTCCAGGCTCTGCTCGTGGCGCAGGGTGACGGTGGCGTCGGGAATGGCGTCCGGGTCGTACCACTCCAGGCGGGCGATCAGCTGCCGCATCTTCTCCCAGGACGGGCCGGTGCCGCCGTAGTACACGTCGCGGGCGTTGCGGCCGCGCCTGCCGCCCTCCGGCAGCGGGGCCAGCGGGCCGTGGAAGACGGGCATGCTGCCGGTGATGGTCAGCGACCGGACCCGCTCGGGGTACTTCGCGGCCAGGTTCAGCGCGATCGTTCCGCCCCATGAGTTGCACACGAAGTCGGCGCGCTCGATGCCCAGGGTGTCGAGCAGCGCGACCGTCTTGGCGGCGTGGTAGTCCCACATCGGGCCTTCGATGACGGGCTTGGCGGACTTGCCGTACTGCAGGATGTCCACGAGGTAGCAGTGGCGGTCCTCGGCGAACAGCGGTGCCACCTGCCCGAAGTCGGACCAGCCCGTGCACCCGGGGCCGCCGCCGTGCAGGAAGACCGTCGGCCTGCCCGTCGTGCCCAGTTCGATGTAGTGGTACGTGACGCCGTCCGCTTCCGCGTGGGCGCCCTCCGGCGGCTTCTGGATGGTCATGAGGTCCATGTCCCGATGGTGTGCGGCCGGTGATCTCCGCCCAAGCGGACCGGTCCGCTGAGCGGGCCGGTCCCGTGGTGAGGTCCTCCGGGCGGTGGCTAGCCTCCCGGCTCATCGTGTCCCCGACGACGCGTGTCCCCAATGGCGCGCGTCCCCGATGATTCGTGTCCGCAGAAAGGCAGCACATGTCCGCGTGGGAAGTGGCCGAGGAACGGGCCAGGGCCGTGCTCGGCCGGCCGGAACACCGGGACCTGGGGGTCGTACGGGCCCAGGACGCGGCGGAGTTCGCGCGCGCGGCCGGGGAGACCAGCCCGCGACTGATCGACCCCGGCGACCCCGGATTCACCGTCCATCCCCTGTACGTGGTGAGTCTGCTGCGGGGGGCGGGCGGCGCCGACCAGAGTGAGTTCCGGCCGGACGGGATGTACCGCGACGAGGTCCCGGGCACCGACGGCCTGGACGTACGGCTCATGGCGGGTGGCCAGGAGGTCAGTTTCACCGGCGAGGTGCGGGCGGGCGACCGGATCGCGGTCCGCCGTGTCCTCACGGACGTCGCGCGCAAGGGGAGCGGTGCCCCGTTCCTGCTGCTGACCGTCGAGAAGACGTACACGGCGGAGCGGTCCACGCTCGCCCGGGTGCGGGAGAGGTTCATCGTCCGATGAGTGCGCACACGGGACAGCCCGTACCGCCGGTGGAGTTCACCCCGGACGCCGTCACGCTGCTGCGGTTCGGGGCGGTCACCCGCAACGCCCACCGCATTCACTACGACACCGGGTTCGCGCGGTCCGAGGGGCTGGACGGCCCGGTCGTCATGGCGCAGTTGCACGGCTGTCTGATGCACCGCGCCGCCATGACGTTCGCGGGGCCGGGCGGACGGGTCCTGGAGGTCGCATGGCAGAACCGGGCACCGGCCCTGGCCGGGGAGCGGCTCGTGGTGAGCGGCACGGTCGGCGCCGTCGATCCGGCGACGGGACGGGTCACCCTGGATCTGGTCGAGCACGGTGGGCGGGGCGATGTGGTGTGCTGCCGGGGCCGGGCCGTGGTCCTGATGGGGTGAGAGCCTGTGTCATATCCCCGGCCGGATCAGCGTGCGGCGTCTGGTGCGTGCGATCGCAAGGCGCCGGAGCGCCCTCGTGGCGGAGCCACATGGGCGTTTCGGCAACGCCGCGAGCGTGCGTGCCAGGCGTCGCACGCCCGGCCGGGGATATGACACAGGCTCTCAACGGCCCCGCCCCACCGGTGAACGGCCCGGTCCAGCCGCCGGGCCGTTCAGCCGAGGTCGAGGACCACCTTGCCCACTGCCTCCCCGGACCGCAGGCGCGCCACGGCCTCCGCCAGGCCGTCGATGCGATGGCGCTCGACGGGCAGCGTCAGCTCGCCGGAGGTGAGGTCGCCGAGCAGCCGCTGGGTGTCGGCGGCCACCTCCTGCCCCCGGGTCATCAGGTTCACGGGCAGCAGCGACACATCGGCGAGGAGGAAGTCGGCCAGGTCCACGGTGAACTCACGGCCCGCGGTGTAGCCGACGAGGGCGACCCGGCCGCGGGGGCGCACCAGCGGCAGGGAGTCGCGCAGGACCGGCCCGCCCACGGTGTCGACGACCACGTCCACCGGGCCGCCGACCGCGTCGGCGGACAGGTCGGCGGCGAGGACCGCCTTGGCGGGGGCCGGGACGTGCGGCAGTTTGGCGGGGCGGCCCACCACGCCGATCACCTCGGCCCCGGCCCGGGCCGCGACCTGCACGGTGAGCGCCCCCACCGCACCGGCCGCCCCGGTCACCAGGACCCGCTCCCCGGGCCGGACGCCCGCCACGGTGTGCAGCGAGGCCCACGCCGTCCCCGCCGGGGAGAAGTAGCAGCAGGCCAGGGCGGGGTCCGTACCGTCGGGCACGGCCTCCACGGCGGCGTCCGGGACCAGCGCGTGGCCGCCCCAGGTGCCGTCGCGGCGCAGTCCGAGGGCCTTGCCACGGAGGCGGACGAGGCTCCCCTCGGGGTGGGTGCCGGAGGCGACGACGGTGCCGCTGCCCTCGGTTCCGGGCACCGACGGCAGGTCGGGGAGGATGCCGAACCTGCCGTCGACGACGTTCAGATCGAGGTGGCTGACGGCGGCCGCCTTCATCCGCACCAGGGTGTGGCCGGGGCGTGGCTCGGGCACCGGCCGCTCGACGAGCCGCGGCAGGGTGCCGAACTCCTCCAGCACCAGGGACTGTGACGTCGGATGGCTCACGTTTTCGCTCCGTATCCACGGGCTCACGGCCCTGTTCGGTGAGGGGGCGGACCCGGTGCACGCTAGACCGCGCCTCCCGGTCCGCGCACCGGGCGGGGTCCGCTCAGCGGGACGCGCCGCCGCGGCCACCGTCCGGTCGTCGTCGTGCGGTCGTCCGTCGTCCGGTCGCCCCGCCGTCCGGTCATCCGCCGTCCGGTCGTGCGCCGGGGAGGGCGCGGTCTGCTCAGCGGACCGGATCCCTTGGGCGGATCCGCGCCCGGTCGGATGCTCGGGTCCACCGAACACCGGCAGCAGGAGGACACGCACGATGACGGTCGAGGACTCTCCCGACACGGCCACCCCCGTCCGGAGCCGCCGCAGAAAGCCGGCCGAGCCCGGCCGCCAGGACTGGTCGTCCTGGCCCCACTACGACGGTGCGGCCGCGGGCTTCCGCGGCTACTGGTATCCGGTCACGTGGTCCAGCCAGATCACCGGCAAGCCGCTGCCGTTCACCATCTGCGGCGAGCGGATCGCGCTGATCCGCGACAACGGCACCGCGTACGCCCTGCACAACCGGTGCCCGCACCGCGGTGTGCCGCTGTCGGAGGGCAATCAGCAGTTTCCGGGCACGGTCAGCTGCCCGTACCACGGCTGGACCTTCGACCTGCCCACCGGGCGGCTGTCCGCGGTCATCACCGACGGCCCCGGGTGCCGGCTGACCGGGAAGCTGGGCGTGCGCACCTATCCGGTCGAAGAGCGCCTCGGGATGGTGTGGGTGTACATCCCGATCGCCGACGAGGAGCCGCATCCGATCGACTCCCAGCTTCCTGAGGAGCTGGTCGGCAACGCGTTCGTGATGGGCGGACGGATCGAGCCGCGCGGTGGCAACTGGCGGTTCGCCTGCGAGAACGGCTTCGACGAGGGCCATGCCAAGTATCTGCACCGCACGGCCCTGTGGCGGCTGTTCAAGCCCATGCCGACCTGGAACATCACCCGGATCGTGCCGCGTGGCCGCTGGATCTTCCGGGTCCAGGACGAGGTCCACTGGGACGCCGAGTTCCCCGGGGTGGGCCGCTGGACCAACAAGCGCTGGTGGAAGATGCAGCCGCCGAAGGAGACCTTCAACATCGGCAACACCGGCAAGGCCGACCGGGTCGACCCCACGATCGAGGCCCAGGAGTTCCCCGGCTTCGCCTCCCTGTCGATGCCGGGCGTGCTGCGCATCGCCTACCCCAAGTTCATCCACTACGAGTTCTACGTCCCGGTGGACGAGGGCAACCACCGCTATGTCGGGGTGATGGTCAACTTCACCGAGGGCTGGGACACCCTGCGCTTCTACGCCAAGTACCTGGGGGCGATCCGCTGGCTGTTCCACGGCCAGTTCTCCGGCCAGGACGCGTGGATGGTCGATGTCACCGACGCGCCGCCGGAGAAGCTGTACCGGCCCGATGTCTCGCTCACCGCCTGGCGGAACCTCAGCGAGGAGGAGTACGGCAAGAAGCTGGCCGCTGCGGGCGCCGACTCACCTGCACAGAAGGAGGTCTGAGCATGCGTCGTACGCTGCTCGCCATGCTGGCTGGAGCCGCGATCGCCGTAGTGCTCCCTGTCGCCAGGAAGCACTACGCACGCACCACAATGACCCAAGTCCACAGGATCAACCATTGAATCCTCCCCCTCCTGGTGGGAGGGGGATTCCTGGCTCACGCCGCCCACCCAGGCGGCACCTGGACGGGTCTTCCGCGATCAACACCAGCCGGGTTGAAACCAGCCCGGTTGACATGAAGTCAAGGAGGATGTGCGTGCTTGGTTCTCGCGACGCACAAAATACAGTATACCCGACCGGACTTGAGTCCCTGGACGTCCGGCGGCGCACCTGGATCGAGGATGCCTGGCGGCACGTCAGCGGGGAGCGCCTACGCGACCTGATCACCGGGCTCGTCGACATACCGAGTCCGACCGGCGACGAGGGTCCGCTCGCCACGCATATCGCGGACACCCTGCGCGCCACCGGCTGCCACGCGGCCGTCCAGCCCCTCGACGACCGGCAGGCCAACGCCTGGGGACGGCTGACCGGCGACGGCACCGGCCCCGACCTCATGCTCTACGCCCCCATCGACACCCTGACCGTGGGCGAGGCGAGCGAGGACGTGCCGTGGATCGGCCCGGAGCTGCGCGAGGACATGCGGCCCGCCGCCACCGTCCACGGCGATCTGGTGACCGGGCTCGGCGCCTCCAACCCCAAGGGGCACGCGGCGTGCGTGATGATGGCCGTCGAGGCGATCTCCCGGGCCGGTGTTCCGCTCACCGGTGACCTGGTGGCGGCCTTCGGCGCGGGTGGGATGCCCACCAACGCCCGGCCCGTGGGGACGCGCCACAACACCGGCCAGGGCGTGGGGTGTTCGTTCCTGCTGGAGCAGGGCGTGTGGACCGACTACGCGGTCATCGCCAAGCCCGGCTGGACCGTCTCGTGGGACGAGGTCGGACTGGTCTGGTTCGAGGTGACGGTCGGCGGCACCCACACCTACGCGGGCTCCCGCCACCGGCTCCCGTACGACAACGCCATCGCCCGTGCCGGGCAGGTGGCCGCGTATCTGGAGAAGTGGTTCGAGGAGTACGCCGAGCGGCACACCTCGGGCACGGTGGCGCCCCAGGGCATCGTCTCCTCGATCCGTGGCGGCTGGCCGCGGATGGCGGCGGTCACCCCCGCCGTGTGCACCTTGATGGTGGACCTGCGGATCAGCCCGGACATCACACCGATGCGGGCCAAGCGGGAGTTCATGGAGGCGCTGGCCGCCCTGCGGGCCGCCTCGCCCGGCCTCGACGTCCGGGCGGAGATGGTGCTGGCGATCCCCGGCACCCGCACCCCGCGCGGGTCGTGGATCCACCGCAGCGCCACGGCGGCCTGGGAGGCCCTGGAGGGGCGCGCGCACGAGGTGATCGCCGGGAACAGCGGTGCCACCGACGCCAACATCCTGCGCGGCCGCGGCATCCCCACGGTGCGGATCGGCATGCCCAAGGTGGCGGAGGCGCCCTTCGAGATCGACTTCGCCCGCGGCATGAACATGGTGTCGCTGCGGGCCATGGAGAGGCTTACGCGCCATCTGATCCGCACGGCCGTGGACACCGTCACCCGGTCCCGCGCCGAGGTGGCCGAGGCGGAGGAAGGAGCTGTGGCATGACGGAGATCGTGCTGGGGGTCGGGGCGTCGCACAGCACGCTGATGAACACCCACTGGGAGGAGACGTACCACAAGGACCGCGCCGAGCGGTTCCGGGACGCGCTCGGCGAGGCGCGCGACGCGCTGGCCGCGGCCCGCCCCGACACGGTGGTCCTCATCGGCTCCAACCACTTCCGGGGGTTCTGGCTCGACCTGATTCCCAGCTTCACCATCGGGGTCGACACGTGTCTCGCCAGCGGCGAGTCCGGCACCCCGAAGGGCCCGCAGCCGGTGGACCGGGAGCTGGCCCTGTACCTGGCAGGCGCGCTGGTGGAGCGGTCCGGTTTCGATGTGGCGTTCTCCGCCCGGCTGCAGATCGACCACGGCCAGTCGCACGCCGTCCAGTATCTGCTCGACGGCCTCGACGTCGACCTCGTACCGCTGGTGGTGAACGTCTTCGCGCCCCCGCTGCCCACGCTCGACCGCTGCGAGCGGCTGGGCCGGGCGATCCGGGAGGCGGTCCTGGCGTTCCCCGGCGACCGCCGGGTGGCGGTCATCGGCTCGGGCGGGCTGTCCCACCAGCTGCCGTGGCCGGACTGGCGCGACCCGCACGGCGAGGACGAGGAGTTCATGGTCGGCGCCTGGACAGACGGCAGGGAGAACTGGCAGGACTACGACGCGCGGCGGCGCGAGATCATCCGGGCCGCCGAGGCGGCGATCAACCCGGAGTTCGACGAGGAGTTCCTGTCCTGGCTGGAACGGGGACAGGCCCACCGCCTCACCGAGTACACCACCGCGGAGTTGGAGAAGGTGGCCGGCAACGGCGCACAGGAGCTGCGCACCTGGCTGCTGATGGCCGCGCTGCTCGACCACGCTCCGGGCCGGCGTCTGGCCTACGAGCCGATGCCCGAGTGGCTCACCGGCATGGGCGTCGCCGTGCTCGACCCCACGCAGACACAGAACAGCGAAAGGCAGTCATGAGCATCTGGACCGAGCTGTCGGGCATCGACTACCGGCACGCCTATGTGAAGACCGGCGACATCACGACCCGCGCCCTGCAAGCCGGCCCGGAGGACGGCGAGCATGTGGTGTTCCTGCACGGCACCACCGGCCACCTGGAGGCGTTCGTACGGAACATCCCGGCGCACGCCGAGCGCTACCGCTGCCACTCCATCGACATGCTGGGCCACGGCTACACGGGCAAGCCCGACCGCCCGGGCGAGATCCCGGCCTATGTCGAGCACCTGATGGCCTACCTGGACGCGGTCGGCGCCGAGCGCGCCCATCTGGTCGGCGAGTCGCTGGGCGGCTGGGTGGCGTCGTGGGCCGCGAGCGAGCACCCGGACCGGGTCGCCTCCCTCCAGCTGCTGTGCATGGGCGGCACGAAGGTCAATCCGGCGGTGATGGAGCGGCTGAAGAAGTCCACCCGCAGCGCCTCCCTGGAGGACGACATCTCCTTCACCCGGGACCGTCTGCGGCTGCTGTGGGCCGACTGGGACGAGGAGCTGGGCGAGGAGCTGACGCGGATCCGCTACGAGATCTACCACCACCCCGACTTCCAGCGGAACCTGCACAATCTGCTGGCGCTCCAGGAGACGGACACCCGCGAGCGCAATCTGCTGCGGCCCGACCGCATGGCCCGGATCAAGGCGCCGACGCTGGTGGTCTGGGGCAACAAGAACCCGTTCGGGGACGTCCCCGAGGCCGAGGCCATCGCCACCGCGATCCCCGGCGCCCGTCTGGAGATCTTCAACGAGTGCGGCCACTGGCCGCAGCACGAGAAGGCGGATCTGTACAACCCGCTCAGCCTGGAGTTCCTCGCCGCGTCCTCCACCACCTGATCGTGAGGTGTCTGCCATGACCGTCGTCCCCATCGACCACGCCACCAGAGCCTGTCCCGACTCGATGAACTCCGTCCTCGGCAAGGTCCGGTCCATCCTCGAGGCGTTCACGGCCGACGACGACTCGCTGTCGCTCGCCGATGTGGTGCGCCGTTCGGGCGTGGCGAAGGCGACCGTCCACCGGCTGTCCCAGGAGCTGGTCGCATGGGGGCTGCTGGAGCGGGCGGGCTGCAACTACCGGCTGGGGCTGCGGCTGTTCGAGATCGGGCAGCGGGTGCACCGGCAGCGGATCCTGCGGGAGGTGGCGCAGCCGTACATGGAGGATCTGCTGCTGGCCACGCGGGAGACCATCCACTTCGCCATCCACGACGGGCTGGACGTGGTGTACCTGGAGAAGATCCTGCCCCACCGGGGGCTGAGCGAGGAGTCGCGGGTGGCGGGGCGGCTTCCGCTGTACTGCACGGCCACCGGCAAGGCGATCCTCGCCCACTCCCCCGGCGCCCTGTTCGGCGAGGTGGTCAGGAGCGGCCTCAAGCCGTTCACCCGCCACACCATCACCTCGCCGGGGCGGCTGCGCGGCCAGCTGGACCGCGTGCGCGAGCAGGGCATCGCCACGGAGGCGGAGGAGGTGCGGCTCGGCTACATGAGCATGGCGGTACCGGTCTTCGGGCGGCAGAACACCCTCGCCGGGGCCCTGTCGATCACGGCGCCGACCTACCGTGTGGACGCGATCGCCCACGCCAGCGCGCTGCGTACGGCGGGTCTCGGCATCAGCCGCTCGCTGAGGTCGGCGCTGTGACGGCTCCCGTCGTGTCCTCCCCCGCCCTGGAAGAGGTGCTGGCACGGGCGCGGGAGCTGATCGGCCAGTGGCGGGACGAGGACTGCGGCACCCCGACGGTCAAGGACTTCTGCCGGTACGCGGCCGCCCTCAACGACGGCGGGTACATCCGCCGGGCCCGTGCCCTGGAGGCGGACGGCCGGCCCGTCGAGGCGCCCGCCCTGTTCCTCGCGGCCACCATGAGCTGGGAGGACGGCCCCCCGGAGGACGAACTGCGGCCGGACGGCCTGGCGCGGCGGGAGTCGCCGTGCACCGAGGGCCTTCCGGTGCGCCAGGTGCACGGCGGCCAGTCGGTGCGCCTGGTCCGGCCCCCGGTGGCCGGGACGCGGATCACGGCGGCCCGCGCGGTCGTCTCCGCACGGCACAAGCGCGGGCGGTCGGGTGAGTTCGTCCTGCTGGGTGTCCGCACCCGGTTCCTGTCCCCGGACGGGAGCGAGCTGGCGGCCGTGGACGAGACGATCGTGGTGCTCGACGCCACCGGAGGTGACCGATGACGGCGCCGGCTGTCGGGGCGGAGTGTCCACCGCGCCATTACGCGCACACCAGTGTGCAGTTGTTCCGCTTCAGCGCCGTGTCGTGGAACGCGCACCGGATCCATTACGACGCCGCGTACGCGGCCACGGAGGGGTTTCCGGACGCGGTCGTGCAGTCCACGCTGCACGGCGAGATGCTCAGCCGGCACGCCCTGGAGTGGGCCGGGCCGGGCGCCCGGCTGGAGTCGGTGGCGTGGCGCAACGTCGCCACGGCGGTGGCCGGTGAGCGGCTGACCTGGGCCGCGACGGTGTCGTCTGTCGAGGGTGCCCGGGTCCGGCTCGACGCGCGCATCCTCAAGGCCGACGGCTCGGAGTGTGTCACGGGGACGGTGGAGGTGACGCGCGCCGGATGACGGCCCGGCGCGTCCGGGCGCGGGAGCGGTGGCACTCAGGGCCGCGGGGGCCTTGGGTGCCGCTTCGGCGTGTCCGGGGGCCGCTTCCGCGTGCGCCCGGGGCCGCATCGGGGTGCCCGGGGCCGCATCGGCGTGTCCGGGGCCGCTTCCGTGTGTCCGGCGTGCGGCGCCCGAACGGTTCCGCGGCGCTGTCCCGGCAGGCGGACCGATTCCATTGGGCCGTGATCGCGGCCTGCCTACGCTCCTGGGCCATGAGCGTTCTCAACGATGAGCCGGTCGCCGCGGAGGACGCGGCGGTGGTCGAGACGGACATCCTGATCATCGGCGCCGGTCCGTCGGGCCTGTACGGCGCCTACTGCGCGGGCTTCCGGGGCCTGCGCGTGGCCGTGATGGATGTGCTGCCCCAGCGGGGCGGCCAGATCAGCGCGATGTATCCGGAGAAGCCCATCTTCGACATCGCCGGATTCGCCTCGGTGCGCGGCCGCGACCTGGTGGACAACCTGGTGGCGCAGGCCGAGGCACACGGCGCCCGCTACCTCCTCGGCCACCGCGCGGTGGCGCTGGACTACGACGGGGACGGCCTGCCCGTGGTCCGCAGCGACCGGGGGACGGCGGTACGGGCCGGGGCCGTCGTGATCACCGGAGGCGTGGGGACCTTCACCCCCCGCCCGCTCCCCGCCGGGGAGGACTTCCTCGGCCGCGGTCAGGTGTACTTCGTCCCCGATCCCGCCGTCCACGCCGGCCATGACGTGGTGGTCGTCGGCGGTGGCGACAGCGCCTTCGACTGGGCGGCCCTGCTGGCCCCCGTGGCGCGCTCGGTCCGCCTGGTGCACCGCACCGCCCGGTTCCGCGCCCACCGCGCGTCGGTGGAGAAGGTCCAGGCGCTCGGCATCGACATGCTCACCGACTCCGAGGTCAGCGGCCTGTACGGCGCCGCACACCTGGAGGAGGTCGAGATCCGCCACCGGACCACCAAGGACACCACGCGCCTCCCGGCACAGACCGTGGTGGCGGCCCTCGGCTTCATCGCGGACCTCGGCCCGCTGCGGGAGTGGGGCCTGACCCTTCAGGCGCGCCGGATCGCCGTGGACACCCGGATGGCCACCAACCTCCCCCGTGTCTTCGCCGCCGGCGACATCACCGACTACCCGGGCAAGGTGCGCCTGATCTCCGTCGGCTTCGGCGAGGCCGCCACGGCCGTCAACAACGCCGCCACGGTCATCGACCCGGAGGCGGCGCTGTTCCCCGGGCATTCCACCGAGAAGGAGAACTGACATGTCTTACGTCATCGGCGCGTCCTGCGTGGACATCATGGACCGGTCCTGCATGGAGGAGTGCCCGGTCGACTGTATCTACGAGGGCGAGCGCAAGCTGTACATCAACCCGGTGGAGTGCATCGACTGCGGCGCCTGCGAGATCGCCTGCCCGGAGCAGGCGATCACCGTGGACCGGAAGGCGGACCCCGAGCACCGCGCGGACAACCGGCGGTTCTTCGAGGAGGTCCTGCCCGGCCGGGACGCCCCGCTGGGCACCCCCGGTGGCGCCGGGGCGGTCGGCCCGCTGGGGGTGGACACGGCCCTGGTGGCGGGCCGGTGAGCGGATCGCCGGCCGCGGGGTCGGGCCGGCCTTCGCCGAATTCCGACCCCTCACACCATTCCTACCAGGCAAAAAGCTCTCTATATTGGCCATCCTCAGCACTCATGGCAGCCTCGGTCGAGGCACACCCGCAGGCGAGGAGGGCATCTCGTGACGACTGCTGCGGTGCCTCGTGGCAACGGTGAGGAAGCGGGGGCGGACGCCCCCAAGTCCGTCCTCGGCAAGGTCGGGCTGATCCTGTCGGCCTTCGGCGACGGGGACCTCTCCCTCAGTCTCACGGAGCTGACGACGCGCACCGGGGTGGCCAAGGCCACGGTGCACCGGCTGTGCCAGGACCTCGTCGCCTGCGAGCTGCTGGAGCGGGACGGCTCCCACTACCGGCTCGGCCTGCTGCTGTACGCGATCGGCCTGCGCGCGCCCCGGCAGCGCACCCTGCGCCACGCCGCGCGGCCGGTGATGGAGAACCTCGCGCAGTCCCTCGACAGCCCCGTGAGCCTGTCCGTGCCGAACGGCACCGACCTGCTGTGCATCGACAACGCCGGCCGCCACCGCAACCGGGCCGGTGCCTCGTTCGGCGGACGGCTGCTCCAACTGCACAGCACGGCCCCGGGGAAGCTCACCCTGGCCCTGCTGCCCGACCAGTACCCGCTGGCGCGGCTGGCCCCCCGTATGCGCCGGATGACCGCCCGTACCCTCACCGCCGACCGGCTCCCGGGCGAACTCGCCCGCATCCAGGAGCAGGGCTACGCCACCGACTCCGAGGAACACCGGCTCGGCTACTCCGCCGTGGCCGTGCCCATCCGCGGACCGCGGGACGGCGCCTACCTGGGCGCGCTGTCGGTCGTCGCCGCCACGGCGCGCCACAACGTCCCCCGTACGCTGGCGGCGCTGCGGAACGCTTCGGAGGCCGTCACCACCCGTCTCGCGGTGATCGAGGCCTACCGCACCGAACCGTAGCCCTCAGGGTTCCTCTGGCGGATCTCCGCGGCGTCGCGACGCCCGGCACGCCCTCTGGGATCGCCCTCGCCACCCAGGACGTCTTCGGGCCGGCGGGCATCGTACGGCTGCTGGCCGACATGTCCGGAACGGGCGAGTAGGCGGACCCGCTCCCGGACGGGGCCGGAAGCGGGTCCGTCGTCGTGGCACGTGTCAGACCACCGGGGCCGGGTAGGTCGGGTACTCCACCCCGGAGACGTGCTGGACGACGCGGATGACCTGGCAGGAGTAGCCGAACTCGTTGTCGTACCAGAGGTAGAGGATCGCGTTGTCGCCCTCGACCTTGGTGGCGCCAGCGTCGACGATCGAGGCGTGGCGGGAGCCGATGAAGTCGTTGGAGACCGCGTCGGGAGCGCTGATGAAGTCGATCTGACGCTTGAGCGGCGAGGTCAGGGACACATCGCGCAGGTAGTCCAGGACCTCCTCGCGGGTGGTCTCGCGCGCGAGTTGCAGGTTGAGGATCGCGATCGAGACGTCCGGCACCGGAACGCGGATCGAGCTGCCGGTGATCTTCGCCTTGAGGTCGGGCAGCGCCTTCGCCACGGCGGAGGCGGCACCGGTCTCGGTGATGACCATGTTGAGCGGCGCCGAGCGGCCACGGCGGTCGGACTTGTGGTAGTTGTCCAGCAGGTTCTGGTCGTTGGTGAACGAGTGGACGGTCTCCACATGGCCGCGCAGCACGCCGTACTCGTCCGCCATCGCCTTCAGCGGCGGGACGATCGCGTTGGTGGTGCACGAGGCGCAGGACAGGATCCGCTCGTCCGGCTTGATCGTGTCGTGGTTGACGCCGTGGACGACGTTGGGGACATCGCCCTTGCCCGGCGCGGTCAGCACCACCTTGTCGATACCGGGGCGCAGATGCTTGGACAGCCCTTCGCGGTCGCGCCACTTGCCGGTGTTGTCGATGAGGATGGCGTCCTTGATGCCGTACGCCGTGTAGTCCACCGACGTCGGGTCGTCGGCGTAGATCACCTTGATCTCGTTGCCATTGGCGATGATCTTGCTGTTCGCCTCGTCCACGGTGATCGTGCCCTGGAACTGGCCGTGAATGGAGTCGCGGCGCAGCAGCGAGGCCCGCTTGACGATGTCCTCACCGGCCCGCCCGCCGCCCCCGCGGACGACGATGGCACGCAGCCGCAGCCCGTTGCCGGACCCGGCCTTCTCGATGAGCAGACGGGCGACCAGCCGCCCGATCCGCCCGAACCCGTAGAGGACGACATCGCGTCCCTCACGGCACTCGATCTTGTTGGCCCCGGTGGCACCGGCGACGGCCTCGGCGGTGAACTCCTCCACCGAGAGACCGCGGTCATCGGCCCGGTGCTTCTCGGCGAGCATGCCGATGTCGATCTGGGAGGGGCCGAGATCCAGCGCGGTGAGCGCCTGAAGGAACGGCAGGGTGTCGGTGACCGAGAGCTCCGCACCGGCGATCTGGCGGGCGAATCGGTGGGTCTTGAGGATGCTGACGACCGACTTGTTCACCAAGGAGCGGCTGTGCAGCAGGACCGTGACGTCCCGCTCCCGATGCAGCTTCCCGATGAGGGGGATCATCGACTCCGCGATCTCCTCGCGGTGCTTCCAGTTGGTGAACGAGTCCTCGTTGAGAGTCACAAGTTTATCTTTCGAGCTAGGTGGCGCTCATATGCTAGCCCCCAGGTCATGGGGGGCGTCGGCACCCCCATCCATCCGCGCTACCCGGGCTCCCGGCACGGCTCCCACATGCGGGTCATTCCTCGATGAATGACGAAGCGGATATCAGCCGTAAAATGGCGACTTAGTGGGCGTCGTTTTTCGGACAGCACTCATGACGAAACTCACTATTAACATGAATTTACCAGTGAGAAATACCACTCCCTCAGAGATCAGCACCCGGTAGCGATCCCCCTCCGGAGAGGTAGATGGTTTTCACAGGCAACCATCTCCCGCTGAGTGAAAGGGATGATCACTGTGTGCGGCATCACCGGCTGGGTCTCCTACCGCCGCGATCTGACCTCCCACCGCCAGGTCCTCGACACCATGACGGAGACGATGGCCTGCCGTGGCCCGGACGCGGCCGGGGCGTGGGTGACCGGCAGGGCGGCGCTCGGGCACCGCAGGCTGGCCGTCATCGACCTGCCCGGCGGGGCGCAGCCCATGGCCGTCGACACGGCCGACGGCCCCGTGAGCATGGTCTACTCCGGTGAGGCGTACAACTTCACCGAGCTGCGCGACGAACTGCGCCGCAGGGGCCACGGCTTCACCACCGACTCCGACACCGAGGTCGTCCTGCGCGGCTATGTCGAGTGGGGCGAATCCCTCACCGAGAAACTGAACGGCATGTACGCCTTCGCCATCTGGGATTCCCGCACCGAGAAGCTGGTGATGATCCGGGACCGGATGGGCATCAAGCCGTTCTACTACTACGAGACCGACGACGGCGTCCTCTTCGGGTCCGAGCCCAAGGCCATCCTCGCCAATCCGCTCGCCGCCCCCGAGGTCGGCCTGGACGGGCTGCGGGAGATCTTCTCCTTCGCCAAGACCCCGGGCCATGCGATCTGGAAGGGCATGAAGGAGCTGCGCCCCGGCCACATCGCCGTCGTCGACCGCAACGGGCTTCGCGAGCAGGCGTACTGGCGTCTGGAGGTCTCCGAGCACACCGATGACCAGCAGGCGACCGTCGCCCATGTGCGGGAGCTGCTGGAGGACATCATCGCCCGTCAGCTCGTCGCCGACGTGCCCCGCTGCACCCTGCTCTCCGGGGGGCTCGACTCCTCGGCGATGACCTCGCTCGCCGCCCGCAAACTCGGCGAACACGGCGAGACCGTCCGCAGCTTCGCCGTGGACTTCCCCGGGCAGGCGGAGAACTTCCGCGCGATCGACGTGGCGCCCAGCGTCGACACGCCGTATGTGCACGCCGTGGCCGAGCATGTGAAATGCGACCACCGGGACATCGTGCTCGACGGCTCCGCCCTGTCCGACCCGGCCGTCAGGCAGGCGGCCATCGCGGCGAGGGACCTGCCGATCGGGCTCGGCGACCGGGACAACTCGCTCTATCTGCTGTTCAAGGCCGTTCGCGAACAGTCGACCGTGGCCCTGTCGGGCGAGTCGGCCGATGAGGTCTTCGGCGGCTACCCGTGGTTCCACGACGAGCGGCGCGAGGCCGACACCTTCCCCTGGCTCGCCGGAGGACTGACGCTCGGTGAGTCCAAGAGCCTGCTGTCCCAGGACCTCACCGAGAAGCTGGACCTGGACACCTACCTACGCGACCACTACCTCTCCGCCCTGGCCGAAGCCCCGCTCAAGGACGGTGAGACCGGCCTGGAGAAGCGCATGCGGCAGGTCTGCTATCTGCACCTCACCCGCATGGTCAACACCCTGCTGGACCGCAAGGACCGGATGAGCATGGCCGTCGGTCTGGAGGTCAGGGTGCCGTTCTGCGACCACCGCCTCGTCTCCTACGTCTTCAACACCCCCTGGTCGCTGAAGACCTTCGACGGGCGGGAGAAGAGCATCCTGCGCGAGGCCACCCGCGATGTGCTGCCCGAGTCCGTGGCCAACCGCAAGAAGAGCGGCTACCCCGGCAGCTTCGACCCCGCCTATCTCTCCGCCATCAGGCAGCAGGCGGGCGATCTCATCACCTCCGGACACCAGGCGCTCGAGCTGTGCCGCACCGAGACGCTGAAGGAGGCGATCGACGCGCCGGCGGAGGACATCACCACGCAGCAGCGCGCCACCATCGAACGCGCCCTCGACCTGGCGGCGTGGTTCGACCTGCGCAAGCCCATCATCACGATCGACTGACGCCCGCGGTCCGACCGCGCGCACATCACACACCACGCATCACACATCACGAGGGACGGGCACCTGGGCCGCCGGGTGCCCGTCCCTCGTTCCGCGGCCGCTCGACTCCGCCCGCCCCGCCCGGCGCGGCCGTGAGATAGCGGGTGATCATCGCGACGAGTTCGTTCTCCAGCCGCTCGGTGTCGATGGAGTCGGGTGCCGCGACGAGCTGGTGGACGACGAGTTCGACCGTGGACACCACGAGCCGGGCGGCGACGTAGGTGTCCTCGACCCGGACCTCGGGATGGCGCTCGAGCAAGTCCTGGGTGTAGGCGACCCGTTCCCGCTCATGCCGGGCGATCTTCTCGAGCAACTCGGGCGACCGTGGCCCGTGTTCCATCATGACGCGGAGCAGCTGCGGGTCGTCGAGATGGTTCGCGATCACCGGGCGCGCGAAACCGCGGATGATCTCTTCCAGGGAGTCCGGTTCGTCTTCGTCCTGGCGGCTCCTGATGGCATCACCCCCGGCATCGAGGTGACGGATCAGCAACTCGGCCAGGATCGCGTCCTTGTTCGGATAGTACTGGTACAGCGAGCCGATCGAGATCCGGGCGCGCTCGGCGATGCGGTTGGTGGTCCCGGCGGCATAGCCGTACTCGGCGAAAACGTGAGCAGCGGCGGTGAGGATGCGCTGCCGGGTGAGCTCGGCCCGGGCCTGGCGTGGCTGTTTACGTGGCTGAAGTCCGCGACGGCCGGTCGTCATGACACCTCCTGCTCGGCGCCTGGAAAGCGAGTGGCGCAAGACCTGAGTAATTGCTCACAATAGTGCCATGAACTGCGGCGGAGCGGTGAGCCACGGTCGTCGGCGGGGATGCGGGAGGCGACCGGCACGGGCCCCGCCCTCCGCTCCGCCCCTCCCGGAAGGAGTCCTCATGACGCAGACCAGCACACGCCCCCGGCGGTTGTCGCCGGCCGAGGTCCACGCCCGGCTCGGGGAGCCCGAAGCCATGGTCAAGGCCAAGATCCAGGACCATATCGACGAGTACTTCCGCCTCTTCATCGCGCACTCCCCCTTCCTGTCCATGGCCACGGCGGACGCGGAGGGGCGCGCCGACTGCTCCCCCCGTGGCGACTACCCGGGGTTCGTGAAGGTCCTCGACGCCCATACGCTCGCGATTCCCGACCGCCCCGGCAACAAGATCGCCGACTCCTTCCGCAACCTCGCCGAGAACGACGGGATCGGGCTGCTCTTCCTCATCCCCGGGCTGCGGGAGACCTTGCGGGTCAACGGCCGCGCCTACCCCACCGACGACCCCGATGTGCTCGCCCGGATGCGGACCGAGGCCAGGGATCCGGTGCTGGCGATCGTCGTCGAGGTGACGGAGGCGTACTTCCACTGCGGTCGCGCGCTCATCCGCTCCCGGCTGTGGGATCCCGCGAGTCAGGCCCTCGCCGACGAGATCCCGTCGGTCGGCGAGATCGCCACCGCCCAATTCGGGATGGACATCGACCCGATGGCACTCACCCACGCCCTCGAAGAGGGCTACCGGAAACTCTACTGACCACGGCACAAGGTGAATCAACGATGCAACAGACCGTCGTCGACCACATCGAGCAGGTCGCCGAGGACGTCGTGTCCCTCGTCCTGCGAGGCGCCACCGGACCGCTGGCGCCCTGGGAGCCGGGCGCCCATATCGACGTGGCGCTGCCGAACTGGCTGACCCGGCAGTACTCGCTGTGCGGAGACCCGGCGGACCGGGAGTCCTATCGGGTCGCGGTACGGCACGACCGCCTCAGCCGGGGCGGTTCGGAGTACATCCACCGGTTCCTGCGCCAGGGCCGCGCCCTCGATGTGTCGCTGCCGCGGAACCACTTCCCGCTGCTCCCCGCGCCGGAGTATCTCTTCCTCGCCGGCGGGATCGGCATCACCCCGATCCTGCCGATGCTGCGAGCGGCGGCCGCCTCGGACGTCCCCGCATCGCTCGTGTACCTGGGGCAGTCGGTGGCGTCCATGCCCTTCGTCGACGACCTGCGCGCCTCCTTCGGCGATCGGGTGCGGATCGTCGCCACGCGCCGGCAGGGCAGGCCGGACTTCGCGGCTCTGGCATCCGCGCTGAGCCCCGGTGCCGTGGTCTACGCCTGCGGCCCCGGGCCGATGCTCGCCGCGGCGGAGGCCGCGTTCCCCTCGGGGCGGCTGTACGCGGAGCGGTTCCGCCCGGCGCCCAGGTCGTTCGCGCCCAACGCGGCGTTCGAGGCGGTGTGTGCCCGGTCGGGGCGGACGGTTCCGGTGCCCGCCGACGAGTCGCTGCTGGACGCCTTGACCCACGCCGGATTCCCGGTGGCGGCCGGATGCCGCGAAGGCGTCTGCGGCAGCTGCGAAGTGGCCGTGCTCGACGGCGAACCCGAGCACCGGGACGACATCGGCGCCCCCGCGGGGCGGATGTACGCCTGTGTGTCCCGCGCCCTGTCCCCGCGGCTCGTCGTGGACCTGTGACCAGGCGGCGAGCGGCCCCCAACTCAACGCGAGGAATGACATGTTGCCCAAGGTGCGCACGCCCGATTCACGGCAAATGATCAGGCTGGAGGTGCGCCGGAACACTCGGCTGACACCCGCCTTCTCGGCCATCACACTCGGCGGACCCGAACTGGAGCACCTGAAGCCCATGGGCTTCGACCAGATGGTGCGGCTGTTCTTCCCCCGCGAAGGGCAGGACGGGCTGAGGATGCCCAAGCTCTCCAGCGAGGCGTGGATGGCGGAATTACTCCTCCTGCCGAAGTCACGCCGACCCTGGGTGCGCAACTTCACCATCCGGCGCACCCGGCCCGAACTCGGCGAGGTGGACATCGAGTTCGCCCTGCACGGCGACACCCCGGCCGCCACCTGGGCCCGGCGCGCCCGGCCCGGAGACCCGGCGGGCATCTTCGACATGGGCATGAGCTATCTGCCACCGGCCCATGCCGAATGGCAACTGCTCGCCGGGGACGAGAGCGCCGTGCCGGCGATCCTCGCCATCCTCGAGCACGCTCCGGCGTCGCTGGTGGCGGAGGTCTTCCTGGAGGTGCCCGGGACCGCCGATATCCGCACGGACATCACCGCTCCCGAGGGCGTACGGGTGCGGTGGCTGGCCCGGGACGGCGCGGACGTCCTGCCCGGCGGGCCGACCCTCGAAGCGATCCGTACGTCGTCGCTGCGACCGGGCCGGTTCTACACCTGGGTCGCCGGGGAAGCCGGACTGGCCACCGGACTGCGCCGCCACCTGGTGCGCGACCGCGGCGTGCCCAAGCCGGACATCGCGTTCTTCGGCTACTGGCGGCACGGCCGCTCCAGCCCCGGCTGAGTCTGATCACACCGGTGGCCGCGGGTCGTACTGGATGCCACGCCGCACCTGACGTGCGCGCTCCGGCGAGGCCAGCCTGGCGACCAGGTGAAGGGCCATGTCGATACCGGCCGAGACGCCCGCGGAGGTGATCAGGTCACCGTCGTCGACGAACCGCTCGCCGGGCCGTACGTCGATCGTCGGGTCGAGCTCGGCGAGCCGGTCCAGCGACGCCCAATGCGTGGTCGCGGGGCGCCCGGCCAGCAGCCCGGCCGCCGCGTAGACCAGCGAGCCCGTGCACACGCTCGTCATCAGGGGGACGGACCGCCGCTGGGCCCGGACCCACTCCAGGTGCTGGTCGTCCGCGAGCTGGGGCCGGGTCCCCTGGCCGCCGGGGTGCAGCAGCACATCCAGCGCGGGCAGATCGGCCATCGCGTGATGGGCCTCGACGGTGAGCCCCTTCGCGCAGGTCACGGGGTTTCCATCGGCGGAGAAGCAGAACACCTGCCACCCGTCCTCGGCGAAGTTGCGCGTCCAGTAGGCCAGCACCTCCCATGGACCGATGGCGTCGAGCTCCTCCACGTCCGGGAACAGCAGGATCCCGATCTTCCGCGTGTCTTCCTGGGCCATGCCGCGATCCAATCAGACCCACCCTCGCTCGGCCACGGATTTCCCGGGGCGAGGCCGCCGATCGATGCCGGCGGCCTCGCGGTGCCGCGATGCGGTCGCGGTCGGGCTCGCGGTCAGTACGCCACCGGACGGTTCTCCCGCGCCCAGAGCTGTTCGGCTTCGCTGCGCGCGGGAGGGGGCCACATCCCGTCGATCATCCAGAGGTCCCGGGGCGTCTCGTCGACGTGGAACTCGCAGTGCAGCCCGCGGTCCCGGGTATGGGGAGCCAGCAGGCGGTTGAGCCCCTCGGTGCTCCTCTTCCGCACCTCGGGGTCCGTCAGGTGGCGGGCGATGTGCTCGACCACGACCCGGACGGCGTTGTCCGACGGCTCCCCGCCGACCAGGAACGAGGACTCGGGGACCTCGTGGAAGAGGGTGACGACGTAGAACTTCGGCAGACCGGCCCGGGTGTAGTACTCCGTGACGTCCGCGGCGAATTGCCGCTTCTGCTCCGCGGAGTAGGCGCCGACCGGATGGTAGACGTGCCACAGGGGCATTGCTCTCTCCTTCGGGACGAGTGAAGTCGGTCAGTGGTGACGAGCGGCTGTCCGCGGCGAGCGGTCAATTTCCGAGGCGAACGGTGAGGCCCTCCACCGGCCCGGCGAGCGCCGCCTTCATCTGCCGGGTCACGTCGTCGACGAGCACCTCGTCGCCACCGCTCTCGACGCCGTCCAGAACCGCCTCCACGACCTCGGCCGGGGAGATCTTCTGACTCGGTATCCCGGCGACCATGTCGGTGTCGGCGAGCCCGAGGTGCACCCCGACCACCTGGGTGCCCTGGTCCGCCAGCTCGATGCGGAGAGAGTTCGTGATCGACCACAGCGCGGCCTTCGAGGCGCCGTAGGCGGCCGCGCCGGCGCCCCAGGACAGCACGGAGTGCATGTCGACCAGCGCACCGCCGCCCCGCGCGGCCAGGACCGGGGCGAACGCGCGGGCCACCCGGAGCGGCCCGAAGACGTTCGTTTCGAACGTGGCCACCACATCGGCCATGTCCGCCGTCAGCAGCGGCGAGGGCAGGAGCACTCCCGCGTTGTTGATGACGATGTCCACATCCGTGGCCCGGTCGGCGAGAGCGGCGACCGCGTCCGCGTCGTTGACATCGAGGGAGACGGCCTCCACCCGCGGGTCCTCGCTGGGGCTGGGCTTCCGCGCCGTCGCGTAGACCTTCGCCGCTCCGCGCGCGAGCAACGCCTCCACATACGCCTTGCCGATGCCGCGTTGGCCTCCGGTCACCAGCACCACGGAACCATCGATCGCAACCATGTCGGGCCCTCCTTGCCGAACGTGTCGAACGTGTCGAAGCGCGCGCTCGAACCGGCGGGGACGGCGGCCCATGAGGCCACGGCCCAACGGCGCGCTGGAATAGATTATTAGCATCATCTAAAATGGGGCGCAAATATCATCGACGCGGTACCGGCATCCGGTACCCCCGTCCGGCACCACACGCAGAAGGAAGTACCGACCATGCCCCGAGCATCCCGAGCCGAGGCCGAGCGCCACCGCGAGCAGGTGATCGCGGCCACCGCGAAGCTGGTGCGCACCCACGGCGCCGACAAGGTGAGCGTGCCGCAGGCGATGGCGGCGGCAGGTCTGACCCACGGCGGCTTCTACCGCCACTTCGCCTCGAAGGACGACCTGGTCGCCCAGGCGTGCTCGGCCGCGTTCGCCGAACGCCTCGCCGCCATGGAGGAACCACCCGAGGGCGAGGACACGAGCGGCGCCCGGGCCGCCTTCCTGGCCGCCTATCTGTCCGCCCGGCACCGCGACAACCCCGGCCTGGGGTGCGCCGCCGCGGCGCTGGCGGTGGACGCCGCACGGGCGGAGCCCGGTGACCCGCTCAAAGGGGCGTACACCGAGGGTGTGCGCAATCTGATCGGCGGGATGGAGCGCAACGCGAGGACGTCCGGCGCCACGGCCGCCGACGAGGAGTCCGTTCTCGTCGAACTGTCCACCATGGTCGGGGCGTTGGTGCTGTCACGGGCCTGCGCGGGCGACGATCTGTCGGACCGCATCCTGACCGCGGTGCGCGACCACGTCCTCGGCGCGTATGAGCACACCCCCGACGGGAAGGACGCGTCCGAAGCCGCCGAGTGAAGCGCGCTCGCGTCAGGGGTTCGGTCTCACCTGGTGCCCGCCCCCAGCGGCGGGCACCAGGCACGGGCTACCGTCCGAGCGCCGAGGACAGCCGCGCCGCGAGCGGCTCGCCGCCGAGGAAGTCCAGCAGCTCGCCGACGGTCGGCCCGGTGGCGGGGCCGTGGCGGGTGACCGCGAAGGCGGCCGCCGCGTTGGCACCCCGTACGGCGCTGCTCAGCTCCAGCCCGTGGCCGAGGAGGGCCAGGAACGCTCCCGTATGGGCGTCGCCCGCGCCGTTGCTGTCGACCGCGGTCACCCGGCGGCCGGGGATGTGCGCGGGCTCTCCGCCGGGCGGGACCAGCCAGCAGCCGTCCGCGTCGGCCCGCAGCAGCACCCCGGTGCGCGGGCCCAGCCGCGCGGCGAGCGCGACCGCGGCCTCCCGGGCGTCGTCCCGCCCGGTCAGCAGCCGCCCCTCGCGCTGGTTGCAGCTGACCCAGTCGCAGCGCGCCAGAACGGGCTCCAGCACCTGCTCGGGGATCTGGTCGGCCAGGGGGCCCGGGTCGAGGAAGACCCGGGTGTGTTCCGGCAGCCGTGCCACGAGCGAGGCCAGGACCGGGCCGTTCACCGGGTAGGCGAGCCCGTATCCGGAGATCTGCACCAGGTCGCCGGGGCGCAGCGCGGCGAGCACGGCCGTCGCGTGGGCCTCGGTCAGCCGGGCCTCCGCGCCGAGGCTGGTGGCGAAGGTGCGCTCGCCACCGCCGTCGACGAAGGCCACGCAGAATCCGGTGTCCTCCCCCGTGACCGGAGGCAGCGGCACCTCGATGCCCTCCCGGGCGAGGTCCGCCCGGACCCGGTCGCCGAACGGCCCGGTGCCGTGGGCACCCGCGTACACGGCCGGCAGCCCCAGGCGGCGGGCGGCGGTGAGGACGTTGAATCCGCCGCCCGTGGTGAGGGTGGTGTCCCGGGAGATGATGTCGCCACCGCGTTCGGGCAGTGCGGGCACCCGCATCACCAGGTCGACGATGGCGTTGCCGAGCAGGACCAGCCGACCGACCGTGGCCTCGCCGGAGGCGCCGGGGACGGCGTCGGGGACGGCGTCGTGGCCGCTCATGAGAGCTCCCGCGCGGCCGGGGCGGGCAGCACCTGCGCTTGCGGCGGTTGCGCGGACGCCTCCTCGCGGACGGTGCCGTCGAGCCGGCGCAGCAGGGCGTAGACGACGGCCGCGAGCACCAGGGTCACCACCCATCCCAGCCCGTTGGACCCGATCCAGCTGTGGGCGAGCGGCCCGGAGAACCACACGTCGGTGGCGCTGGTACTGGCCTCGGTGAACAGCAGGCCCACCACGATGGCCGCCGCCCAGGCGATCATCGCGGCCCAGGCGACCCCGCCCCGGAACCAGTAGCGGCTGGAGCGGCCGACGTCCATCAGGGCCGCGCCGTCGTAGGACCGGCGGAGTATCAGGTCGACCGCGAAGACGCCCACCCAGGCGTTGATGGGGACGGCGAGGAGGGTGAGGAAGGTGATGAACGGGCCGTAGAAGTCCTTGGCGATCAGGATGAAGTAGATCCCGCCCGCGAAGGTGACGACCACGTCCAAGCCGACGGCGAGGGTGCGCCGGACCCGTATCCCCAGGGTGATCATGGTGAGCCCGGCCGAGTAGACGGACAGGTGGTTGGAGAGCAGCAGTCCGCCGAACGCGGCGATCAGATACGGGATGGACATCCACGAGGGCAGCATCGTGTTGATCGCCGAGACGGGGTCGGAGGCGGAGGCCAGATCGGGTTCACCCGCCGCGAGGAGCGAGCCCAGCGAGATCAGCACCACCAGCGGGATACCGGCACCGAAGGCGGAGGCGGCCACCAGCCTGCCGCCGGGAATCCGGCGGGGCAGATAACGGGCGTAGTCGGCCCCGGTGTTGGCCCAGCCGATCCCGGTACCGGCGGCGATCATGCCGACCCCCACGACCATGGAACTCACCGGCCCGACCGGGGCGTGGAAGACCTTGCCCCAGTCGATGGTGGTGGCGAGAAAGCCGATCACGACGAGGTTGAGCAGACCGAAGACATAGCTGGCCCACCTGTTGATCCACATGATGGTGGCGTGGCCCAGGCCGCTGATCAGCAGGGTGCAGCCGATGAAGACCAGCAGGCACACCACGGTCAGGACGGTGTTCCGCCGGATGCCGAAGGCGGCGTCGAGCAGCGCCAGCAGGGCGAAGGCGGCCGTGGTGGTGTTGATGGTCTCCCAGCCGAGCCGGCTCATCCAGGTGACCAGCGTGGGTCCCGCGTTGCCACGGACCCCGAACACCGCGCGGGAGAGGGTGAGGGCGGGCGCTCCGCCCCGCTTCCCGGCGATGCTGAGGGCGCCCACCAGGGCGAAGGAGCCGAAGGAGCCGAGGATGGCCACGACGGCCGCCTGCCAGATGTTCAGGCCGCGGAAGCTGACCAGCGCCGCGCCGAGCGGCAGGCCGAGGATGCTGATGTTCGCGGCGAACCAGGTCCAGAACATCTGGCTCGCATGGCCGTGGCGCTCGGCGTCGGGAACCGGCTCGATGCCTCTGGTCTCCACGGAGCCGACGCGGTCGTTCTCTGAAGCCGCCATGGTGGTACCTGTCTTTCTGTCCGGGGGCGCTCCGGTGCGGATGTGGGGGGCGGGGGTGTGTGTCACGCGGCCGTGTCGGCGCGCAGCGCGAGCAGGGCCTTGGCCAGCGGTTCCAGGTCGAGGTCGTTGACCGAGCGCAGGGTGGCGAGGGCGTCGTCGGGCAGGGCGGACGCCCCGCTGACGGCACCGGCTATGGCGCCGGCGATGGCACCGATGGTGTCGCAGTCGCCGCCGAGGTTGGCCGCCAACAGACAGGCCCGCCATGGCTCGCCCTCGGCGAGGGCCAGCACGGCGAAGGCGGCGGGGACCGACTCCTGGCTGGCGACGCTGGTGCCGACCAGGTCACAGACGCGGTCCAGGGCCTGCCGCTCGGGCAGGCCCCGGACCAGGTCCACGGCCCAGCCGATGCGGGCGGCGATATCGGCCCCGGCGACCCAGTGGCCGCGCTCGGCGCCGGCCTCGGCCGCCGTGATCGCCGCGCCGACGGCGTCCTCCAGGCCGCCGCCGTCGATGCCACGGCTCACCGCGGCGGCCACGGCGGCGGCGGAGGCGATGCCGATGGAGGTGTCATGGGTGACCTGGCACGCCTCCGCGACCCGGTCGAGGAAGGGCTCCAGGGGCGTGTCGGGGAAGGCGACGCCGACGGGGGTGATCCGCATGGCCGCGCCGTTGGTGGCACCGGACTTGCCCGCCTCCTCCGGCGGTACGCCCGCCGACACGGCCTCCAGGGCGGCCTTGGTGGAGGGGCCGAGCAGGTCGAAGGAGCCCTTGGCCTTCATGGCGCGCTCCCACTCCAGGAGCTCGTGCGCGAGCCGCAGCGGGTCGATCCGGCCGCCGGACCCGGTCAGCAGCCGGCCGACGATGACGGCCTGATCGGTGTCGTCCGTGACCGAACCGGCGGGCATTCCGGCGCTCACCGGGTTGTCCTCCGGGCCGGGTTCGAAATCGGTGACGGTGCCGAACCGGGCGACGATGGACCGCCGGGACATGATCTGGGTGGGCATACCGAGGGCGTCACCCATCGCCAGGCCGTAGAGGGCGCCGAGCGCGCGGTCGTGCTGGTGGTTCATGCGGACTTCCTGTCAGTGCGCGGAGGCGGTACGTCGGGCGGGGGCGGGCCGCGCCTCGCGGGGGGTGGTGTGGGGTCTCATCGGGGCTGCTTCCTCGCGGATGTCTCATCGCCGCTGCCCAGGGCCGTCTCGTCGGGGCTCTCGCCGAAGCCGAGGTGCAGCTGGAAGCGGGCGGGGTCCAGGAGGCTGGTCACCTGCTCGACGATCCGGCCATCGGCCCCGCGGCTGACCCGGCGGGTGTTGAGCCAGACCTCTCCCACCTGGCGGCGGAGCAGGGTCGCCTCGTCGGCGGCCAGTTGGCGCACGGACGCCCACTCGTCCCCGTGCGTGGCCCGGATGCCGACCGCGGCGAGGGTCTTGGTCAGCGAGCCGTCGAGGAGCCCGCCGAGCGGGACCTCGGCCAGGGCCGGGACCATCGGAACCCGGCTGCGCTCCAGCGCGACCGGGGTGCCCTCCGGCAGCACCCGCAACCGGTCGAGCGCCATGAACTCGACGCCGTCGAGGCCGAGTTCACCGGCCAGCCGGGCATCGCGCACCGCTTCCAGACGGAGCACCTCGGTGGTGACCTGGGCGCCCTGGTCGGCCAGCGCCCTGGTCCACCCCAGCCGGTTGTCCAGCAGGCCGCCGTCGAAGGTGACGAACGAGCCGACGCCCGCGTGGGTGGAGATCAGCCCCTGCTTGCTGAGCTCGTCCAGCGCCTGGCGGACGGTGGCCCTGCTGACCGCGAAGCGCCGGGTGAGCGCGTGTTCGCCGGGCAGCCTGCTGCCCGGTTCCAGGGCGCCGCTGTGGATCTCACGGGCCAGGACGCGGGCGATGCGCTGATGCTTGAGGACCTGTTTAGGCATGTCCGGACGTTAGCCATACATGTTCAGTCCTGTCTAGAGTCGCAAGCACTCCCATCGGAAACCGATCACTCTCGGTCCGCCGGAACGCCCTGGCGGCGGGAAAGCCGATGGCGCGGCCCGCCGTGCGGCGGGCCGCGCCATGGGTGAGCGACAGCCGGGGTCCGTCAGGCCGCGTCGTGCAGGATCGCCGCCAGCTCGCCGGGCTGGTCGAACATCGGCCAGTGCCAGCCGGGCAGCTCCCGGTACGCCCACCCCTCGGTCGCCATATGACGGAACGCCGGAACGACGCCGATCCGCGCCCGGACCTCGGCCACCGGGAAGCTGCACAGCACATGCAGCCGCGGCAGCTTCTCCCACGCCTCGGTCAGCCGGACCGGGGTGGTGGCGGTGGCCCATGGCTGCGGCACCGACAGCCGCACCAGCCGTTCGAGCGTGTCGTGCGGCAGTCCGGGCACTTCGGAGGCCAGCTGCCGCCACGGCGGGGGCGGCAGCCGCCAGCCGTCCCCCTCCGCGCGGACCAGCTCGGCGTTGCGCGACTGCTCCTCGGGCGGGGTGAACTCCAGGTGGGACATCCCGTCCGGCAGCGGTCCGCTGTCGATGAACACCAGGCGGCTGATCCGGTCCGGCATCCGGTCCGCCACGCCCGGGACGACCACCGCACCGGCATAGCTGTGGCCGACCAGCACCACATCGTGCAGGTCCTCGTAACGGATCAGGTTGAGCACATCGGTGATGTGGGTCTCCAGGTCGGTGTCGGGCCGGGCCAGATGTGCCCGTTCGCCCATTCCGGTCAGGCTGAGGGAGTGGACGTCGTGCCCACGGCCGCGCAGGTCATCCGCCACCGGGCGCCAGGCCCAGGCCCCGAGCCAGAACCCGGGAAGAAGTACGTAGATCGCCATGGCTCAGACGCTAGGAGGGATACCGGACAGGATCCGCCCGGTATTGCGGAATACTTGAGCGGCATGAACCGACCGACCGCCCGGGTGCTCGCGCTGCTGGAGATCCTCCAGGCCGGTGGCACCCGTACCGTCGCCGATCTGGCCGCCCGGCTCGGCGTGGACGAGCGCACCGTCCGCCGCTATGTCGGCCACCTGATCGACCTGGACGTCCCGGTCCGGTCGGTGCGCGGCCGCTACGGCGGCTACCGGCTCGCGCCCGGCTACCGGATGCCGCCGCTGATGCTCACCGACGAGGAGGCGCTGGCCGTATTGCTCGGGCTGGTCGCCGGCCGCCGGGCCGGGCTGGTGACCACGTCCGTCGCGGCGGCGGAGAGCGCCGCCGCCAAGGTGCGCCGGGTGCTGCCCGAGGCGCTCGGCCGTCGGCTGGACGCGCTGCTGGCGACGGCCGACTTCACCGCCCCGGCCCGCCCCATGGCCATCCCGGAGACGAGCGTGCTGCTGGTGCTCGCGGAGGCCGCGCGGGACCGCCGGCCCGTCGCCATCGGCTACACCGCCTGGAAGGGGCGGCGCAGCGAACGCACCGTGCATCCGTACGGGGTCGTCGCGCACTCCGGGCGCTGGTACGTGACGGGGGCGGACTCGGCCAGTGGCGAGGTGCGCACGTTCCGGCTGGACCGGATCGAGACGGCCTCGGTGCTACCGGGGTCGTTCGATGTGCCCGAGGGGTTCGACCCGGCCGCGCGGGTACTGTCCGGGCTGGCCGGGGTGCCGTATCCGCACGAGGTGTCGCTCCGGGTCCGGGGCACCGTCGAGCAGGTCCGCCACCGGCTCCCGCCCGGACTCGCCACCGTGCGGGAACTCCCGGCCGACCCTGTGCGGGACACCGCCTCCGGGGAGGGAGAGGGCAGCGCGTGGGTGCGGGTCGAACTGCGGGCCGAGCGGCTGGAGTGGGTGCCCTCCGTACTCGCCTGGCTGGACCTCCCGTTCGTGATCGAGCGTCCGGAGGCCCTGCGCGACCATGTGCGCGCCCTGGCCGGCCGACTCGCCACGTGTGCCGAGGCGGTCGCCGATGCCACGGAGGGGGCGGAGCCCCGCGCGGAGTGACACCGGATCGTTCCAGCACTCCGGGATCGGGCCGGTGCGACGCTCAGCGGCGAGGCCACCGTACGGCGGTGTCGGCCACGGCGGAGCGCGCCCGCTCCAGTGTCTCGCCGTGCCCGAACAGGCCCGGCAGTCCGCCCGTGTGCACGAAGACCGTGCGCTGCCCGGGGCGCACCTGACCGTCGTGGACGGCGGCGATGAGACCGGCCAGGGCACGGCCGGTGTAGACGGGGTCGAGGACGATGCCTTCGGTGCGTGCCGCCGTGGTGATGGCGTCCATGGCCGGTTCGGTGAGCGCGGAGTAGCCGGGCCCGACCTGGTCCAGGCGCAGCCGCAGGGAGGTGGCCGCGGGCTGTCCGGCCAGCCCCTCGACCAGGTGGCGGACGGTGTGCTCGGGGTCGGCGACGGCTCCGCAGTGCACCCCGAGCACCCGCTCGGCCCCGAGGGCGTGGACGAGCCCGGCCATGGTGCCCCCCGATCCGACCGCCACCACCACCGTGGTCAGGTCCGGGTCCTGCACCAGGAGTTCGGCCCCCGCCGCGACATAGCCCAGGGCGCCCAGCGCGCTGGAGCCGCCGAAGGGGATCACCGCGGGCCGGGCGCCCCGCTCGCGCAGGTCCCGGGCCACGTCGTCGACGGCCGCCGCGAGTTCCGCCTCGCTCACCTCGCCCGCCCATACGACACGGGCGCCGAAGAGACCGTCGAGCGCGATGTTGCCGGTCATCCCCTCGCTCGGCGCACCGGCGAGGACGAGGACCACGTCCATGCCCAGCCGGGCCCCCGCCGCGGCCGTCAGTCGGGCGTGGTTGCTCTGCGCGGCCCCGCTGGTCACCAGCGTGGTGGCGCCCTCGGCGCGGGCGGCCCCGGCCGTCCACTCCAACTTGCGGACCTTGTTGCCCCCGCCGCCCAGGCCGATCAGATCGTCACGTTTGACCCACAGGTCATCGGGCTCCAGCCCGATGGCACGGGCCAGGCGTGGCGCGGGCTCCAGCGGTGTGGGCCGACTCATCAACTCGGCCCGGGTGATGTCCTGACTCCGCGTGGTGTCCTGAGGCTCTTCTGACACGATCGCCGCCTTCGCTGCGCTGAGGGATGTCCGGGTGGGAGAAACGGCCGTTGGCCCGACACGGACAACGTAAGCGCCGACGCGGCACATCACCCACCGGGGCCGTCGACCAGGATCATGGCGCGCTCCTCCGGGGCGAGGTGCCGATTGCCCCAGACGGCCAGCGCGACGACCACCGGCCGCAGCGAACGGCCGCGCTCGGTCAGCACGTACTCATGGCGCACCGGGTTGGTCTGGTGCTCGGCGGCTCGGCCGCGCCCGCCGGTGGCTTCGAGGCGATGTCCGAGGAGATCTGGCAGCAGGAGCTCAACCACCATCTGCTCGGCGCCGTCCGCCTGGACCGCGCCCTGATCCCGGGCATGATCGAACGGGGCGGGGGCGCGGTGGTCCGTGTCTCCTCGATCCAGCGGCGGATGCGGCTGTGGAACGGCACGCCGGCCTAAGCCGCCGCCAAGGCGGCGTACCGTACCCGCCCTCTGAGGAGCGTCGAGCCGCGTCAGGCGCTCTCCACCGCGGTGCCGCCGGGCACCGCGCTCACCCGACCGGCGCGCACCACATTGCTGAGCGGCCTCCCCGCCTCCAAGCGGTCGATATTCGCCGCGATATCCGTGGCCCGGGCGGCGAACGTCTCCTCCGTGTGTCCCGAGTTGTGCGGTGTCATCACCACATTGGGCAGCGTGTGGAACGGAAGACGGCTCGGCGCGTGGGGTGGCCCGGCCCACCACACATCGAGGGCGGCTCCGGCGATGGTGCCCGCCGACAGCGCCTCGTACAGCGCCTCCTCCCGCACGACCGGGCCACGGGCGACATTGACCAGGAGGGACCGCGGACCCATCGCGGCGAGTTCGGCGGGGCCGATCAGTCCGCGGGTCGCGGGGCTCAGCGGAACGGTCACCACGACGATGTCGGAGTCGGCCAGCAGTTCCGGGAGCCGGTCCGTGCCACCCACCCAGTCGGGGCGCAGACCGTCCGGCAGCGGGGCCGATGGATCGCGGCGCACGGCCCGTACCCCCAGGCCGACCGCCTGGCACAGCCGGCCGATCTCCCGCCCCGTCTCGCCAAAGCCGATGACGCCGACCCGGCGGCCCCGCAGGGTGTCCCCGAAGGGGAGCGTGGCATCGACGGCCACGTTCCGCCACCGCCCGGCCCGCAGCTCCCGGTCGGCGGCGAGCACCCGCCGGGACAGCATCAGCACGCACATCAGGACGTGTTCGGCGATCGACGCGCCGTGGTGAAAGGTGTTCGCCACGGTCACATCGGGCCCCAGCGCCTCCAGGGGGATGCCGTCGTAGCCCGCGCCGACGACATGGACGAGGCGGAGGCGCCGGGCCCGGCGCGCGTGGTCCTCACCGAGCTGTGAGCCCACGTACACATCGACGGAGGCGATGGCGTCGGCGATCCGTGCCGCGTCCCAGTCGCAGACGTCCAGCCACTCGTGCCGGTCCTCGGTCCGTGCCCTCAGCCGCTCGCCGAACCTGCTCAGGATCCGGTGGTTGAGCATGATGCGCATCCCCCGGTCACCACCGGGGACAGCCGTGCCGGCCATGACCACCGTCCTCATATATAGGCGCCGTCTTCATTTGTGCATGAGGTCTATGAGGCTGTCAATGATCGGGAGGCCTCGGCCAGGGACCGCCCCACCTGCGCCTGTTGTCAGATCCCTTGACGTCCAGGCACCTCCGGTTTAGCTTCGGCGTCCACAAATGCAGACCGGGTACGTAAGTGTAGACAGCCATGTCGACTGTCGTTCTCGGGCGGCAACCCGCCAGCACCCTCGGAGATACGCCGACGATGAAGTCCTCCGTACCCTCCGGCCCGCACCGGGAACGGGGCCGGGCCCATACAGTTCTCGCCCTTCTCACAACCGGCACGCTGCTGCTGACCAGCGCGTGCGCCGTGGCGAACAGTGACGCGGCGGGTGACGCCGGAAGCGCGGACGGCCGCACCCTGCGGGTGGTCCTCACCCAGGAGCCCCCGACACTGGAACCCTGCGAGTCATCGCTGACCGCGACCGGTGTCGTCGTCCGCTCCAACATCACCGAGCCGCTGGTGGAACGCGACCCCACCTCGGGGAAGCTGGATCCGCTGCTGGCGACCGGGTGGCGGCAGACGAAGCCCACGACATGGACCTTCGACATGCGCCCCGGTGTGACCTTCCAGAACGGGCAGCCGTTCACGGCGAAGGACGCCGCCTTCTCCATCGACCGCGCCGTCAACTCCGATCTCGCCTGCAACGTGGACGGCTACGTCTTCGGCGACGAGAAGCTCGACGTACGCGCCGTCAGCCCGACCCGGCTGACCGTCACCACCGAGAAGACCGACCCCATCCTCCCCCTGCGGCTCAGCTTCGTCGAGATCGTGCCGCGTACCACCAGCACCGAGGCCAAGGTGCGGATACCGATCGGGACCGGCCCCTACGCCGTCAAGTCCTGGCAGACCGGTGTCTCCATCTCGCTCGCCCGCAACGAGAACTACTGGGGGAAGGCGCCCGCCTACCCCCGGGCCCGGTATGTCTGGCGCAGTGACGCCAGCGTCCGCGCCGCGATGATCGACAAGGGTGAGGCCGATATCGCGACGGCGCTGGACCACACCAGCGCCGACAAGGGCAACACCGTGGCCTACCCCAACAACGAGACCACCGCCCTGCGCCTGGACGGCCGTGAGGCGCCGCTCGACGACATCCGGGTGCGCAAGGCGATCGGCATGGCCGTCGACCGCAAGGGCATCATCGACGCGCTCCTCGGCGGACTGGCCAAGCCCGCCGCCCAACTCGTCCCGCCCGGTGTGGTGGGCCACAACGACGAGCTCGCCCCCGTCCCGTACCGGGTGGCCGCCGCCCGCGCGCTGGTGAAACAGGCCGCCGCCGACGGCGTCCCGGTGCACCGGCAGATCACCCTCGTGGCGCGCAACGGCATGTTCGCCGGGATCTCGGAAGTGGCCGAGGCCCTCCAGTACGAGATGGCACGGGTGGGGCTGAACGTGAGGATTCGCATGGCGGACACCGCCACCCACCTCCAGTACCAGCTGCGTCCGCTGCCCCGTGACGTCGGGCCGGTGGCGCTGCTGATCATGCACGGCAACCAGGCCGGGGACGCGGCGTTCACCACCAGTCAGTACCTGGTGAGCGACGGCCCGCAGTCCACCTTCGGCACCAAGGAGCTCGACCGGCGCGTCGCCGCGGCGGACGCGCTGTCCGGCAAGGCCCGCGAGAAGGCGTTCGCCGAGGTGATCGAGTACCAGAACGACACGGTCGTGCAGTACGCCTATCTGGCCCATATGCGCGGGCTGCTGGGGCTGTCTCCGAAGGTGCGGTACCGGCCGGATTCCGCCACCGGGGACGAGATGCGGCTGGCCGAGGTCGGCCCCGCGAAGCCGGGGAGGCGCTGAGATGACGTCCTTCCTGCGCAAGCGCGTCATCTCCAGCGCGATCCCCCTGGTGTTCGTGGTGCTGGGCGTGTTCTGCCTGGCCCGGCTGACCGGGAATCCCGTCGATCTCTACCTCCCGCTGAGCGCCACGCCACAGCAACGCGCCGAGTTCTCCGCCGCCCACGGCTTCGACGACTCCATCCCGGCGCAGCTGTGGGACTACCTCACCCAGGCCGCCCGACTCGACTTCGGGACGTCGCTGCGCACCGGGGAGTCGGCCGGTTCGATGGTGCTCAAGGCGTTTCCCGTCACGCTCCAACTGGCCGGGATGACGATGCTCCTGGCGATCCTCGGGGCGCTGCTGGTCGGAAGCCTCGCCGCGTACCGGCCCAACTCGCTCATCGACCGGATCGCCGGTCTGCTGTCGATGACGGCGGCCAGCATCCCCGACTTCTGGTTCGCGATCGTGGGGGTGCTGGTCTTCGGCGTGGGTCTCGACTGGCTGCCGACCTCCGGCACCCTGGGCGGCCCGGAGATCTGGGTGCTGCCCATCGCCACCCTGCTGATCCGCCCGTTCGGGGTGCTGGTGCAGGTGGTCCGCGGCAGCATGGTCGGCGCGCTGTCGGCGCCGTATGTGAAGGTCGCGCGCAGCAAGGGAGCCGACCCCAAGCGCGTGGTGTTCGGGCACGCGCTGCGCAACTCCGTCACGCCCGTGCTGACCGTCGCCGGGGATCTCACCGTCGGTCTGGTCAACGGCGCGGTGGTGGTGGAGACGATCTTCGGCTGGCCCGGGATCGGCAAGCTCATGATCGACTCGATTCTCCAGCGCGACTTCGCGGTGTTGCAGGCCGCCGTCCTGCTCACGGCGGTGACAATCTTCGCGCTGAACATCCTCGTGGACGTCTGCCACGCCCTGATCGACCCCCGAGTGCGCCAGGCGGTGCCGGCGTGAGCGAAGGAGCCACCATGACCGACCCGGCCGACCGTCCCGCTGGGGAGACCGCCCCGTCGCGCGCCCGTCCGCCGCGCTGGTGGCTGCTGCTCGGCCGGGACCGGGCCGCGGCCGTCGCGGCCGTCATCCTCGCCGGGGTGTTCCTGGTCGCGCTGTTCGGCCGGCTGTTCATCGGGGACCGGGCCGTACGGCAGGATCTGCGCGCCTCGCTGCGCCCGCCCTCCCTCGACCACGGCTTCTACGGACTGCTCGGCACGGATGTGCTCGGCCGCAGCGTGCTGGCCCGGCTGGTGGACGCCGCCGGGACGACGCTGTCCGTGGCGGTGCCCGCGGTGCTGTGCTCGCTGCTGATCGGCTCGGCGCTGGGGCTGTGGGCCGGCTACCACGGGGGCATGCGCGAGAACGTCGCGATGCGGGTCGCCGATGTCATCCTCAGCTTCCCGTCCCTGCTGATCGCGGTGGTCGTGCTGTATGTCTTCGCGCCCAGCGCGATGAACATCGTGCTGATCCTCGCCATCGCGCGCGTCCCGGTCTATCTGCGCACCGCCCGCGCGGAGTCGGCCGAGCTGAGGAGCCGTCTGTTCGTGGACGCGGCCCGGACCTTCGGCACACCGAGCCGGAACATCATCTACCGGCACATTCTGCCGATCGCGCTGCCGACGCTGCTGACCGTGGCCACGCTCGACTTCTGTTTCGTCATGCTGACCGAGTCGTCCTTGAGCTTCCTCGGCATCGGCATCCAGCCCCCCGATGTGAGCTGGGGGCTGATGGTGGCGCAAGGGCGCCAGTACCTCCAGACGGCCTGGTGGATCGCCGTACTGCCGGGTGTGGCGATCGTGCTCACCACGGTGTCGGCCACGGTGCTCGCCGCCTGGGTCCGCCTGGCCACCGACCCGGCCCAGCGCTGGCGTCTGACGTTGCCCAGGAAGCGGCGCGGCAACCGGGCCGCTGTTCCCTCGGAGATGATCGCGTGACCCCCTCCACCCTGCCCGCGCCCGCCGGGAGCGGCCTCCCCGCGCTCGACGTCGAAGGGCTCTGTGTCGACTTGAGCACCCCCTCGGGCACCGTCCGGGCGGTGAACGGTGTCGGCTTCCAGGTGCGCAAGGGGCGCACGCTGGCGCTGCTGGGCGAGTCCGGCTGCGGGAAGTCGATGACCGCGCTGTCCATCGTCGGGCTACTCGACCCGACGGCCGAGGTGACGGGCGGATCCGTGAAGGTGTCCGGCACCGATGTGCTGCGGCTGGGCCGGGCGGGGCGCAGAAGGCTCGCCGGTCCCGTGCTGTCGATCGTCTTCCAGGACGCGCTGACCGCGCTCAATCCCGTACAGCCGGTCGGCAGGCAGCTCGCCGAGCCGTTCCGCATCCATCGCGGGATGTCGCGCCGCGACGCCCGGGAGAAGGCGGTCGAGCTGATGACCCGCGTCGGCATCCCCGAGCCCCGGCTGCGGGCCCGCGCGTATCCGCATCAGTTCTCCGGCGGTATGCGCCAGCGGCTGCTGATCGCGATGGCCGTCGCGCTGGACCCCGATGTGCTCATCGCCGACGAGCCCACGACCGCGCTGGATGTCACCGTGCAGGCGCAGATCATGCGGCTGCTGCGGGATCTGCAGACCGAGCGGGAGATGGCGCTGGTGCTGATCACCCACGATCTGGCGGTGGTGGCCCAGCGCGCGGACGATGTCGTGGTGATGTACGCGGGCAACGTGGTGGAGACCGGCCCGGTGGCGGAGGTGTTCTCCCGCCCCCGCCACCCCTACACCAAGGGGCTGCTCGACTCGGTCCCCGAACACGCCGTCAGGGGCCGCCCGTTGCCCGCCGTACCGGGGAGCCCGCCCGAGCTCAGTGCGGTCCCGTCCGGCTGTGTCTTCCAGGCCAGATGTCCGCTGGCCCAGGAGCGCTGCGCCCAGGAGCGGCCCCGTCCGATGTCCGTCGGGGCCTCGCGTTCGGCCGCCTGCCACTTCTCCGAGGAGCTCGACCGTGCCTGAGACGCCCCTCACCGACGCCACCGCCGCCGACCCGCGGGCCGATGGCGAGGCCACTTCCCCTCCCCTGCTCGAAGTCCGCGGCGTGACCAAGTCGTTCGGCCATGGCCGCCGGCGCCTGACCGCGCTCGACGGCGTCGATGTGCGGGTCGAGCGCGGGCGGACGCTCGGGCTGGTGGGCGAGTCCGGATGTGGCAAGTCGACCCTGGCCAGGGTGGTGCTCGGTCTTGAGCGGCCGGACTCGGGCACCGTGCGCTTCGACGGCACCGATCCGTTCACCCTCAAGGGCAAGGAACTGCTCGCCTGGCGGCGCCGGGTGCAGATGGTGTTCCAGGACCCCTTCGCCTCGCTCAACGCCCGGATGTCCGCGGCCGACCTCATCGGCGAGCCGTGGCGCACCCACCGCGACATCGTGCCCACGGCACAGGCGCGGGAGCGGCGGGTCCGTGAGCTGCTGTCGCTCGTCGGGCTGCGGGAGAGCGACGCCCACCGCTACCCGAACGAGTTCTCCGGCGGGCAGCGGCAGCGCATCGGCATCGCACGCGCGCTGGCGCTCGACCCCGACCTCATCGTGTGCGACGAGCCGGTGTCCGCGCTGGACCTGTCGGTGCAGGCCCAAGTGCTCAATGTGCTCTCCGAGTTGCGGGAACGGCTCGGTGTCTCCTACGTCTTCATCTCCCATGACCTCTCCGTGGTCAGGCATGTCTCCGACCGGGTGACGGTGATGTACCTGGGCAAGGTCATCGAACACGGTCCCACCGAGGACGTCTTCGACCGGCCCGTCCATCCCTATACGGCCGCCCTGATGTCCGCCGCGCCCACCCTCGATGTCTCCGGTGCGGCCCAGGACGACGAGATCCCGTTGCGCGGGGAGATCCCCTCCCCGTACGACATCCCGTCGGGATGCCGGTTCCGCACCCGCTGCTGGAAGAGCGAGGCCCGGTGCGCCGAGCTCGCGCCTCCTGTCGTGATCCGCGACGGCACGGCGGACACCGGGCGGGAGCCGCACGAGGGCCTGTGCCACTTCCCGCTGGACGCCGGACCGACGGAATTCCCGCTGGACGCCGGGCCGACGGAATTCCCGCTGGATGCCGGACCGACGGAAGCATGAGCCCGCCGGAGTTCACCCTGCTCTTCGTCACGGTGGCGGTCGGGGCGCTGCTCCAGGTCGCCATCGGCTTCGGGCTCGGCCTGCTGGCCGCCCCGGTGATCGCGATATTCGACCCGTCGCTCACCCCGGTGGTGGTCCTGCTGCTCGCCACCGGGGTCACGGCCGCGGTGCTGGTGCTGGAGGGCGGCCACCTGGACCTGCGGGGCGCGGGGTGGGCGCTGGTCGGCCGGGTGCCGGGGGTGCTGGGCGGCGCGGCGCTGGTGGCCCTGCTGCCCGCCCGGTACCTCGCTCTCCTCGTGGCCGCCGTCGTCCTCACGGGCGTGGCGGTGAGCCTGCGCGGCTTCGTGCCCACACCGCGGCGGCGGTCGGTGCTGCTGGCCGGTCTGATGTCGGGGCTGATGGGCACGGCGACCGCCATCGGAGGGCCGCCGATGGCCATGGTCTGGCAGCGGCTGAGCGGACCGCGGCTGCGCGCCACGATGAGCGGGTTCTTCCTGGCGGGTTCGGTGATGAGCCTGGCCACCCTGGCGGCGACGGGGGCGGTGCACACGTACAGCCTGTGGCACACCGCCCTGCTGGCCCCGGCCGCGGCGATCGGGGTGCTGCTGGCCCGCCCGCTGTCGAGCCGGCTGGACCTGCGGCGCACCAGGGCCGTCGCCATGGTGCTCGCGGTGGCGAGCGCGACCGTGCTGGTGGTCCAGCAGTTCGTCTGAGCCCACCAGGGAACCGGGTCAGCCCTCCGCCGCCACGGGGACGGCGCGGCGCTGTCCGGTGACCTTGGAGGCGGGCAGCCGCCCGGCCTTGGAGGTGCCGGTCATCGTCTCGCCGTCGACGGTCATCGTGAACGCGAGGTTCAGTCGCATCGGCTTGGTGATGGCCTGACGCCAGATGAGCTGGTCACCGTCGAGCGCTACATCGGCCAGCGGGACCTCCTCTCCCGCACCGTGGGCCGTACCGGTCAGGGTGCCGTCCTCGTCGCGGAGTTCGATCACGGCCTTGATCCGGCCGATGGGGGTGGAGATGGACAGATCCCAGGTGCCTTCAACGGACATGGTGGTGTGCTTCCTTACGGTGGGACGGAGCCTGCGGTGAGGGGCGGATCGGGCTGGGGCGGTGTGGTCACGGGGCGACGGGCGACGGCCCGTGGTGGCGCCAGGGGGTGCCACGGCGCTCGTAGGCGAACAGTTCCTCGACGGCGTGCGCGATCCGCGGCCCCACCTCGCGCTCCAGCAGGTACAGGCCCAGATCGAGCCCGGAGGTGACGCCGGCGCCGGTGACGAGGTCGCCGTCGTCGACGACCCGGGCCCTGACGGCGTTGACGCCGGTGGCATCCAGCATGTCCAGGCCCATGTGGTGGGTGGTGGCGTAGCGGCCCTCCAGCAGACCGGCCATGGCCAGCACGAGCGAGCCGCCGCACACCGTGGCGACGGTCACCTCCGGGCGGTCCATGGCGGCCTTCAGCAGCCCCGGCAGCCCGGTGTTCAGGGTGCGGCCCAGCAGGACGGGGATGAGCCCGTCCTCCCGCCACTCGCCCGCGTCCGCGTCCGCGTCGTGGTCGGGGACCTCGCCCGGCTCCCCGACACGGCCGGCCGCACCGGGAACCACCACCAGGTCCGCCCTCGCGGGATCCAGCGCGGCCGTGGCGCGCAGCGGTACGCCGCCGACCCCGCTCACCACCTCGCGCGGCCCCTCGGCGGACACCAGCTCCGCGCGCAGCGCTCCTCCGGCGGCCATGCCACCGGCGTGCAGCACCTCGTAGGGGGCGAGCACATCGAGGAGGTCGAAGCCGTCGAACAGGACGATCTGGGCGAGCATGAAAACGTTCCCTCACATGCGGCGATGGCCAGTCCGTCTGGCCCTGTTCCGACGCTAGGCGAGGGCGGAAACGGCTCCCAGTGGCAGGAGTGACATGGTTCAACGGGTTCTCGCCAAGCGGGCCGACGGGTGCCCGGAGGGTGTCGGCGGGTGCCCGGGGGTGCCGCGATCAGGCGTCTCAGGCCGCGTCGGGCGGCATGTTGTACGGCGTGACGACCTGGATGGGCGAGGGCAGGGAGGGGCCTTCGTCGGGCAGGGCTCCGTGGGCCCGCATACCGCCGAGGAGAAGCGCTCCGGCGCCCGTATCACGATGTCGATCATGAAGGTGCGGCCGCCGATGCGGACCTGGGTGCGCTGCCGGTCCAGGTCCTTGATCGCCTGATGGACCTCCCGGCTGGTACTCTCGCGCACCCTCCGCACCCTGCTCGAGCGGACCACCGAGCCCGGCGACCACCCCGGTGCCGACGCCGTGGAGCGGCCCCGGTGGTCCCCCGCGCCTGGTCACCGCCCGGGGCGGCGCATGGCACGGCGCGCCGGAGGTGGACGAGTGGCTGGACGCGGACCTGGCCTTCCCCGGCGGCGCCACCGGATCCGCCCGCTGCCACATGGCACACGAGGAGTGGCGGATGAGCTTCAGGGTCATCGGCTCGCGGACGCCCCGGCCGCGCACCGCGCTTCCGGTCCCGGGCTGGTCCGCGAGACAGCCCGCGCTCCCGGGACGACCCGCGCCACGGAGTGCCACCGCCCGTCGGCGGGCGGTGGCCTCCGGCCGGCTCAGCCCGCCGGGCCGGCCGCCGTCCCCGGCCCGGCCGTTCCGGGCGCGCCCGCGCGCAGCCCGTCCATGACCAGGTCCAGAAGCCGTCGGGCGCGCGCCTGCCCGTTCTCGTCGAGGCCGATCTGCCACAGGCCGGCGATGGCAAGCAGGAAGTCGTCGGTGGTGACGCCCGGGCGGATGGTGCCGACCTCCTCGTTGGCCCGCAGCAGGAGCGCCACGGCCTCGGTCATCTGGCCGTGGCCCGGTTTCTCCTGGCCGCAGGATGCGCTGGTGGCCTTGTGCAGCGCGTCGCCGAGCCCGGCCTTGGCCATGGCGAACCGGGCGAGGTGCCCCATCCACTCCCGCAGCGCCTGATCCGGCGCGCGGGTACGCAACAGCTCGGCCGCGGTGTCGGCCACCTGCCGCAGCTCGTGGCGGTAGATCTCCAGAACGAGGGCCTCGCGGCTGGGGAAGTTACGGTACAGCGTGCCCTGCCCGACGCCCGCCTTCTTCGCGATGGTGCTCAGCGGGACGTCCGCCGAGCGCGTCAGCTCCGCCAGCGCCACTTCCAGGATGCGCTCGCGGTTCGCAGCCGCGTCCGAGCGCAGACGCGCGTCCTTCTCTGCCCGCACTCGTCCTCCTTCCGGACCTCGCCGTAGCGCCGACCTTGCTCACCGGACAGCTGTCCGCTAAGTTTCATGCACAGCGGACAGCTGTCCGCTTAGGTCCACCTTACCGGCTGAAACGGCCAGTGTGGATGGCCGAAACCGAGCGCCGACCGGCATTGTCTCGTATTTCATGTCCCCGGGACTTCCTGCCCAGGCCCCGGGCCCCTCCATCGGACGACTTCAACGCGCCCCACACCCGCGAAAGAAGGCTGATCATGGCCCCATCGACGTCCAGCGTCATCACGCTGACCATCAACGGCGAGAAACACACGCTGCCCGTCGACCACCGCACCACCCTGCTCGACGCCCTGCGGGAGCAGCTCGATCTCACCGGCACCAAGAAGGGCTGCGACCAGGGTCAGTGCGGTGCCTGCACGGTGCTGATCGACGGCCGCCGGGCCGTCTCCTGTCTCCAGCTCGCGGTGGCGGCCGAGGGCCGTGAGGTCACCACGATCGAAGGCGTGGCCGAGGGCGACGAGCTGCACCCGGTGCAGCAGGCATTCCTCGACCTCGACGGCTACCAGTGCGGTTACTGCACCCCGGGACAGATCTGTTCCGCCCTCGCCGTGATCGAGGAGCACGCGGCGGGCTGGCCGAGCGCCGCCACCGCCGACGTCCGCCCCGAAGCGGGGCCCCCGCCCCTCACCCCGGACGAGATCCGGGAGCGGATGAGCGGCAACCTGTGCCGCTGCGGCGCCTATGTGTCGATCGTCCAGGCGGTCGCGCGGGCGGCCGAGGCGCGCACGGCCGGGACCGAGGAGGCCCTCGCATGAAGGAGTTCGGCTACCAGCGGGTTCTCGAGGTCTCCGAGGCGGTCTCCGTGCTCGGCGCGGACCCCGACGCGCGTTTCCTCGGCGGCGGCACCAATCTGGTCGATCTGATGAAGACCGGCGTCGAGCGGCCGGGACGCCTGGTCGACGTGCGCGAACTGCCCCTGGACCACGTCGAGGTGACGCCGGACGGGGACGTGCGCATCGGGGCCACCGTCACCAACAGCGATCTCGCCGCCCACCCCGAGGTGCGGCGCCGCTACCCGGCCCTCGCCCAGGCCGTCCTGGCCGGTGCGTCCGGGCAGCTGCGCAACATGGCCACCGTCGGCGGCAACCTCCTGCAGCGCACCCGCTGCGGCTACTTCACCGATGTGGCCGGGCCCTGCAACAAGCGCCTCCCCGGCAGCGGTTGCCCGGCCATCGAGGGTGAGCACCACAACCACGCGATCCTCGGCGCCTCCGAGCACTGCGTGGCCACCCACCCCTCGGACATGGGGGTCGCGCTCGCCGCCTTCGACGCCGTCGTACGGTACGAAACCGCCGACGGGCCCGGCGAGTTGCCGCTCGCGGACTTCTATCTGCCCGTGGGCGACACCCCGCACCTGGAGACCGCGCTGCCGTCCGGCGCGCTGATCACCGGTGTCACCCTGCCCCCGGCCCCGGTGGCCGCCCACTCCCGCTACCGCAAGGTCCGCGAGCGCGCGTCCTACGCCTTCGCGATCGGCTCGATCGCCGCCGCCCTCGACGTCCGCGACGGGGTCGTCCACGAGGTCCGCCTCGCCTTCGGGGCCGTCGCCTCCCGGCCGTGGCGGGCCCTGGAGGCCGAGCGGGCGCTGACCGGAGGCCCGGCCACCGCCGAGGCGTTCACCGCCGCCGCGGACGCGGAGCTGACCGCCGCCGCGGCACTGCCCCACAACGGATACAAGGTGCCGCTGATGCGCAACCTCGTCGTGGCCCTGCTGACCGAACTCACCGAGGAGGCCGCCCGATGACCACGACGACCGGAACCACCACGACGACGGGCGCCTTCGGCACCGCGCGCACCCGCGTGGAGGGCCGGGAGAAGGTCACCGGAGCGGCCCGCTACGCGGGCGACATCCCCCTGCCCGACCTCGCCCACGGCTGGATGGTGCTGTCCACCGTGGCCCGCGGCCGTATCAGCTCGATCGAGTCCGAGCCGGTCCTCGCCATGCCCGGTGTCCTCGCGGTCATCCACCACCAGAACGCCCCGCGCGTCAACCTGGACTACATGGGCATGATCGGGAAGCCCGACCCGATCGTCGGGGTCTTCCAGAACGACCGCGTCCCCTTCATGGGCTGGCCGGTGGCGCTGGTCCTCGCCGAGCGGCCCGAGCAGGCCAGGGAGGCGGCGGAAGCGCTGGTGGTCCGGTACGACCAGGAGCCGCACGACATCGGCTTCACCGCCGGACACCCGGATGTGTACACCCCTCCGGATTCGCCCTTCGGGCCGGCGGTGGCGACGAAGGGCGACGTCGAGGCCGAACTCGCCGCGTCCACGTTCGTCGTGGACTCCGAGTACACCACCCCGGAAGAGCACCACAACCCCATGGAGCCGCACGCGGCGACGGCCCACTGGGACGGCGGCCGGCTCGAGGTCTTCGACTCCAACCAGGGCAGCACGATGGTGGCCGCCGAGCTCGCGCAGATCTTCTCCCTCGACGCGGAGTCGGTGCGGGTGCGGTCCGAGCACGTCGGCGGCGGCTTCGGCTCCAAGACGGTCCGCCCGCACCAGGTGGCCGCCGCCATGGCCGCGACCGTCCTCCAGCGCCCGGTGCGCGTCGTCATGACCCGCCGCCAGATGTTCTCCACCATCGGCTACCGCAGCCCCACCGCGCAGCGGGTCAGGCTCGGCGCCGACGAGTCGGGGCGGCTGCGGGCGCTCGACCACCGGTCCGAGTGCGTCACATCGACGGTCCACGAGTTCGTCGAGCGGAGCGCCTCGGTGGGCCGCGTGATGTACGACGCCGACGCGCACTACACCAGCGACCGCGTCGTACGGCTCGATGTGCCGACCCCGACCTTCATGCGCGCGCCCGGCGAGGCACCGGGCTCGTTCGCGCTGGAGTGCGCGCTGGACGAACTCGCCGAGAAGTCCGGCATCGACCCGATCGAGCTGCGCGTCCGCAACGAACCCGACCGGGGCCCGATCTCGGGCCTGCCGTTCAGCAGCCGCAATCTGGTCGCCTGCTACGAGGAGGGCGCCCGCAGGTTCGGCTGGGCGGACCGGGATCCCCGTCCGGGGGTGCGCCGCGAGGGGCGGTGGCTGCTCGGGACGGGTATGGCGGCGGCCAGCTTCCACTCCGGGGCCGGGCCGTCCACGGCGGCCGTGACGGCGGAGGCGGACGGCACCTTCACCGTGCGCATCAACGCGGCGGACATCGGCACCGGCGCCCGGACCGCCATCAACCTGGTGGCCGCGGACGGGCTGGCGGTGGATCCGGAGCGGGTCCGGGTGGTCATGGCGGACAGCGACCTCGGCCCGGCGATGCTCGCCGGTGGCTCGATGGGCACGCGCTCCTGGGCGTGGGCGGTGGCGATCGCGGTGAGCGAACTGCGCGAGCGGCTGGCCCTGGGCGGCGACATCCCGCCCGAGGGGATCACCGCGCGCTCCGACACCACCGAAGCCATCGGCGCCCTCGCGCAAAAGGAGCGGCACTCCTTCGGCGCGCAGTTCGCCGAGGTGGCCGTGGACGTCACCAGCGGAGAGGTCCGGGTGCGGCGGATGCTCGGCATCTTCGCGGCGGGCCGGATCGTCAACCCGCTGACCGCGCGCAACCAGCTCGTCGGCGGGATGATCTGGGGCATTTCCATGGCCCTGCACGAGGAGGCGGCCAGGGACCGGGCCTCGGGCGGCCTCGTCTCCCCCGACCTCGCGGGCTATCACTTCGCCGCCAACGCCGATGTGCCGATCGTCGAGGCGGACTGGGTGGACGACCCGGACCCGGACGACCCGGTCGGCATCAAGGGCGTGGGTGAGGTCGGCATCGTGGGAGCCGCGGCGGCGATCGCCAACGCGGTGTGGCACGCCACCGGCGTCCGCCACCGCAACCTGCCGATCCGCCCGGACCGGGTCCTGTCGGCGGGGACGAACGTGCCGGAGCCCGGCCACGCGGGCTGACGCTCTCACCGTCGAGTGCTCGGCGCCGGCCAGGCTTCCCGCCTGGCCGGCGCCGAGTCCGTAGGGGCGCGGTTCGGCCGCTCGGAACGCGTAAGGGCGCCGTCCGCCACGCCGGCTCGTAGGCACGCAGCCCTAACGCGGTGTGGCCTTGTGGGGCGAGTCCGCTCGACCATACGGGCGGGATGGGAGGCCCAGTCCGATTATGTGATCGGGTGGCACGGTACCGACAACGGCATGGCCACTCCCCCCGATCCCCCGCAGAACGCGGAGACCACGAGCCCCGCATCCCTGGTGGGCCGCAAGGGCTACAACGAGCGCTTCCTGGGCCCCTCCCTGCCGCTGCCCCGGCCGGTCGGCCCCGATACCCAGACGACGGTCCTGCCCTACACCCACTTCAGCGTCGTCTTCCGCCCGGACCGCCGGCTGGCCGCGGCGACGGCCGTCACGATCGACGGCGCGCACCTCGTCGATGTGGAGCGCGAGGACGAATGGCGCTTCGACCCCCGCCTGCCCGAGGCCCAGCAGGCCGGTGACCCCGTCTACCGGGACAACCCGCTGGACAAGGGACATCTGGTCCGCCGTCTCGATCCCGTATGGGGTCGGAACGCGTCCATGGCGAACGACGACACCTTCCACTACACCAACGCCGCTCCCCAGATGAACGTCTTCAACCAGGGCAAGAAGCTCTGGCAGGGGCTGGAGAACTTCCTGCTGGACCACGCCGAGGAGTTCGATAGGAAGCTGACGGTGTTCACCGGGCCCGTGCTCGAGGACTCCGATCCGCCCTACCGGGGCATCCAGGTGCCGCTGCGGTTCTGGAAGGTCGCCGCCTTCCTCCAGGACGGGGAGCTGGCGTCCACCGCCTATGTGCTCGACCAGAGCCCCGACCTCAGCCGGGACGCCGCCGCCCGGGTCATGGCGGAGGCCGCGCGAGCGGGAGACCCTCCCCCGCTCGGGGCCTTCCGCACCTTCCAGGTGCCGGTCGCCGACATCGCCCGCCTCACCGGCCTGGACCTGGGCCCGCTCCCGGCGGCCGACCGGCTGACCGCCGGAAGGCGCGCCGCACCCCGCTGGACCCTCCTGGAGTCCTACGACGACATCACCGTGCGTGCCGCATGAACCCCTCGACCGACCGCACCTGAGGCCGCGTCGACGCCGCACCGGCGCCGGATACCGCCGATCGGCTGGCGCTGTGCGGCGATCCAGTCATCTTCCCGCTCCGCCCGCTCCCCTCCGGGCCCCGGCGGGGAACACTCGCCCAAGCCGAGGAGAGCAGAGAGGGCACCGATGAGCGACGACTTCGTGCTGGACGTGACCAGGATCCGCGACGAGGCCCGCCGGAAGATGGCGGCGGGCCCGGTGACGGACGCCTACGGTCTGGACAAGGACCGGGTCATCGGCATCCTCAACGACGTCATCGCGACCGAGGTGGTGTGCTGGCTGCGCTACACCCGCCACGCCATCTCGGCCAGCGGGATCGACCGCGCCCAGGTGTCCTCGGAGTTCACCGAGCACGCGAAGCAGGAGATGCAGCACGCGCTGCGCGCCGCCGAACGCGTCTCCCAGCTCGGCGGCGACCCCGACTTCGACCCCGCCTCGCTGACCCAGCGCTCCCACACCGACTACACCACCCCGGCCAAGAACGACCTCAAGGCGATGCTGGAGCACAATCTGCTCGCCGAGCGCATCGTGATCGCCAGCTATCAGGAGATCATCCGCTGGCTGGGCGAACACGACCCGACCACCCGGCGGCTGATGGAGTCGATCCTGGAGGAAGAGGAGGAGCACGCCGACGATCTGGTGGATCTGATCGGCGTCTGACACCCGTGGTGGATCGGCCCATGACCACGCGGTGGCCCCGCTCGCTCTCCTGCCTCATGGTGGCCGCCCTGTGCTCGGCCCTGTTCGCCGGGTGCGGGGAGGGTGACGACCACGGCCGGAGCTGTACCGGCCGTACGGGCAAGGATCTCTCCAGCCGCACCGTGGCCGGTGGCGACCTGTGGCAGAAGAAGCTGCGGTGCGTCAATCTCGAACGGTCCACCCTGACCGGGTTGGTGTCCGAGGCCAATCTGCGGCGCGGCAATCTCTACGCGGCGCGGCTGACCGCGGTGTCGCTGGAGAACGTCGATCTGCGGGGCGCCGACCTCCGGCGGGCGGACCTCACCTCCGCCACCCTCTCCCAGGTCGATCTGCGCGGCGCCGACCTGAGCGGCGCCAGGCTCGGCAGGGGTCTGCTCACCGATGTCAGTTTCGAGGGCGCACGGCTGGACGGCGTGTATCTGCGGGCGGCGTCCCTCACCCATGTCGGCCTCAACGGAGCGGATCTGAGCGGCGCCGACCTGGCCGGAGCCACGGTGTCCGACTCCGATCTCCGCGGCGCGAAGCTGCGGGATGCGGATGTCTCGACGACGAGTTGGGAGAACGTCCTCTGCCCGGACGGCTCCCGGTCGAGCGCACGGGTCTCCTGCGCCGACCATCCGGCCCGGGCCGCGATGGGGGCCCCGGGTCAGCTTCCCCCGCCGTCGGCCGCCTTGTCGGTCTCCCCCTTGCCGGTCTCCCCCTTGCCGGTCTCCCCCTTGCCGGTCTCCCCCTGAGGGGTCTTCCGCGCGGCGCGATGCGCCTGTTCGAGACCCTTCATATAGGCGTCCAGATAGTCGGCGTCCGACAGCCGGGCGCAGGGCGCGGGGGCGGGGTGGGAGCGGACCGCTCCGCCCTTGTGGGCGGCGGCCCGGTCGGCGATGGCATCGACACAGGCCCGGGTGACCTCGGCCTTCTCGGCGGCGGCCGGGGTGCTGCTCGGGGTGGTCCTGTCGCGGGCGTCACCGCCGGTGGAACAGCCGGTCAGGAGCAGGGCGATGGCGATGACTGCCGCGGCTTGGACGGTGCGGGTGCCCATGTGTCTCCCCGGTGCGTGGATGGTGGGGTGCATCATGCGGCGCGGCGGCGGCGAAGTGGGAGAGTCGTGTATGCGTTGTGATGAAACGGTGACCGAACGGACGTACCGCTGAACCCACCCCGGAACCCGGGCAAAGCGACGGCCGGGCCGTGGCGAACCGGCGTACCCGACCGGACCGGGCACAGGATGTCGGGTCCGGCAGGGTGCCGGCTTCCTAACGTGATCAGCGTCAAGGAAGGAGACCGAGGTGCTGGAGCGGCTGAACGAGGCCCTGGACCACATCGACGCACATCTGGATCAGCGGATCGAGGTGGCCGAGCTGGCGCGGATCGCGATGACGTCGGAGTACCACTTCCGGCGGCTGTTCTCGGCGCTCGCGGGGATCTCGCTGTCGGAGTACATCCGGCGCAGACGGCTCACCCTCGCGGGGGCCGAGGTGCTCGCCGGGAAGCGGACGCTCCTGGAGATCGCGGTGCGCTACGGCTACGGCTCGGGGGAGGCGTTCGCGCGGGCGTTCCGGGCCATGCACGGTGTGGGCCCGGGCGAGGCCCGGCGGGCGGGTGCCTCGCTGAGCTCCCAGCCGCGGATGTCCTTCCGCCTCATCGTCGAAGGGAGCAGCAGTATGCGATACCGGGTCGTGGAGAAGGAGCGGTTCCAGGTGGTCGGCAGGAAGGTCCGGGTTCCGCTCGTCCATGAGGGGGTGAATCCGCGGATCGCGGAGTTCATCCGGGGGCTCGGCCAGGAGACGATACGGCGGATCGCCGCCCTGTCCGATCAGGAGCCGGAGGGGATCCTGGGGGTGAGCGACAACCTGGACCCGAGCCGGGCCGAGGGGACCGAACTCGACTACTACCACGGGGTGGTGACCGGGGCCGCCGCTCCGGAGGGCCTGGACGCGCTCGCCGTCCCGGCGGGGACATGGGCCGTCTTCGCGAACTCCGGGCCGTTCCCGCAGGCGCTCCAGTACCTGTGGCGGGACGTCTTCACGCAGTGGTTCCCGTCCAACCCGTACCAGAGCAGGCCGGGGCCGGAGATCCTGCGCACCCGGCTGTCGCAGGACGGGGCGCGGGCGGACGCGGAGCTGTGGATCCCCGTGGAGCGGACCGCGGTCTGACGGACCGTACCGTGGTCCGGTCCGGCCGGCCGTGGAATTGCCCGTCCGGCCGGTCGGCCGGACGGTTCTCACGCCCGCTCCCGCGCGCCGCGGTCCCCTCGGACCAGGCCCGCGATGAGCGCGAGGAAGGGGATGACGCCGAGGATGACGCTCGCGCCCACACCGACGCCGGTGACGAGGGTGAAGTTGGAGAACACCAGCCACAGCGCGGTCAGCAGTCCGGCCACGGCCAGCACCGGCGCGATCCGGGTCTGCCACGTCCTGCCCGAGGCGAGCCGGGCGTGGCGCGCGAAGAAGGCGACCACGGCGACGGAGGTGATGAGCATGAGCAGGATCATGCCGACCGTCGCCACCCCCGCCATGGAGCCGAAGACGCCCACCAGCGGATCCAGTCCGGCGATGGCGCAGCACACGACCAGGACCAGCGCGGTGCCGGTCTGGACGACCGAGGAGACGGACGGCGAGTGGTGGCGCGGATGGACGACGCCCAGCCGTGCGGGGAGGAGGTCCCTACGGGCGAGGGTGAAGGTGTAGCGGGCGATGACGTTGTGGAAGGAGAGCACACAGGCGAAGAGGCTGCTGAGCAGCAGCACCTGCATGACGTCCCGCAGCGCGGTGCCGACGTAGGCCTGGGCGGTGTCCATGAGCATGTTGCCCTGCCCGTCCAGGGTCTTCCGGGCCACGGCCGGGGCGTCACCGGTGCCCGCCGCCAGGACCAGCGCCCAGCAGGACAGCGTGTAGAACCCGCCGATGATCAGGACGGCGAGATAGGTGGCCCGGGGGATGGTCCGCTCCGGGTCGCGGGCCTCGTCCCGGAAGACGGCGGTGGCCTCGAAGCCGATGAATCCGGTGATGGCGAAGAGCACGGCCACGCCCAGCGGTCCGGAGAGGGCCGCATGCGGGGTGAACGACTCGGCGTTGACACCGTGGGCGCCGCCCCGGGCGAAGATCCCGGCGTCCAGGACGAGTACCACCGCGATCTCCAGGACGAGTGCCACACCGAGGACCTTGGAGCTGAGGTCGATATGGCGGTAGCCGAGGAAGGCCACGGTGCCGAGCGCCGCCAGCGCCCACACCCACCAGGGCAGGGACGGCCCGCCGAAGGTGTGGAGGACATCGTTCACCGCCCATCCCAGATAGCCGTAGACGCCGACCTGGATCGCCGTGTACGCGACGAGCGCGACGGCGGCCGTGCCCACTCCGACCCGGTCCCCCAGGCCACGGGTGGCGTAGGCGTAGAAGGCCCCGGCCTGCGGAACGTGGGGCGTCATGGTGACGAAGCCGACCGCGAACACCAGCAGGACCAGCGAGGCGAGGGCGAAGCCGACGGGGGCTCCGGCGCCGGGGCCGCCGGCGATGGCGAGCGGGACGTTGCCGCCGACCACCGTGAGGGGCGCGGCGGCGGCGATCACCATGAAGACGATGGCACCGGTCCCGAGCCGCCCCGAGAGATTGGTCCTGGCCTGTTGTGGGGTGGATGCGTGCACATCGGGGTCGGTCAGCATGACGGGTCCTTGGTGGCGCGGGCGGACGGGGTGAAGAGGTCGGGCCGGAGGTCGGCCAGATACGGATTGGCCTTGCGCGCTTCCCGGACCGTGTGCGGTTCCACGGTGGCGAAGAGCAGCCGGTTGCCGTGTTCGACGCTGTCCAGCACGGTCGCCGACGGGCTCACGATGGAGCTGCGGCCGACGTAGCGCAGTGAACCCTCGTCGCCGTCATGGTTGACGTAGGCGATGTAGATCTGGTTTTCCCAGGCGCGCACCCTCAGCAGGTGCTCGGCGATGAACTCGTACGGTTGCATCTGGGCGGTCGGGACCGCGACGAGGTCCGCGCCGGCGAGGGCGGCGGCCCGTACGTTCTCCGGGAACTCCACGTCGTAGCAGATCAGCATCGCGATCCGGACGCCCGCGTACGTGATGACGGGAGCGGTCCGGTCGCCCGGTGTGAAGTACCTGCGGTCGAGTTCGCCGAAGAGATGGGTCTTGCGGTGGCGGCCGAGGATCGCTCCGGCCGGGTCGATGAAGAAGGCGCTGTTGTAGTAGGCGCCGTCGTCGTACTCGGGGGCTCCGAGGACGAGCGCGATGCCGTGGGCGGCGGCGATCTCCTGTGCCGGGGTGAGCAGATCGGTGCGGGCCAGGTCGCGGACGGTGTCGCCGATGTCGTAGCCGGTGACGAACAGCTCGGTGGTGATCAGGAGTTCGGCGCCTTCGGCACGGGCCCGGCGGCACGCCGCGTCCAGTTCGCGGAGGTTGGCGTCGACGTCGCCGGGCGTTCCCGCCGTCTGCAGTCCGGAGATCTTCATCAGTGCCTTCGACAGGGGGCTCCAGGGGTGAATGCGAGCCATGAAAACATGCTCACTTTGATCAGGTAAACCCCCGGAGGTTACGGTTCCGCAAAGCGGCGGCCCCCGTGTGAGGAGCGCGCGGAGGCCGCGGGGCGGGGTGCCTACGCTGAGGGGATGGCGACCCAGGAACCGTCCGGCGCACCGAGCGCCCTGACCAGCAGCGCCCTCGCCGCGATCCGCCGCACCAGCGCCGTCGACACCGTACGGGCCCGGATCTCGCTGGCGGTTGACCTGGGACTGCTGGCGCCCGGCGAGCGGCTGCCCAATGTCCGGGCCACGGCGGCGGCGCTCGGGGTCGGCGAGATCACCGTCCGCCGGGCCCTCACCACCCTGGAGCGCGAGGGCGTCGTCCAGCGGCGCCCGGGGCGTACGGGCGGCACCTTCATCGCGGAGCGGCCGCGCCGCCGCACCGTGGCGCAGGTCGCCGCGTACCGGGAGGACAGCGAACGGGTGCACCGGCTGATCGACGAGCGCATCGTGCTGGAGGCCGGTTTCGCGCAGCTGGCCGCCGAGCGGCTCGACCAGGCGGGGCTCGACCGGCTCGACGAGTGCGTCCGGGAGATGGACGCGGCCGAGAGCTGGGCCGAGTTCCACGCCGTCGACAAGCGGTTCCACCTGGCCCTCGCCGAGGGCGCCGGGCTGCCCTCCGCGCTGGGGATGTACGAACGGGTCACCGGTGAGCTGTACGCGTACTTCCTGCCGTATCCGCTGGACTACCTCCGCGGCAGCAACGAACAGCACAAGGCCATCAGGGCCGCCCTCGCCGCGCGGGACGCCGCCTCGGCGGCCGCCCTCCTCCGGGACCATGTGGCGGAGCTGCACCACTCGATGTACGTCGGTCTCGCGGACACCGCCGAGCGGGGTGAGGACGGCTGACCCGAGGCCATCCCCGCCTGTGGCTGACTCCACAGACCGCATGGTGAGACCGGGGTCCAATTCTTGAAACCCGGACCATATCCTGGAGTACATGTCCGCACCCGCCCGTCTGCTCTGTCTCGCACTGTTCGCGAGTTCGGCGTGGTGCGTCGACGACGGCCTCTGTCGCCGCTGAGCCGGAACCAGCCGGTTTCCCCACCGCGCGCCGCCGCCTCGGCGCCGCGCCGTCCGGCCCGGCCCTCCCGCCCAGCGCCATCCCCCTCTCGCCCATCTCCGGAGACCGCCCGTGACCACCGCCCCGCCCGCCGAGGCGGCGAAGACCGCCGCACTGCTGTCCCCGTCCCCCACCTCCGTGCCGCGCCCGGAGGCGCCCGCCGCGCCACCGGTGCGGCCGGTGCCGCTCGCCGTGTCCGGGCTGCTCGCCGCGGCGCTGACCGCGTACGTATGGTCCGCCCACGGGGCCAAGCCCGGCGTCCTGCTGCTGCTCGGCCTCGCCCTGGGCGTCGCCCTCTTCCACTCCCGCTTCGGCTTCACCTCCGCCTGGCGGCAGCTGGTGGCCGTCGGCAACGGCACCGGACTGCGCGCCCACACCCTGCTGCTCGGCACAACGGCCACCCTGTTCGCCCTGCTCATCGGCACGAAGACCGGGCTGTTCGGGTCCGTGCCCGCGCCCTCGGCCGGGCCGCTGGGGCTCGGGCTGCTGATCGGCTCGTTCGTCTTCGCCGTCGGCATGCAGCTCGGTGGCGCCTGCGCCTCCGGCACCCTCTTCGCGGTCGGCTCGGGGCAGACGTCGATCGTGCTCACGCTCGGCGGCTTCATCGGCGGCGCCACCCTGGCCGCCTGGCAGTTCGACCTGTGGAAGGACCTGCCCTCGCTGGAGCCGGTCGTCATGGCGGACCACATCGGCTGGTTCGGCTCGTGGGCGGTGACGATCGCCGTGCTCGCCGCCATCGTCCTGGTCAGCCGTCGTGTCCAGGCCCGCCGCAACCCGCCGCCGATCGGTCCGGTGCCCTCCGCGCGCGGTGCCGCCGCCCGGGTGCTGCGCGGCTCCTGGCCGCTGGCGGTCGGCGCGCTGGCGCTGGCCGTGCTGGGCGCCGGTGTGCTGCTCGTCTCCGGTGGCGCGTGGGGCGTCACCAGTGCCTTCAGCCTGTGGGGCTCGGAGCTGGTGCGCGCGCTCGGCGGCCACCCGGAGAGCTGGAGCTGGTGGCAGCAGCCCGGGAACAAGGAGATGCTCGCGGGGCCCGTGCTCGCCGACAAGACCAGCCTCACCGACCTCGGCATCATGATCGGCGCGGCGGTCGCCGCGGCGCTCGGCGGCACCTGGACCCTGCACCGCGGTGTGCCGTGGCGTACGGCGACCGCGGCGGTGCTCGGCGGGGTGCTGATGGGCATCGGCGCCCGGCTGGCGGGCGGCTGCAACATCGGCGCCTATCTCGCGGGCATCGCCTCCGGCAGCCTGCACGGCTGGGTCTGGGGCGCCTTCGCCCTCCTCGGCACCTGGGCCGGGCTGAAGCTGCGGCCGCTCTTCGGGCTCGGGAACCCGAAGCCGGGCGACGGCGTCTGCTGACGGCGGCGGGCCCGTGGGCGGGGAGCCCACGGGGCCGGGAGTCCTGACGGCTGATCAGCAGCCGATGCGGGAGGTGCCGACGGCCACGTCGTCGTACCAGAGGGTGTCGTCGCCCTCGCCGTAGCTCTCCCAGCCCAGCCGCAGATCGGCCGGGGCGGGCCGCCACCCGCCCCGGTTCAGCCACTGCTGGTCGACGTCCTGGGTCGGGGTGCCGTCGACCACCAGGCCGGTGACGAGCCCGCCGTTCACCCAGGTGTCCAGGCGCCCCGCGGTGCGGTCGAGGCGGAACTCCAGACATGTCCAGGTGTTCACGGGCAGCGGGGTGCTGAGCGCGACGCCCGCCGGGCTCTGGGCGGGGAGGGTGGCGTCGTCCGACTCGCGGTTCCACTGGAGCGCCTTGTTCTGCCCGCCCATGCGCAGGTCCTTGCCGTTGTCGTTGGCGTCGCGCAGGGCGGCGAACGTGACGTGCTGAGCGGGCAGCGCGGTGGTGTGGCGGACCCAGAAGCGGGTGTAGAGGTCGCCGCCGGACGGCAGGCCGGACAGCGAGGTGCCGGCGAAGGCGTGGTTGCAGTAGCCCGCCTTGCCCGTGATCCGCACCGACTTGGTGCCGCCGTGCGCCATCGTGGTGTCCACGGTCGCGGTGCCGGTGCCCGAGCAGTTGGCGACGGCCGTGGTCCAGCGGCCCGCCGGGGTGGTCCCGGTCTGGGACTCGAAGTCCTCGCAGAAGCCGTTGGCGGCGCAGGCCGCCGGTTGTGCCGAGGCCCGTGGCGCGGCCGGGGCGGCCAGCGCCACCGCCACGGCCACCGCGGCGACGGCCAGGGCGCGGTGTGGTGTGGGGGTCATGGGAGATCCTTCGCCTGGTCGGAGGGATCGGGAGCACCGGAAGCTTGGGAGCGCTCCCACACATCGTCCGCACTGTAGCCCGTACATGACAAACCCGGAAGACCGGACGCCCGCGCGACCGGTTCGCCAACCACATCACCCCGTTGGTCACCAAAAGGTTCCTCGGTCACCGAAAAGTGCGTTCTTCCATGCCGGCGGCCACTCTCTTACGGTTTCCGAGTAACCACCAGAGAGCGCGGGCTTTCGGATTCCATGACAGCGAGCCCGTGGGCTCCCATGACGAGAAGGCAGGCAGTATGGCCATCACCCTGGTAAACCCCAGCGGATTGCCGGAGATCGACGCGTACCGACAGGTGTCGATCGCGACCGGGTCGAGGCTGATCCACATCGCCGGGCAGGTGGCCTGGGACGCCGATGGGGTCACGGTCGGCGAAGGCGATCTCGCGGCTCAGGTCGAGCGGTGCTACCTCAACATCGCCACCGCCCTGGCCGAGGTCGGCGGCTCCTTCGACGACGTGGCGAAGCTGACCGCCTACGTCGTCGACTGGACCCCCGACAAGATGCCCCAGTTCCTGGAGGGGGCCGCGCGGGCGGCCGCGAAACTGGGAGCCACCCCGGTGCCGCCGGCCACGCTGCTGGGCGTCGCGGCACTCGACGTGCCCGAGCACCTGGTCGAGATCGAGGCCACCGCGGTCCTCGACTGAGCGTGGCCGCGCGGTGGCCCCGCCTCTCGTGGTGCCACCGCGCGGCTCGGGTGAGCGCTCCGCTCGGCCCGGATCACATGAGCCGGTCGCTCAGGAACCTCAGCAGTACATCGGCCACCTCGTCCGGCACCTCCTCGGCGAGGTCGTGTCCGGCCTCGAAGACATGGCCGGTGACGTCATGGGCGAGGAGCCGCATCTGGGCCTCGTTCCGGTCGCCGATGAACGCGTCGCCGCCGAGCGCCAGCACCGGGATGTCCAGCTTCGTCCGCGCCGCCTCCCGGTTCTGCTCGGCGTCGACGAGCATCGCGCGGTAGATCGCCAGCATCGAGCGGATACCGCCGGGCATGGAGTAGCAGCGCACATATTCCTCGATCGCGTCCGCGGTGGCGGTGTCGGGGTAGCTGCGCTCGTCCTTCAGCATGTACGTGATGAGCTCGCGCTCATGCCCGGCGATCAGCATCTCGGGGACGTCCGGCTGGAAGTAGAAGCCCAGATGCCACAGGAACATCCCGCCCGAGACGTTCTCGTGGGTCAGGGCGGTGTGGTCCTCGAAGCCGAACCCGGGCAGCAACGCCTCGGCGAACACCAGGGCCTCGACGTGATCGCGGTGCCGGGCGGCGAGCTGATAGCCGACCACCGCTCCCCAGTCCTCCCCCATCACGGTGTAGCTCTCGTGACCGAGGTGGGCCATCAGCGCGGCGATGTCGTCGCTCATCGTGGCGCAGTCGAATCCCTCCGCGGGGTGGGCGGAGTCGCCCAGACCACGGAGGTCCGGCACGACGACGGTGTGCCGTGCCGTCAGCTTCGGGACCAGGTGCCGCCAGTGATAGCCGGTCTTGGGCACGCCGTGCAGCAGGACCACCACCGGGCCGGAGCCGGCCGTTCGGTAATGCAGCTTCGTCCCGTTGACGGCGGCGCGGCCGGTGCGGACAGGTGCTCCACGATGGTCGGAAATCATTGCTTCTCCATGATCTGTCTCAGGGTTTCGGGACTGAGTGGTCTCGAATGAACGCAGGACTTGGCCACGAGCGGCCACAGGTGTCTTCCGCGCTCGCGCGGCAGCGGATCGCCGCCGTCAGCCGGTGACGGCGACCGCCGGGGAGGTCAGCATCGCCATGGCGGCGTCGATGGAGGTGGTGATGCGGTCGCGCTGGTCCGCGCCCGCGCACGAGAGCACCTTCAGTCCGCTGTTGAGCGAGGCCAGCATGGTCGCCGCCGATCGCGGATCGACGCCGGGGGCCAGCTCGCCCTCCGCGTGGGCCCTCAGCAGCGCGCCGTAGAGCGCTGTTTCGAGGCGGCTTCGGTTGCCCTCGAGGCGTCGCGCGATCTCGGGGTCGGAATCGCCGTGCTCCACCGTGGCGTTGACCGCGAAACACCCCTGGGGCGTGCCCGGCTCGGGGGCCGCCGCACTGGTTTCCAGGAGATCCCGGACGGCGTCCAGGGCCGATGCGCGCGACGCCAGGATGTCGGCCGGGCTCGGCCCCGCGGCGCCGGAGAGGAAGCGGTCGAGCGCGGCCAGGTACAGCCCGCGCTTGGACCCGAAGGTCCCGTACAGACTCGCCCGCGCGATGCCCAGCTCGTCCACCAGGTCACTGGTGGACGTCCCCTCGTAGCCCTTGCGCCAGAACAGCCGCATCGCGGCGTCCAGCGCGACCTCCGGATCGAATTCCTTCTTCCGTGCCATACCGGCACGCTAACCCTTTTGAGATCGATCAGTCAATTACACGGAGCGCTTATACGGAGGGGCGCTGCCCGGGGACAGCGCCGCCTCCCTCACCGCCTCGCCCGGCGGGCACTCCTCTGCCGGACGCGCGGGCGCATCGCCTTGCGGGCGTCGATGGCCACCACCTCGAAGGTGTCCACGGTGCGGTTCACCCGGCCGAAGAGGTTGTCCGGACCCGCGATGCAGACCTTGGTGATGCCCTGCTCCCGCATCGTGTCCACCATGTCCGGCCAGCGGATCGGGTGGTTGAAGGTGTCGAGCAACATCGTGCGCACCCCCTCCGCGTCGGTCAGCAGCGCGCCGCTCTGGTCCGCGACGACCGGGAGCTTGGGGTCGGCCACCTCGAAGGTGCCGAGGACCTCCTCCTCCGCCTTGCGGCGCAGGGCGGAGAACGCCGGGGCGTGCACGGGCGGCCACATCGTGTACATGTTGTATCCGCCGAGCTCGCCGATCCGCTTCTTGAACCGGTCGAGCACCGGCTCGCGCAGGGACACGAGGTAGAAGCCCTGGTCGATGTAGCCGGAGACGTCGTGCCACTCCCCCTCGGCGTCCAGTTCGGCCAGCGCCTCGCGAAGCCGCTCCTCGGGGGTGTGGATCACGCAGTGGGTGACCGCCTCACGGTGCTCCTGCCGGAAGTACTCCTCCTCGCAGCGCGCCAGTTCGGCGGTGAGCCGCACGGTCTCCTCGAACGGCAGGGACCCCGCGTAGGTCACCGCGGCCCGCTGGCCGAAGCTCGGTCCCGCGCACAGCTCGGGCCGCTCTCCCAGCGTCTCCTCCGCCCAGTCGGCGAGGGAGAGACAGACGGTCAGGAAGGCGATCTGGGTGTGGGCGGCGTACTGCGCCTCCTCGTCGGCGTCCGACTGGCGGTACCGGTCGAACACGGAGTACCCCACCACCTCGTCCGCGATCGCCAGCCGGCGCCGGGCGTGGGGGTTGGTCAGCAGGAACTCGCCCACGTCGGTGAAGCGGAAGGGCCCCATCCCGGGGAAGACCATCGCCGTACGGCTGGTCTCCGCCTCGGATGTCCGCGCCTCCGCGGCCTGTGGCTCGGTGGTCTGTGGCTCTGTGGTCTGTGGCTCTGTGGTCTGTGGCTCGGTCATCCCTTCGCTCCCGGCGCCAGGTCCAGAGCCAGCTGCTCGAGCTGTCGTTTGTCGGGCTTGCCGTTGCGGTTCAGGGGGAATCGCTCCAGGACGTGAATGCGGTTGGGGTGCTCGAAGTCGGGCAGCAGGGAGGTGATCGGCTCCCGCCAGTGCCGCGGCTCCCGCTGCTGCTCGTCCTCCACGAAGAAGAAGAGCTGGCAGCCGCGCTGTTCGTCGGGGACGGGGACCACCTTGACGAGGCAGCCGCCCGCGGCCAGCTTGTGCTCGATGATCTCGGGGTAGAGCGTGTGGCCGTTGCGGTGCACCGCGGACTTCCGGCCGAGGACGAAGAGGTTGTCCCCGCCGTCCAGATAGCCGAAGTCGCCGGTGGGGTACCAGTCGGTCTTGGCCGGGTCGACGGGGGCCACCGTGCCGTCCTCCGTCAGATAGCCCTCCATCAGGTCGGGCGAGTGGACCTGGATCTCCCCGACCTCGCCGGAGGAGAGCACGGCGCCCTCGTCGTCGACGATCCGCAGCTTCAGGCCCTCGACGGCCCGCCCGCAGGCGACCACGTTGTCCTCGGTCGCGAAGGCCACGTTCCCGGCCTCGGTGCTGCCGTAGCTGTCCAGCAGGGGCAGTCCGAACCGCTTGACGTAGTCGGCGACCAGACCGGGGTCCAGCGGGGCCGCCCCGCTGCAGAACATGCGGACGCCGGACAGCTCGTCCGCCAGGGCGGGCTTGCGGCCGATCATGTTGAGCATGCTGCGGTAGCTGGCCGGGGTGGCGTCGACCACCGTGGCCCCGCACGTGCCCGCCATGGTCATCGCCCGGTCCAGCCGCCGGTAGGGCGCGATGACCAGCGAGCACTTGACCAGCCAGGCGATGAGCACCATGGACAGCCCGTACTGGTGGGAGAAGGGCAGCAGCGGCAGCAGGACGTCATCGGGGCGGTGGCCCACCTGCTGGGCGTTGCGCTCCAGGTTCTTCAGGAACTTCGCCCCGGTCTTGACGACGCCCTTGGGCTCCCCGGTTGACCCGGAGGACCACATGATCAGGCCGTCGGGCAGCTCGCACCAGGTGTCGAGGGACAGCCGCTGCTCGGCGGGGGTCTGCTCCATGGACGCCACGAGAAGTTCGTAGATGGTGACCCGGGCCGGGCCGCTCTCGGGCATCGGGGTGTCGTCGTCGACCACGCAGATCTTGACGCCGGCCTGGTCGCAGATGCGCTGGGTGGCCTCCGCCCGCTCCTGGTGGTCGACCATGACGATCGACGCGCCGGTGTGCATCAGGGCGAGGAGGGCCCCGACGTAGCCGGCGGAGTTGCCCGCCTTCAGCATGACCCGGGTGCCGTCGCTGACTCCGCGCTCGCGGAGCGCTTCGGCGATGGCCAGGGCCCTCTGTTCGAACTCGGGAAGCGAATGCACCGCTTCCGTCGCAAAGACCTTTGCGGTCATCGGGTTTCACTGTGCCTTTCTTCTTCTTGAAGTCTCTTGGGGTGAGAAACACCCGCGCCGCCGGGGCCCTTCGAGACGTGGCCCTGGAGTGCGAGTCCCCCCGGAGGTCTCCGGGGGGACTCGGCCGTCGTCAGTTGTCGAGATCCTCGAGCATCATGTCGATCAGGTCGTCGTCGTCCATCGCGTCGATGGAGTCCGTCTCCTTCTCCTCGGTGTCCGTCTCGGCCTGGTCCTTGCCGCTCGCCAGCTCGGTGAGCGCGTCCAGCAGACCGGAGCGGCGCAGGCGTCCCAGCGGAATCGACGTCAGAAGGGCACGGATCCTGGCCTCTTCCGGATCCATGTCCGACTCGGCCGGGCTGTCCGTCGCTACCCGGCCGCGCAGATACTCGGCGAGCGCGGCGGGCGTGGGGTTGTCGAAGATCAGCGTGGAGGGAAGGCGGAGCCCGGTGGCCGAGTTCAGCCGGTTACGGAACTCCACGCCCGCCAGCGAGTCGAAGCCGAGGCTCTGGAAGGAGCGGTCGGGCTTGATGGACTGGGCGCCGCTGTGGCCCAGCACCATCGCCGCGCTGCCACACACCAGGGCGAGCAGCGCATGGTCGAGTTCGGCTCCGGAGAGACCGGCCAGCTGCTCCTTGGCCGACTCAGGCGCGGTCGCCTTCCCGTCGGCCGCCGCCCTGCTCCGCACCCGGACCGCACCCCGCAGCAGGGTGGGGATGTCGGTCTGGCCGCTGAACGCCGAGGTCTCCAGCCGCATCGGCACGAGCAGGGCGTCCTCACTGGTCCGGCCGGCGTCCAGCAGACGCAGACCGCCCGCCATGGACAGGGCCGCCATGCCCTCGCGCGCCATGCGCACCATGTCCGCGTGGCTGAGCGTGCCGGTCATGCCGCCGGCCTGCTCCCACGGTCCCCAGGCCAGCGACACGGCGGGGAGGCCGAGCGCGCGCCGATGTGCGGCGAGCGCGTCCAGGAACGAGTTGGCCGCGGCGTAGTTGCCCTGTCCCGGGCTGCCGAACACACCGGCGACGGACGAGAACATCACGAACTCCGCCAGGTCCAGATGGCGGGTCAGCTCGTGCAGGTTCCACGCCGCGTCGGCCTTCGGCTCGAAAACCGTGTCGATCCGCTTCGGCGACAGAGTGTCGATGACACCGTCGTCGAGTACGCCCGCAGCGTGCACGACCGCGGTCAGCGGGTGGTCGGCGGGCACGTCGGACAGCACCCGCTCCAGCGAGGCGCGGTCGGCCACATCGCAGGCCGCCAGCGTCACCGACGCGCCCGCCTCGGTCAGTTCGGCCTTGAGGTCGGCGGCGCCCTCCGCGTCCGGCCCGCGCCGGGAGACCAGGACCAGGTTGCGCACTCCGCGCTCGGCCACCAGGTGGCGCGCCACCTCGCTGCCCAGGCCGCCGGTGCCACCGGTGATCAGCACCGATCCCTCGGGGTTCAGGGCGCTGGGCATGGTGAACACGTTCTTGCCGATGTGCCGGGCCTGGCTGATGTACCGCACCGCGTCCGGTGCCCGGCGCACGTCCCATGCCGTCACCGGGAGGGGGTGCAGTGCGCCACGGTCGAAGAGATCGACCAAGTCGGCCAGCATCCGCTGGACCCAGTCGTAGTCGGCCACGTCCAGGTCGTACGCGCGGTACTTCACCCCGGGGTGGTCCTGCGCGACGACCTCGGGGTCCCGCACGTCGATCTTGCCCATCTCCAGGAACCGCCCGCCTCTGGGCAGCAGCCGCAGGGAGGCGTCGACGAACTCGCGGGCGAGCGAGTCCAGCACCATGTCCATGCCCCGGCCGTCGGTGGCCTCCGTGAAGCGCCGCTCGAACTCCAGGTCACGCGTCGAGGCGATGTGCTTCTCGTCGAATCCCATCGCCCGCAGGGTGTCCCACTTGCCGGGGCTGGCCGTGGCGTACACCTCGGCGCCGAGGTGGCGTGCGAGTTGCACGGCCGCCATGCCCACACCACCGGTGGCGGCGTGCACCAGGATGGTCTCGCCCTCCTGGAGGTTGCCGAGTTCCACCAGGCCCATGTAGGCCGTCAGGAAGACCAGCGGCACCGTCGCCGCCTGCGCGAACGTCCAGCCGCTCGGCATGGGGACGATCTGCCGCCGGTCGGTGACCGCGACGGGCCCGAACGATGCGTCGATCATGCCCATGACCCGGTCACCGGGTGCCAGGTCGGTGACTCCAGGGCCGACCTCCAGGACCACACCGGCGCCCTCGCCACCCATCGTGGCGTGGTCGTCGGGGTACATGCCGATGGCGATCAGCGCGTCACGGAAGTTCAGACCGGCGGCGCGCACCGCGATCCGCACGCATCCGGGTGCCAGCGGCTCCTCCGCCGCCGGATCGGGCAGCAACGAGAGGCTGTCCAGGGTGCCGCCGCCCGTGGTGCCGAGCTTCCACGCCGAGGTGCCGGCGGGGGCCTCGAGCACCCGCCCGGCGGCGTCCCTGGCGAGCCGGGGAATCAGCCCCCGGCCCACGCGGAGCGCCACCTCGCGCTCGCCCGCCGCGAACGCGGCCGTCACCACGCCGGCGGCTGCGACGGCCGACTCGGCGTGGCGGTCGATGTCCACCAGCTGGATCCGGCCCGGGTTCTCCGTGGCCGCCGAACGCAGCAGTCCCCAGACCGCGGCGTTGGACAGTCCGGCGACGCCCTCACCCGGGCCCGTGGCGACCGCGTCGCTGGTCACCACGACCAGCCGGGACCCGTCGAACCGGTCCTCCGCCAGCCAGGACTGCACCAGGGCCAGCGCCCGGTGGGTCGCCTTCCGAGCGGCGTCGGCGAGGTTCCCGGCGTCCGGCCCAGCGGGCTCGCCGCCGCACCAGGCCCAGACCACATCCGGCACCGCGGCACCCTCGTCGACGGCGGCGACGAGCGCGTCCACCCCGGTGTACTCGGCGTACTCGACGGCGGAGGCGGTGAGCAGCTCGGCCACCCGCGCCCGGTCGGCGCCGATCACCGCCGTGGACGCGCCGTCCACGGTCCGCTCGCCGTCCCGCGCGGCGGCGAACTCGTCCCAGTTGGCCCGGAACAGCGTTCCATCGCTGCCGGTGGCGCGCGGCCCCGACGCGAACCGCTCGGCCGCCACCTCCCGCACCACCAGCGACTCCACCGAGGCGACGGGCGCACCCGTGGCGTCCGTCACCAGCAGCGCGACCGTGTCCTTGCCCTGCGGGCGCAGCCGCACCCGCACCCGTCCGGCGCCCGCCGCGTACAGGGTCACCCCGGTGAAGGAGAACGGCAGGGTCACGCGCCCGCTCTCGCCGCCGAAGTCGCCCATCTCCATGGCGTGCAGGGCGGCGTCGAGCAGGGCGGGGTGCAGGCCGAACCGTCCGGCTTCCTGGGCGGCCGAGTCCGGTAGCGCCACCTCGGCGTAGACATCGCCGTCCAGCCGCCAGACCGACTCCAGCCCCTGGAAGACCGGCCCGTATCCGTAACCGACCTGGGCCAGGCCCTCGTAGAAGCCCTCCATCGGCACCCGCTCGGCGCCCGGGAGGGGCCACCGCAGCAGGCTGTCGGTGACCGCGGCGCCGCTGTCGGCCTCGAGGACGCCCTGGGCGTGCCGCACCCACTCCTCCCCCGGCTCGTCGCTGTCGGAGCGGGAGTACACGCCGAGGGACCTGACGCCGGACTCGTCGGCGGGGCCGACCACGAGCTGGATGCGGACGCCGCCCTGCTCCGGCAGGAGGAGCGGGGTCTCGAGGGTGAGTTCGCCGAGCCGTCCCGCCCCGGTCTCGGTGCCCGCGAGCAGGCCGAGTTCCACGAAGCCGGTGCCGGGGAAGAGCACACCGCCGGCCACGGCGTGGTCGGCGAGCCACGGGTGGGTCTGCAGCGACAGGCGCCCGGTCAGCACCGTGCGGTCGCCCTCGGCCAGTTCGGTGATCCCTCCGAGCAGCGGGTGGTCCACCCCGCCGAGGCCGACGCTCCGGGCGTCGCCGGTCCCGGCGCCGCCCGACTCGAGCCAGTACCGTTTGCGCTGGAAGGCGTAGGTCGGCAGGGCGACGCGGCGGGCGCCGCGCCCGGAGTACACCGCGTCCCAGTCCACGCCCACGCCGTTCGCGTACAGGGTGGCGACCGCCTCCGCCAGCGTCTGGGCCTCGGCGCGCCCGGAGCGGGCCAGGGGCACGAAGGCCGCGTCGGCGCCGACGGCGTCCAGGCAGTCCTGGCCCATCGCGGTCAGCACGGCGTCGGGGCCGAGCTCCACGCAGGTGGTCACGCCCTGCTCGGCGAGCTGCCGCATGCCGTCGTCGAAGCGGACCGCCTCGCGCACATGGCGGACCCAGTACTCGGGGGTGGCCAGTTCGGCGCCCGCGACCTCGCCGCTGACGTTGGAGACGACCGGGATGGCCGGGGCCGAGTACGCCAGGCAGGCGGCGATCTGGCCGAACTCCTCCAGCATGGCGTCCATCCGGGGGGAGTGGAACGCGTGGCTCACCCGCAGCCGCTTGGTCTTGCGGCCCTGGGCCTCCCAGTGAGCGGCGAGTTCGAGCACCGCGTCCTCGTCGCCGGAGAGCACCACCGAGGTGGGGCCGTTCAGCGCCGCCAGCGACACCTGGTCCTCGCGGCCCTCCAGGCTCTCGGCCACCTCCTCCTCCGACGCCTGGACGGCCACCATCGCGCCGCCCTCGGGCAGTTCCTGCATCAGCCGCCCGCGCGCCGCCACCAGGGCGCACGCGTCCTCCAGGGACAGCACCCCGGCGACGTGGGCCGCGGCGATCTCGCCCACCGAGTGCCCCATCAGGAAGTCGGGGCGCACGCCCCAGGACTCCAGCAGGCGGAACAGGGCCACCTCGAAGGCGAACAGCCCGGCCTGGGCGAACATCGTCTGGTTGAGCTCGTCACCGGTGGCGGCGGCCGCGTCGTCGTCCTCGGGGCCGAAGACCACGTCGAGCACCGAGGTGCCCAGGCGCACCTCCAGATAGTCGCACGCCTCGTCGAACACGTCGGCGAAGAGCGGGTAGGTCTCGTAGAGCTCGCGGCCCATGCCCAGCCGCTGGGCGCCCTGTCCGGTGAACAGGAACGCCGTCCGCTGCGCGGTGGACCTGCCCAGCACCAGGCCCGGCGCGTCGGTGTCCTCGGCGAGCGCGGCGAGGCCGCGCAGCAGCCCCTCGCGGTCGGAGGCCACCACCACGCCCCGGTGCTTGAGTGCGGCACGTGTCACGGCGGACGACCATCCGATGTCGACCGGCCGCGCGTCGGGGTGGTGCACCACGTGCTCGCGCAGCCGCGCGGCCTGCGCCCGCAGCGCCTCCTCGCTCCTGGCGGACACCAGCCACGACACGGGCTGGGACGCCGTGTCCTCGTCGGCGTCGTCCGTCGCGGGGGCGGGCTCCACCGGCGGTGCCTGCTCGATGATGGCGTGTGCGTTGGTGCCGCTCATGCCGAACGAGGAGATACCGGCACGGCGTGGCCGCCCGGTCTCCGGCCAGGGGCGCTGCTCGGCGAGCAGCGCCACGCCGCCCGACGACCAGTCCACGTGCGGGGTCGGCACCTCCACGTGCAGCGTCTTGGGCAGGATGCCGTGGCGCATGGCCATCACCATCTTGATGACGGCACCCACACCGGCCGCCGCCTGGGTGTGGCCGATATTCGACTTGAGGGACCCCAGCCACACCGGCTGTCCCTCCGGTCGGCTCTCTCCGTAGGTGGCGATCAGCGCCTGCGCCTCGATGGGGTCGCCGAGCGAGGTTCCGGTGCCGTGCGCCTCGATCGCGTCGATCTGGTCCGCGGTCAGCTCGGCGTTGGCCAGCGCCTGCCGGATGACACGCTGCTGGGAACGGCCGTTGGGGGCCGTCAGACCGTTGCTGGCGCCGTCCTGGTTGACGGCGGAGCCACGCACGATCGCCAGCACCTCGTGGCCGTTGCGCCGGGCGTCCGAGAGCCGCTCCACCAGGAGGACGCCGACGCCCTCGGCCCACGAGGTGCCGTCGGCCTCGGCGCCGAACGCCTTGCAGCGCCCGTTGGAGGAGAGCCCGCGCTGGCGGCTGAAGAGGATGAAGTCACCCGGGGTGGGCATCGTGGCGACACCGGTGGCGAGCGCCAGGTCGCACTCCCCCTGGCGCAGCGACTGCGCCGCCTGGTGCAGGGAGACCAGCGACGAGGAGCACGAGGTGTCCACGGTCCACGCCGGGCCCTCGAAGCCGAAGGTGTAGGCGATGCGCCCGGCGGCGAGGCTGCCCGCGGTTCCGGTCAGCGCATAGCCTTCGAGACCGCTCTTGGTGCTTTGCAGGTGGGGCCCGTAGTCGTGGTGCTCCGCGCCGGTGAAGACGGCGGTCCTGCTCCCCCGCAGCTTGGTCACGTCGATGCCGGCCCGCTCGAAGACCTCCCAGCTGGTCTCCAGCAGCAGCCGCTGCTGCGGGTCCATGGCGAGCGCCTCACGCGGCGATATGCCGAAGAACTCCGCGTCGAACTCGGGCGCGTCGTGGATGAACCCGCCCTCGGTCGCGTAGCTGGTGCCGGGCTGGTCCGGGTCCGGGCTGTAGAGCGCCTCCAGGTCCCAGCCCCGGTCGGTGGGGAACGGGGTGATGGCGTCCACGCCCTCGGAGACGACCTTCCACAGGTCCTCTGGGCTGTTGACACCGCCGGGGAAGCGGCAGCTCATCCCGACGATCGCGATGGGGTCGTCCGAGCCCACGACAGCACGCGCGGGGGCGGTGTCGTCCGTGGCCACGGGGGAGATCTGCCGGTGGAGGTGGTCCACCAGCTCGCTGGGCGTCGGGTAGTCGTAGGCGAGCGACACCTCCAGCGTGAGGCCGGTGGCCGCCACCAGTCCGCGGTGCAGATTGACCGCCGCCAGCGAGTCAAGACCCAGGTCGAGGAACGAGCTCTCCGCGTCGAGCGTACGCGGCGACTCGGACCGCAGCGCCGCGGCGACATGTGCGCGCACCAGGTCGAACAGGACCCTGCGCTGCTCGTGGTCCAGCAGTTCTCGGAAGTCCGGTGCGAGTGATGGAAGTTCACCTGGGCCCTCACCGCGATCCGGCCCAGCCTGGATTCCGGACTCGCCTGAGTCGCTGGACCCGCGCAACATGCTGCTCACCTAACTCCTGCTTCGTGGAAGACCTTGCGTCAAAGCTGTGTGCCGCGCTGAGCGCGGCTTCGGCGTGGGGCGCCCGCCCGCCATTCACCGGTGCCGGGCGGGCGCGGGGCCGCTAAAGGTTGGCCACCCAGTCCTCGACGGCCTGGGCGGTGGTGTCCGCGTGCTTCTCCATCATGGTGAAGTGATCTCCGGGCACGTCGATGGCGGAGTCGGCGGGCCAGTCCGCCTGCCAGCTCTGCGCATCCGCGTCCGGAGCCGCCGCCAGCACCCGCTCCGTCGCACGAACCTGGAGGCTGGGAACCGAGATCTGCGGCGGCTTCCACCCCTCGAGCAGATGCACGTACCAGCCCATGGCGGACATCCGGACACCGTCCATGGAGACGAGTTCCTCCCGCTCGTACATTTCGTTCGTCCAGGCGTCCTCGAACTGGCCGAGCTTCGTGGTGTACGGAAGGTAGGTGTCCATCAGGACGACTCCCGCGGCCGGTGTGCCCTGGCCCTCCATGGCGGCGGCCACCGAGTGGGCGAACATTCCGCCGGCCGAGGAGCCGCACAGGACGACCGGGTCGCCCTGGGCATAATCGGCAACGAGCCGCGCCTGCAAGCGGAACAGCGCGTCCAGGGTGGCCGGAAGGCTCTCCCCCGGGACGGACCCCACGGTGCCGAGGGCCGCCACGTCCCGGTTGCCACGGAACGGCGCGGCGAACCGCGCGTACTGGTGGACGCCGCCCAGGGCGACGTGGGAGGAGAAACACACCAGCCGGGGACGTCCAGGGCCCCGGGAGAGCCGCGCGGGCCTGATGGTCCCCTCGAAGTCGGCGGGGTCCTCGAAGGTCGGACGGAGCCTTGCCGCGTTCACCAGCAGATCCATGCCGACCTGGTGCTTACCCTGCTGCGCCGCCTGCCGGTAGAGAGAGCCGAGGGTGTCGTCCGCTTGCGGCGCCGCGGGAGCGGGCTCGGTCACGGGCGCGGGCGCGGCGACCGGAGCGGCCGGGGCGGTCCGCTCCTGGACCTGGCGGTTGACGGGGCCGGCCGCGACCTCGGCCGCGAGCCGGGGCCGCAGATGGGCCACCATCTCGCCCGGGCTCGGGTAGTCGAAGACGACCGTGGTGTTCAGCCTCAGGCCGGTAAGGGCAGCGAGCTGGTTACGGAATTCCACCGCGGTAAGGGAGTTGAAGCCCATCTCCATGAACTCGTGGCCGGTGTCGATGTCATGGTGCGATGCGAACCCGAGCACCGCGGCGGCGACGGTACGCACCAGTTCGAGAAGCACCTCGTCCGTCTCGGCCTCCGACAGCCCGGCCAGCCGCTGCCGCAGCTGGGTGGCCTGGTCCACCTCGGACTCCGCCGCCCGAGCCGCACGGCGGACGGGGGCGTCCGGGACGACGGAACGGAACACGGCGGGCATCGCGGCGCCCTGGGCGCGCAGCACACCGATGTCCAGCCGGGCGGGAACCACCACGGCCGTGTCGGAGACGACGCCCGCGTCGAAGAGCTCCAGGCCCTCCTCGGAGGAGAGGGGCACCAGACCGGTGCGCGCCACATCGTTCCATGCCGTGTCCAGCCGCTGGACCTCGTAGAGATCGCTCAGGAACCGGCTGGGCCGGACCGAGGTGAACGAAGGCGCGAACCGCTCCCAGTCCACGTCCACGACCGTCACCACGCCGTCGCCGCCCGCCACCGCGCGTTCCAGACCGGCGATCGCCGGCTCCGGCGCCATCCGGGGCAACCCACGTCGCGCCAGCTGCTCCCCGGAGACGTCCCCCGCCGCCATGCCGCTCTCGGCCCAGGGGCCCCAGACCACGGACGTGCCGACGAGACCCCGTCCACGACGCTCCTCCACCAGCGCGTCCAGATAGGCGTTGGCCGCGCTGTAGGCGGCCTGGCCACCGCTGCCCCACATACCGGAGACCGACGAGAAGAGCACGAACGCGTCGAGCTCCCGGTCGCCCAGCAGCTCGTCCAGGTTGCCGGCGCCCGCCACCTTGCCCGATACCAGGGCGGCGGCATCGGCCAACCCGGTCTCCATCAGTGGCACCACCCCGGTGGCCCCCGCCACGTGCACGACCGCCGTCAGCGGATGCTCCCGCTCCACCGCGTCCAGCACCGCGGCCAGCTGCTCACGGTCGGCCACATCGCAGGCCGCCACCGTCACCCGGGCTCCCAGCGCCTCCAACTCCTCGCGCAGTTCGGACGCGCCCGGCGCGTCAGGACCACGACGGCTGGTCAGCACCAGATGTTCGGCACCGCTACGCGCCAGCCAGCGGGCCGTATGAGCACCCAGCCCGCCCGTGCCACCGGTCACCAGCACGGTGCCCCGCGCCCGCCACGTCGCCTTACCGGTGGTCGCGGCCGACCGCACCAGACGGCGTACGAAGACACCGGAACCACGCACCGCGACCTGGTCCTCGCCGCCCTCGACGGACAGCACACCGGCCAGCCGTGCCGCACCGCGCTCATCCAGCGACTCGGGCAGATCGACCACACCGCCCCACAGCGGCGGCAGCTCCAGCGCGGTCACCCGGCCCAACGCCGACACCATCGCCTGCACCGGGTTGGTGAGCCGGTCCGAACCGCCCACCGAGACGGCCCCTCGCGTACCGCTCCACAGCCGAGCCGGAATCTTCGCCTCGACCATGGCCCGCACCAGCGCCAGGCTCAGCGCGTAGCCGCCCGGCAGGGCCGGGTGCCCCGGGCAGGGCTCCTCGTCCAGGGCCAGCAGCGACAGGACACCGCCGAGCTCGGGCGCCTGCTCGGCGACCTCGCGCAACCGCTCCGCCAGCACGTTCGCGTCCAGGTCCCGCTCGTCCACCACGACCGAGACCACATCCGCACCATGCCGCTCGAGCCCGGCGACAACGCCCGAGACCAGCTCGTCCCCCGCCCGGGAGGCCGGAACCACTACCGGCCAGGTCCCTGACAGCGAGCCCCCGGCCACGTCCGGGACCGGCTTCCACGACACCTGGTAGCGCCAGTTGTCGATCTCCTCCTGCTGTGTCACTCCGCTGTCCTGGGCCCACCGGCCCCACGCCAGCGAGACACCCGGCAGTCCCTGAGCACGACGCCATGACGCGAGGCCGTCCAGGAACACATTGGCCGCGGCGTAGTTGCTCTGCCCGGCCGCGCCGAGCAGACCCGCGGTCGATGAGAACAGCACGAACGCCGACAGGTCCATGCCCGCGGTCAGCTCATGCAGGTTCCAGGCCGCGTCCACCTTCGCCCGCAGCACCGCGCTCGCCCGCTCGCGTGTCAGCGATGCGAACAGCCCGTCGTCGAGCACCTCGTCCGCATGCACTACGGCGCTCAACGCGAACTCCTCGGACAGTCCCGCCAACACCGCGGCAAGCGCTTCACGGTCCGCGGCGTCACAAGCCGCGACCACCACCTCGGCGCCCGCGGCCTCCAAATCGGCCCGCAACTCGACCGCGCCGTCCGTCTCCGCACCACGGCGGGACAGCAGCACCAGCTTCCTGACACCGTGCCGGGCCACCAGATGCCGGGCCACCAAACCGCCCAGAGCTCCCGTGCCCTCCGTCACCAGCACGGCGCCGGAACCGAACACCTCCGGCTCGGGAGCGTTGCCCGCGGGCAGCGAGCGGGCCAGACGTGGCACGCGGACCTCGCCCGAACGCACCACCACCTGCTCCTCACGAGCGGCTACCACGCCCGCGAGCAGTTTCACCGCACGCTCGACATCATCCGTGTCGACCAGCACGACCCGTCCCGGGTGCTCCGACTGCGCCGACCGCACCAAACCCCATGCCGCCGCGGCCGCCAGATCCCGCACACCGTCGCCAGTGTCAACGGCCCCCTGTGTCAGCACCACCAGCGGGGTGCCCGCGAACCGGTCGTCCGCCACCCATGACTGAACGGTCTCCAGCACCTCACCGACCCGTGTGTGGACCTCGTCCACCACAGCGGGGCCGTTCGAAGCCACCGGCAGTACCACCATTCCGGGCATGCTCGTGCCCGCCGCCACGGTGTCACTCAGCGCCGCGGGGTCCGGGTACACATCGGCGGGGTAGGTGCCCGCCGCCTCCAGAGCGGCGCCCACGCCAAGGCAGTCGTCGACCAGCACCGCCCACCAGCCGGGTGCCACGCCCTCGGCGGGCTTCACCGCGCCCGCCGTCCACTCCATGCGCAACAACGCGTCACCGGCCGTCCGGCCCGTGTTCGGCAACGTGGCGGCCTGCATGGGCCGGAAGAGGAGGGAATCGACGGAAGCCACCGGGCGGCCCGAGGTGTCGGCCATGGCCAGCGACACGGCCTGCCGTCCGTCCGGGATGATCCGGACGCGAAGCGCTTGGGCACCGACTGCTTCCAGGGAGAATCCCCGCCACGAGAACGGCATCAGACTGCCCGCGCTCGGCGCGTCGTCGCCACCGCGCAACGCGTTGTTCGCGCCCATCGCCTGCACGGCCGCGTCGAACAGGGCCGGGTGCAGACCGAAGTACTTCGCGATGCCGCGCTGATCCTCAGGCAGCTCGACTTCGGCGAACACCGCATCGCCGCGCTTCCAGGCGCGCCGCAACCCCCGGTACGCGGGGCCGTAGTGCAGCCCGTGCTCCTCGGCGTGCTCGTAGCCGCCGGAGATATCGACAGGCTTGGCCCCGGAGGGCGGCCACTTCGCGAAGTCGAAGGAGGCCGCGGGACCGGGCGGCGTGAGCACGCCGTGAGCGTGCCGCACCCACGGCTCCTCGAGGTCGGCCCTGTCGTCGGCCGGCTCCATCCGTGAGTACACGCTCACCTCGCGACGGCCCGAGGCGTCGGCCTCCCCCACCTCGACCTGGATTTGCACCCCTCCGCGCTCGGGCACCGCCAAGGGCGCCAGCAGCACCAGCTCATCGACCCGGCCGCACCCGACCTGGTCCCCCGCTTGCGCGACCATCTCCGCGAAGGCCGTCCCGGGCACGAGCGGCACCCCTTGCACCGCGTGGTCGGCGAGCCAGGCGTGCGTGGCCATCGACAGCCGCCCGCTGAACAACACTCCGCCGCCGCCCGCAAGCGAGACCGCGGCGCCCAGCAGGGGATGCCACACCGCCCCGAGGCCCACCGACCCCACGTCGCCGACGGCCGCCACCGAGTTCAGCCAGTAGCGCTGACGCTGGAAGGCGTAGGTCGGCAAATCGACCCGGCGGGCACCACGGCCCTCGTACACCGTCCGCCAGTCGACGCCGACGCCACTGACGTGCAGCTCGGCGGCGGAGGTCAGGAACCGCTCCAGGCCGCCCTCGTCCCGCCGCAGCGTGCCCACGACCACCGCCTTCTTCTCAGCGGCCTCCACCGTCTGCTGAACGGGAAGCGTGAGGACGGGGTGCGGGCTCACCTCGGCGAAGGCCGTATGACCGTCATCCAGCAACGTGCGCGTCGTGGCCTCCAGCTCAACGGTCTGCCGCAGGTTCCGGTACCAGTACTCCGCGTCCAGACCGGCGGTGTCCACCAGCTCACCGGACACCGTCGAGTAGAACGGCACCTCCGACGAACGCGGCGCGATGTCCGCCAGAACCTTCAGCAGCTCCTCGCGGATCGCCTCCACATGCGCGGAGTGCGAGGCGTAGTCCACCGGAACCCGGCGGACCCGCACCTCCTCGCCCTCCAGCTGGGCCACCATCTCATCCAGCGCCCCCGGATCACCGGAGACCACGACCGAACCGGGGCCGTTGACCGCCGCCACCGAAATCGCACCATCCCAGGAGACGATGCGCGCCTTGACCTGGTCGACCGGGAGCCCGACCGACACCATGCCACCACGACCGGCAAGATTCGCCGCGATCGCCTGCGATCGCAGCGCCACCACCTTCGCCGCATCGTCCAGCGAGAGCGCACCCGCCACACACGCCGCCGCGATCTCACCCTGACTGTGACCCATCACCGCGTCCGGCTCCACACCCACCGAACGCCACAGCCTCGCCAGCGACACCATCACCGCGAACAACACCGGCTGAACGACATCCACCCGGTCGAAACCAGGAGCACCCTCAGCCTCGCGCAGCACATCCGTCAACGACCAGTCCACATACGCCGACAGAGCCTTCTCACACTCGGCTATCGCCTCGGCGAACACCGGCGAGGAGTCCAGCAGCCCCACCGCCATCCCCGCCCACTGCGCCCCCTGACCGGGGAACACGAAGACGGTCCTGGGCCGCTTCACGGTCTGTCCCTTGACCACGCCCGGAGCGATCTCGCCCTTGGCCACGGCCTGGAGGCCGCGCAGGAGGCTGTCGCGGTCCTCGCCGATCACCACGGCACGGTGCTCGAGCGCCGACCGGGACACTGCCAGGGAGTAGCCGATGTCCGCCACCGACGCGAGCGCGAGATCGTTGTCCTGAGAAGCACCCTGGGCCGTCAGACTCGCGTGCAGCCGCTCGGCCTGTGCCCGCAGCGCGGCCTCGCCCTTGCCGGAGACCAGCCATGGCACAACGGAGGAGGCGGCAGGCGCAGGCTCACCCCCAGCACCGGCCTGCGGATCGGCCGGCCCCGGCTCCTCGGCTTCCGGGGCCTGCTCGATGATGGTGTGCGCGTTGGTTCCGCCGATCCCGAAGGCCGAGATCCCCGCCCGGCGGGGCCGGCCTGTCTCCGGCCAGGGCCGAGCCTCGGTGAGCAGCTTCACGGCCCCCGCCGACCAGTCCACATGGGGTGTCGGCTCGTCCACGTGGAGTGTCTTCGGCAGGATGCCATGCCGCATGGCCATCACCATCTTGATGACCCCGGCCACACCCGACGTCCACTGCGTATGGCCGATGTTGGACTTGAGGGCGCCCAGCCACAGCGGCTTGTCCTCCGGCCGCTCCTTGCCGTAGGTGGCGAGCAGCGCCTGCGCCTCGATCGGGTCGCCCAGCGACGTACCCGTGCCGTGTGCCTCCACCGCATCCACATCAGCGGGCGTCAGGTCGGCGTTCTTCAGCGCCTGGCGGATCACCCTGCGCTGCGAGGGGCCATTGGGAGCCGTCAGACCATTGCTGGTGCCGTCCTGGTTGATTGCCGAACCTCGGATGACGGCCAGCACCGGGTGGCCGTTGCGACGGGCGTCCGACAGCCGCTCCACGAACAGCACGCCGACGCCCTCGGACCAGTTGGTGCCGTCGGCGGCCGCCGCGAAGGGTTTGCAGCGGCCGTCGGTCGCGAGTCCTCGTTGGCGGCTGAACTCGGTGAACCCTCCCGGGAGGGCCATCACGGCGACGCCCCCGGCCAGGGCGAAGTCACACTCGCCCTGACGCAGCGCCTGCACGGCCAGGTGCAGGGCGACCAGAGACGATGAACACGCCGTGTCCACCGTCACCGCGGGGCCTTCGAGGCCGAGCACGTAGGAGATCCGGCCGGAGGTGACGGCAGGGTGTTGCCCTGTGAGCAGATGGCCTTCGACCTCTTCGGCCTCCATCGCCCCGGCCGCGCCGTACCCCGTGTTGGCACCGCCTATGAACACGCCGCCCGTGGCGCCCTTGACAGACAGCGGGTCGATGCCCGCCCGCTCCACGACCTCCCAGGACGTCTCCAGCAGCAGCCGCTGCTGGGGGTCCATCGCCAGCGCCTCACGCGGGGAGATCCCGAAGAACACGGGGTCGAAGAGCGCGGCGTCGTACAGGAACCCGCCCTCGTTCACATAGCTGGTCCCCTGGCTGTCCGGGTCGGGATTGAACAGCTCCTCGGGCCAGCCCCGGTCCTTCGGGAACGGTGAGAGCACGTCGATCTCGTCGGCGACGATGCGCCACAGCTCCTCCGGCGAGGTGACCCCACCAGGAAAACGGCAGCTCATCGCCACGATCGCGATCGGCTCCCGCTGCTTCGCCTCCACATCCCGAAGGCGCTGACGGGTGCGGTGCAGATCAGTCGTCACCCTGTTCAGGTAGTCGCGGAGCTTTGTCTCACTCATTGTTTGCCGCCACTTTCTTCGCAGTCACAAGTTCACGAGGTCTTGGGCAGGATTCAGGAAAGGCCGAGTTCCTGGTCGATGAAGTCGAACAGCTCGTCGTTGGAGGACGATCCGATCCGTTCGGCCACATCCTCGGTGGCGTCGACGCTCTCGGGGGCGTCATCCAGCTTGTTCAGGAACTCCCTCAGCCGTTCGGCCACCTTCGCCCGTACCTCACCCTCGGAGCCGAGCGCCGACAGGGTGGACTCCAGCCGGTCGAGTTCTCCGAAGACGGGCTCGGTCACGGGCCCGTCGGCGGGGGTGACCTCCTCGAGCAGAACCCGTGCGAGCGCCGTCGGGGTCGGGTAGTCGAACACCAGGGTCGCCGGCAGCCGCAGCCCGGTCTCCGCGTTGAGACGGTTCCGCAGTTCCACCGTGGTCAGGGAGTCGAATCCCATGTCCTTGAACGCGTGTTCCGGCTCGATCGCCTCTCCCGACGGGTAGCCGAGGACAACGGCCGTCTGGTCGCACACCAGGTCCATGAGGACGCGCTCGCGCTCCGCTTCGGACTTCCCGGCCAGGTGCTGCTTGAGCGCGGCGGCCGGATCGGCGGCCGGCTCCACGGCCCTCCGCGCGCGTGCGCGCACCAGTCCGCGCAGCAGCGCGTGTACCGGATCGCCCATCGAGGACATGTCCATGGTGATGGGCACCAGGACGGCGTCGTCGAGATGGCGGGTCGCGTCGAACAGCGCGAGTCCGGCCTCGGGGGTGAGGGCGACCATGCCGTTCCTGGTCATCCGGGTGATATCGCTGTCGGCCAGTTCGGTGGTCATGCCGCCGTCCTGCGTCCACGGCCCCCATGCCAGCGAGGTGGCCGGGAGCCCTTCGGCCCTGCGGTGCTGGGCCAGGGCGTCCATGAACGCGTTGGCCGCCGCGTAGTTGGCCTGGCCGGCGCTGCCGAACGTACCGGAGGCGGAAGAGAACAGGATGAAGGCGGCGAGGTCGAGGTCGCGGGTGAGCTCGTGGAGGTGCAGCGCGGCGTCCACCTTCGGACGCAGCACCTTGTCCACCCGCTCCGGCGTCAGCGACTCCACCACACCGTCATCCAGCACACCCGCCGCATGCACCACGGCCGACAGCGGATGCTCCGAACCGATCCCCGCCAGCAGCTTCTCCACCGCGGCCCGGTCGGCGACATCACACGCCACCACCCGCGCCTCGGCACCCAGCCCGGCCAGCTCCGCCACCAACTCCGCCGCACCCGGCGCCTGAACGCCACGACGACTCGTCAGCACCAGACGCCCAACACCGTGCTCCACCACCAGATGACGGGCCAGCAACGCACCCAGACCACCCGTACCACCCGTGATCAGCACCGTCCCCGGACCATCCAGCGCCCGCGGGGCGCCGCCGCCCGAGGAGACCCGCGCCATGCGCAGACCGAGCACCGTTCCCTCACGGACCGCGACCTGCGGCTCCTCGGAGGCGAGCGCCGACCGTAGCGCCGAGGACACGTCCCCGTGCTCCTCCGGGTCGAGGTCGACCAGGAGGAACTTCCCGGGATGCTCGCTCTGCGCGGAGCGCAGCAGACCCCACACGGCTGCCTCGGCAGGGGTGCGCACGTGGTCGGAGGGTCGGACACCCATCGCGCCGCGGGTCACGAACACCAGGTAGGAGTCGGCGAACCGCTCATCGGTGACCCACGACCGCACCAGGTCCAACGCCCGATAGGCGACGCCACGCACCCGCCCCGCCAGGTCGTCGTCATCATCGATGCCAACCGCCTCCGCGGTGCCCGTGACCATGACGACGTCCGGTACGGCGGCGCCGGACTCGATCGCCTCGCGCATCGCGGTCAGATCCGCGTATGCCTCCACGTCGGCACCCGCCGTCTCCAAGCCGGAGCGCACCCCCAGACCGTCCGTGCCCAGCACGGCCCACGTCCCTTCGGACGCGGGAGCCGGCGCGGCGACGGGAACGGGGGTCCACTCCAGACGGAAGAGCGAGTCATGCCCGGCCGCCCGAGAACCAGGCGCCTGGATTTGCGCGTCCGCGACCAGTCGCAGCGCCAGGGAGTCGACGGAGGCCACGGGGAGGCCGGTTCCGTCGGCGACCTGGAGGCCGATCGAGTCAGGCCCGAGCGAACTGAGGCGCACCCTCAACTCCGAGGCGCCTACGGCCCGCAGCGAGACCCCAGTCCAGGAGAACGGAAGCCTGGCGGGCATCGGCCCCTCATACGGTACGAACATGACGGCGTGAAGCGCCGCATCCAGCAGAGCCGGGTGCAGCCCGAACTCCTCGGCGTCCGCGGCGCTCTCCTTGGGCAGACGGACCTCGGCGAAGACCTCGTCACCACGGCGCCACACGGATCGCAGCCCCTGGAAGATCGGACCGTAACCGAAGCCGCCCTCGGTCATCCGGTCGTAGACGTCACCGATGTCGATCGGCTGCGCGCCCTCCGGGGGCCATACGGTGAGATCGGCCTGCCCCGTCTCTCGCGGTGCGCCGCCCGGCGCCGGCGACAGCAGACCGGAGGCGTTCTGTGTCCACGGCTGTGTCACGGTGCCGTCTTCCAGCCGCGAGTAGACGTTCAGCGCACGCGCGCCGCTCTCGTCCGGCCCGCTCACCGCGAGTTGGAGGTGCACCGCGCCCTGTTCGGGCAGCGCGAGGGGCGCCGTGAGGGTCAGCTCCTCGACCCGATCACAGCCCACCTTCTCGGCAGCGTGCAGCGCCAGTTCGAGGAAGGCGGTGCCGGGCAGGAGAATCGTGCCCTGAACCATGTGGTCAACGAGCCACGGATGGGTCTGCGGCGAGAGACGGCCGGTGAACAGGAAGCCGTCCGTGCCGGGCAGTTCGACGGCAGCGCCCAGCAACGGGTGCACCGGCGGGGTGAGCCCCACGGCGGTGACATCCCCGACGAACGTCGTCGGGGCCTCCAGCCAGTAGCGCTCCCGCTGGAAGGCGTACGTCGGCAGGTCGATCCGGCGGGCGCCGTATCCGGCGAACACCTTCGGCCAGTCGACGTCGGCCCCGTTGACATGAACCTCGGCGATCGAGGTCAGGAACCGCCCCAGACCGCCCTCGTCGCGGCGCAGCGTGCCGACGACCACGGCCCGGGCCTCGGCGGCCTCCACGGTCTGCTCAACGGGAAGGGTGAGCACCGGATGCGGGCTCACCTCGATGAACACACCGTGGCCACTGCCGAGCAGGGTACGGGTGGTGGCCTCCAGCTCAACGGTCTGCCGCAGGTTGCGGTACCAGTACTCCGCGTCCAGACCGGCGGTGTCCACCAGCTCACCAGACACCGTGGAGTAGAACGGCACCTCCGAGGAACGCGGCTGAAGGTCCGCCAGGACCTTCAGCAGCTCCTCGTGAATCGCCTCCACGTGCGCGGAGTGCGAGGCGTAGTCCACCGGGACCCGGCGAACCCGGATCTCCTCGCCCTCCAGCCGCTCGACCATCTCGTCCAGCGCCCCCGGGTCACCGGAGACGACCANTCTCCTCGCCCTCCAGCCGCTCGACCATCTCGTCCAGCGCCCCCGGGTCACCGGAGACGACCACCGAGCCGGGGCCGTTGACCGCGGCGACCGAGATCGCGCCGTTCCAGGCGGCGATACGGTCCTTGACCTGGTCGACCGGCAAGCCGACGGACACCATGCCACCGCGACCCGCCAGACCCGCCGCGATGGCCTGCGACCGCAGGGTCACCACCTTCGCGGCGTCTTCGAGTGAGAGCGCACCCGCGACACACGCCGCGGCGATCTCGCCCTGACTGTGGCCCATGACGGCATCCGGCTCAATGCCGACCGAACGCCACAGCTTCGCCAGCGACACCATCACCGCGAAGAGCACCGGCTGCACCACATCCACCCGGTCGAAGCCGGGAGCACCCTCGGCACCACGCAGCACCTCGGCCAGCGACCAGTCCACGTAAGCCGACAGGGCCGTCTCACACTCGGCCATCGCCTCCGCGAACACCGGCGAGGACTCCATCAACCCCACCGCCATGCCCATCCACTGCGCCCCCTGGCCGGGGAAGACGAACACCGTCTTACCGGCCCTCCCCGCCACACCGCGCACCACACTCGGCGCGGTCCCGCCCCGCATGACGGCCTCAAGGCCGCGCAGCAGCTCCTCACGGTCCTCACCGACCAACACGGCCCGGTGGTCGAAGAGCGATCGGGTCGCCGCCAGGGAGTAGCCGACATCCACAACGACCGCGGAATCGTCGACGGCCGAGGCCAGCTGACCGAGCAGCCGTTCGGCCTGGCCCCGAAGAGCCGCCTCGGTCTTACCGGACAGGACCCAAGGAACCGGGCCCGCGGTGAAGCCCGCGGCATCCCCCGCCTGCTCCGTACCGGACCCGTCGGCGGTCGGCGCCTGCTCGATGATCACATGCGCGTTGGTGCCACTCACCCCGAACGCGGACACTGCCGCCCTGCGCACACGACCCGTCTCCGGCCAGGGCGTCGCCTCGGTCACCAGCTCGACATCACCCGCCGACCAATCCACATGCGGCGACGCCTCATCCACATGCAACGTCTTGGGAAGCTTGCCCTCCCGCATCGCCATGACCATCTTGATCACACCAGCCACACCGGAGGCGGCCTGGGTGTGCCCGATGTTCGACTTCAACGCGCCCAGCAGCAGCGGCTGCCCCTCGGCGCGCTCCTGACCATAGGTGGCCAGCAGCGCCTGCGCCTCGATCGGGTCNCACCCGCTGCTGCGACGGACCGTTCGGCGCGGTCAGACCATTCGACGCACCGTCCTGGTTCACCGCCGAGCCCCGCACCACCGCAAGCACCTGGTGGCCGTTGCGCTCCGCGTCCGAGAGCCGCTCCACGAGCAGTACATCGACACCCTCGCTCCAGCCCGTACCGTTCGCCGCGGCCGAGAACGGCTTGCACCGGCCGTCGGGGGCGAGCCCGCCCTGCCGGCTGAACTCGACGAACGCCATCGGAGTCGCCATCACGGCCACACCGCCGACCAGCGCCATGGAGCATTCGCCCTGACGCAGCGACTGGCAGGCCAGATGCAGGGCCACCAGCGAGGAGGAGCAGGCCGTGTCCACCGTGACGGCGGGACCCTCCAGACCGTAGGTGTAGGACAGACGGCCGGAGACGACACTGCCGGAGTTACCGGTCAGCAGATGGCCCTCGACGTCCTCGGGCACCGTCTCCAGGTTGGCGCCGTAACCGGAGCCCGAGGAGCCGACGAACACGCCGACCTGGCTGCCCTTCAGCGACGCGGGGTTGATGCCCGCCCGCTCGAACACCTCCCAGGAGGTCTCCAGCAGCAGCCGCTGCTGCGGGTCGGTCGCCAGCGCCTCACGGGGCGAGATCCCGAAGAACCCGGGGTCGAACTCGGCCGCGTCGTACAGGAATCCGCCTTCACGGACGTAGAACCCGCCCGACTGCTCCGGGTCCGCGTCGTACATCCCCAGGTCCCAGCCGCGGTCCGACGGGAAGGAGGAGATGGCGTCACCGCCGCTCTCGACCAGCTGCCACAGGTCCTCCGGGCTGCGCACCCCGCCGGGGAAGCGGCAGCTCATGGCGACGATCGCGATGGGTTCGTCGTCCGCGCCGGAACCGGCGGGCGCCCCGGACCCGGCGGCGATCGCCGGGGACGACGCGCCCAGTGCCTCGGTCCGCAGATACGCCGCGAGCACCGTGGCGCTGGGGTAGTCGAAGACCAGCGTGGCGGGAAGGCTGAGACCGGTCTCCGCGGCCAGCCGGTCGCGGAACTCCAACGCTGTGAGCGAGTCGAAACCCAGCTCCTTGAAGGCCCGCCCGGGCTCAACCGCCTCCGTGCCGGTGAATCCCAGCACCGCGGCAGCGTGGTCCCGGACCAGATCGAGCAGGACCCGGTCGGTCTGGGCCCCGGTCAGCCCCGCCAGCCGCTCCCGCAACGCCGCACCCGCACCGAGCCCGGCGTCCTCGGTCTCCCCGGCCTCCGCCAGCACCCGCTCGACCTCGGGCAGATCACCGATCAGCGGACTCGGCCGCCCCATGGTGAACGAGGGGGCGAACCGCTCCCAGTCCACATCGGCGACCGCCACCACACCGTCATCACCCGCGACCGCCCCCTGCAACGCGGCGATCGCCAGGTCAGGCGCCATCGCGGGCAGACCACGCCGCGCCAACTGCTCGCCACCATCGCCCTCCGCCATACCGCCCTCGGCCCAGGGACCCCAGGCCACGGCGGTACCGGCCAGACCCCGCCCGCGACGCTCCTCCACCAGAGCGTCCAGATAGGCATTGGCCGCGCTGTACCCGGCCTGACCGCCACTGCCCCACACACCCGCGATCGACGAGAAGACCACGAACGCGTCGAGCTCCCGGTCGCCGAGCAGCTCATCCAGGTTGACGGCGCCGGCCACCTTGCCGGAGACCACGTCGGCGACATCGGCCAACCCGGTCTCCATCAGCGGCGCCACCCCGTTGGTACCCGCCGCGTGCACGACCGCCGTCAGCGGATACTCCGCAGGAACGGCGTCCAGCACCGCGGCCAGCTGCCCACGGTCGGCCACATCACAGGCCGCCACGGTCACCCGGGCACCCAGCGCCTCCAACTCATCGCGCAACTCGGACGCGCCCGGCGCGTCAAGACCCCGACGGCTGGTCAGCACCAGATGCTCGGCACCACTACGCGCCAGCCAGCGCGCCACATGACCACCCAGCGCACCCGTGCCACCGGTCACCAGCACCGTGCCACGCGCCCGCCACGAGATCCCCTCACCGACAGCCGCGGCCGACCGCACCAGACGGCGCGCCAACACACCCGAGCCGCGCACCGCCACCTGGTCCTCGCCGCCCCCGGCGGACAGCACACCCGCCAGCCGCGCCACCGCACGCTCATCCAGCGACTCCGGCAGATCGACCACACCACCCCACAGCTGGGGCAGCTCCAGCGCGGCCACCCGGCCCAGCGCCCACACCATCGCCTGCGCCGGATGGCTGAGCTTCTCGGAACGGCCCACCGACACGGCGCCACGCGTTCCGGACCACACCAAAGCCTCGACACGCGCCTCGACCATGGCCCGCACCAGGGACAGCGTCAGGGCGAGGCCGTTCGACAGCGCCGGGTGCGCCGGGCAGGGGTCCTCGTCCAAGGCGAGCAGCGACAGCACACCACCCGGCTCGGACACCTCCGCGACCGCCTCGCGCAACCGCTCCGCCAACGCGTCCGTGTCAAGGTGCCGTTCGTCCACCACGACCGGCACCACACCCGCGCCATGCCGCTCGAGCCCGGCGACAACCCCCGAGACCAGCTCGTCCTCCGCGCGGGACGCCGGAACGACCACCAGCCACGTCCCCGACAGCGAGCCGTCGGCGGCGTCGGGGACCGACTTCCACGACACCCGATAACGCCAGCCATCGACAATGGACCGGTCACGGCTGTTGCGGTGGTACGCCGACAGAGCCGGCAGCACCGCGCTCAGCGGCGTCTCGGCATCGACGTCGAGCGTCTCGGTGAGCGTTTGGAGATCCTCACGCTCGACCACCTCCCAGAACCGCGTATCCACCGACGGGGCGAACCCCGCGGCGGTGAAATCGCTGGGGAACGTCAGGCTCTCCAGCCAGTAGCGCTCCCGCTGGAAGGCGTACGTGGGCAGGTCGACCGTCCGTGCGCCACGTCCCGCGAAGGCCTGTTCCCAGTCCACTCCGACGCCGTTCACGTGGAGCTCGGCCAGCGCCGTCGTCAGCGCCCGCGTCTCGGGACGGTTCTTGCGCAGCACCGGCACCACGACGGGAGCCGAAGTCTCCTCCGCCGTCAGGCACTCGCGTGCCATCGCCGAGAGCACTCCATCGGGGCCGACCTCGACGAACCGGGAGACGCCCTGCTCCTCGAGCGCCCGCACGCCGTCCGCGAACCGCACCGCCTCCCGCACATGGCGGACCCAGTACTCCGCGGAGCACACCTCATCGGCGGCGGCCGGCTGACCGGTCACGTTGGATACCAGGGCAATCCTCGG